>JAIFKN010000134.1 GCA_020049615.1 bacterium | reverse complement strand
GCTGCAGCGTGCCGGAGAAGCGCACCAGCACCGATTCCGGCATGTCGAGCGGCATGTAGCCGATCGCCGCGGCGAAGGCGACGAGGCCGGAACCGCCGGGGAAGCTGATGCCGATGGGGAAGCGGGTGTGACTGTCGCCACCGGTGCCGACCGTGTCGGGCAGGCACATGCGGTTGAGCCAGGAATGGATGATGCCGTCGCCGGGACGCAGGGCGACGCCGTTCCTTTCGACGATGAACTCCGGCAGCCAGCGGTGCATCTTCGCATCCTTGGCGGTCGGATAGGCGGCGGTGTGGCAGAAGCTCTGCATCACCAGCGGGGCGGCGAAGGTCAGGCAGGCGAGCTCCTTGAGCTCGTCGGCGGTCATCGGGCCGGTGGTGTCCTGCGATCCGACCGTGGTGGCCTTGGGTTCGCAGCTCATGCCGGGGCGGACCCCCTGCACGCCACAGGCGCGGCCGACCATCTTCTGCGCCAGGGTGTAGCCCTGGCCGTCGTCGTTGGGCAGCTGCGGCTTGGCGAAGTTGGCCGGGTAAGCGGCCTTGAGGTGGTCGCAGGCGCGCCAGGTGAGCGCCCGTCCGATGATCAGGTTGGTGCGGCCGCCGGCGCGGAACTCGTCGAACACGGTCGGCGACTTGATCTTCCCGGTGGCGATGACGGCGCCGTTCTTCAGCACCTCGCCGGTGCGCGTGCGGATGGTGATGCGGTCGCCGGTGGCGAGCTGGTTGACGTCGCAGGTCCAGGCCATGCCGCCGGCGTCGCGGAAGGTGTCGAGGAAGATCGGCGCGATGATGCCGGCGAGCAGGAACGCCGCGGTGCGCTTGTTCGGCACCGCCGGGATGTCGCGGCCGGTGTACCACATCACCGAGTTGGTCGCCGACTTGCGGCTGGAGCCGGTGCCGTAGACGTCGCCGACGATGATCGGGCGCTCGCCCTTGGCGCGCAATGCGTTGAGCGTCGTGATGCAGCCGGGATCCTTGGTCTTGTACATGTCCAGGCCGTGGGCCGGGATGTCGGGACGGGTAACCGCACTCTGCGCCGGCGACAGGTCGTCGGTGTTGGTCTCGCCGGCGATCTTGTAGACCACGCCGCTGATCTCGCGCTCCATCTCGGGCCGGCAGGTGAACCATTCGGCGGCGGCCCAGCGCTGGATCAGCTTGGCAGCGATGGCGTTGCCGGCGGCGGCCTGCTTGGCGACCACGGCGAAGTTGTCGAAGATCAGCACCATGCGTGCCAGCTGGTCGGCGGCGAGCTGGGCATGGGGGCCATCGAGCTCGCGGGTGAGGAATGGGGTGTTGTAGCCGCCGAGCATGGCGCCGAGGCCGCGGATGGCATCCTCGCGCGAGATCACCGGGCTGGCGGTGTCGCCATGGGCGACCTTGCCCAGCCACTCGGCCTTGACCTTGGCCGAGGGGTCGACACCGGGCGAGACGCGCTCGAACAGCAGCGCCTTCAGTTCGGCGCTGTCGGGAGAGGCCTGCTCGAGCAGGACGCAGACGGCGGCGGTCTGCTTGGGGTCGAGCGGCAGGGGTGGGATGCCCTGCTTCTGGCGTTCGGCGGCGGCGGTGCGGTAGGCGTCGAGCATGGTCGGTGCACGCTAGCGGCACGGACCAACGCACAAGGCGGGCTGGGGGTGCGGCTCAACGGACCGCAACGCGGAAGGTTCATGCCGATTATGCTCACCAGATGTGAACCCGATACCCCCGGCTGCCGTTTTGCATGGCGGAGGGACTGGCCATGAACGACATCCACGACAACCGCGAGACCGGCGATCAGCAGCTCGAGCAGCTCGAACAGCTGCCGCAGCCCGAGGAGCAGGGCAACGCCAAGGTCGGCGCCGCCATGTGGATCGGCTCGGCCGCCACCCACGCCGCCGCCCTCGCCCTGATGGCCCTGATCTACGTGACGGTGGCCGACGACCAGAAGGACATCGAACTGCCGCCGATGTCCACCGTCCTCCGCCCTGAACTGCCCAAGCCGAAGCCGACCGAGTCCACCCCGGTCAGTGACAACAAGGACATCCTGCTGGAGCAGGTCGCCGACGAGGTCCAGGTGCCCACCCCGGTCGACCAGCTGGTGATCGAGGAGCCGGGCGAGGAGGACGCCTCGGCGGAACTGCCCCCGATGGTCAAGGGCGACAGCGCCGCGATCAGCGACATCGACATGGGCTCGACCGCCCTGTTCGCCGCCATCGGCACCGGCAGCGGGAACCTCGGCAAGTTCGGCGGGCCGTTCGCCGGCCGCGGCAAGCGCGGAGTCAAGGGCCCGGCCGGTGCGCCGCGCATCTGCGACGAAGGAACACGCAGCGCCCTGCGCTGGTTCAAGCGCCACCAGAGCCCGAACGGCATGTGGGACGCCGATGGCTACTTCAGCAACTGCACCGAGGCCGGCGCCAAGTGCGAGCCGGGCAAGGACCAGTCCGGCGACACCGACGTCGCCACCACCGCCTACGCGGTGCTGTGCTTCCTCGGTGACGGCTACGACACCTCGACCCCAAGCATGTATCGCAGCGTGGTCAAGAAGGGCGTCGACTGGCTGCTCGCGGCCCAGAAGCCGGACGGCCTGCTCGGCCAGCGCAACTACGAGCACGCCATCGCCACCATGGTCCTGGCCCAGGCCTACGCCATGTCGAACGACCCGGCCCTGCGCGAGCCGACCCAGAAGGCGGTCGATGTCATCCTCGCCCGCCAGAACCACGATCCCGCCGCGAGCGCCCCCTACGACCGCCTGGGCTGGGACTACGGCAACGCCAGCGGGCGCAACGACGCCTCGGTCACCGGCTGGAACGTCATGGCGCTGAAGTCGGCGATGGTCGCCGGTCTCCGGGTCGGCGAGGGCATCAGCGGCAGCAAGGCCTGGCTGGAGAAGAGCTGGAAGGCCTCCAACACCGGCAAGCCGTGGTGCGACTCGCCCGACAAGCTCGACCCCTACAAGGGCATCAGCCGCTTCGGCTATGTGTGGAAGACCGGCAGCAACGACGTCGAGATCAGCGGCTGGAACGCCGCCGCCAACCGGCCGGAAAGCATCGCCAACCACGACCTCGCCCCGGTCGGCCTGATGAGCGCCGTGTTCCTCGGCCATCAGAGCGGCGACATCATGCTCGAAACGCTGGCGAACTATGTCTCGCAATACCACCAGCCGACCGCCTGGCCGTGCAACACCTACTACCTCTACTACAACACCCTGGGCATGTACCAGGTCGGCGGCGAGCGCTGGGAGAAGTGGGCCAAGCAGGTGCTGCCGATGCTGTCCGACGCGCAGCGCAGCGAGGAGGGCTGCCTGGAAGGCAGCTGGGACTGGCAGGGCACCCAGTTCCACGGCCATGACACCGGCCGCGTGCTTTCGACCGCCTACGCCTGCCTCTCGATGCAGGTCTACTGGCTCTACGAGCGCACCGTCAACCCGAAGGGCAAGGCCAAGGCTGCGAAGTAGATCTTCATAGCGACCTCGCTCACGAGGCCCCGTCGCGCAACGACGGGGCCTCCTCCGTGTTACGCCGCACGCCGAACCAGTTGCGTTATCCGGATTCGCCGCCCGGCGAAGCACGCTCAGACCGGCAGGATCTCCAGATCGCCGGTCGCCGCTGCGGGCAGGGTGATCTCCCAGCAACCGGGATGGCGCTCGCGGGCCGGGCAGTCGGCGCCCGCCCAGCGGATCCGGCGCGGACCAGGGGCGACCGTCGCCAGCACGCAGGAACTGCGCCCGGCAGCGCCATCGAGGTGCAGGCGGGCTGCCAGACCGCCGCCGGGCAGTTCGCGCTGCTCCAGCACCCAGCACTGATGGCCGCCGGTCACCAGGCCGGGACGGAAGTAGGCCGAGTGCCAGGCCAGCACCGGCGAGGACAGGCTGGAGAAGTGGTGCCAGCCCGCGCCGCGGCCGCCGAGGTTGGCGAAGTGCTCGTAGCAGTTGCCGCTGATCCCGACCTCGCGCGTCCACGCCTCCAGGCCGCGCCCGGCGATGCTCCAGGCGAGATCCGCCTGGCCGAGATCGAGGGCGGTGCGCCAGAAGAACCAGTTGTGCGCGAACCACACCGTGCCGTTCCAGTAGCCGTCAGCGCGGTAGTAGGCCGCGCGCTGGCTGACCGCGGTGAGGCCGCAGGGCGCCAGCAGATCGCCCTCGTCAGCCAGGCGCGCGAGCAGGAGCTCCTCCTGCGCCGGGGTGCAGGTGCCGGTGATCAGGGGATAGACGCCGTCGAGGCCGTGGTTGAAGTTGGTCCCGCTGGCGGGATGGCGCAGCGGCGAGTGCACGACATAGCTGAACACGCCCTCCGCGGCGTCCCAGGCATGTCGCTGCAGCGCGGCGGCCAGGCGCGTGGCGTCGGCAGCGAACTCCTCGGCCGGCTGGTCGAGGATCGCCGCCAGGCCGGCGAGGATGCGCGCGCAGCGGATCGCATGGCTGGTGTTGGCGGCCGGGGCGGTCTGCCGGGCGAGCCCGTTGGCATGCACGAAGACCTGCGGCGGGTAGTCGTCCCAGCCGCCGCTGTTGTAGAAGTAGGAGAAGGTGCTGAGCAGGCCGCTGGGCAGCCGGGCCGTATCGCTGGAGCCGTAGCGCCCGACCAGGAAGCGGTGCATCTGGCGCAGCCCGGGGAAGACGCGGGCCAGGGCCTGGCGGTCGCGGGTGCGGTTCCACAGCGCCTGGGCCAGGTAGATCTGCACCGGCAACGGCGTGCCGTGCTCGAGGAAGGCGCAGTCCTCGTCGCCCTCGGGCATCAGGTACTGGGCCAGGCAGGCCCAGGCGCTGGCCGGAGCGCATTCGAGCAGGCCGAGTCCGACGAAGCCGGCATCCCAGGTGTAGAGCGAATCCCACCACTTGCCCGGGCTGTAGTGGCGGATCCAGCCGCCGCGCGTGCGTACCGGGTAGGTGACGTTGGTCAGCGTGCAGGCGGCCATCGCCTCGGCGCCCGCCTGGTGGCGTTCCCCGGCCGGCAGGCAGGGCAGCCTGGCGGCCCGCGCCCGACCGGCCCGGCGCGCCTGCGCCAGCAGTTCGGGCGTGGTCGCGGCGAGCGCCGCCAGGACCTGCTCGCCGGTGCCATGCACCAGCGTCGCCCAGGCCTCGACCGTGCTGTCGGGGGCGGCGGGCAGCGGTTCGATCAGCACCTCGGTCCAGTGACCGTCGCCGCGTCCGCGCAGTTCCTGGCTGACATGGTCGTGGTTGCGTTCGCGCAGCGCCAGATCGAGGCGGTCGGCGTACCACTGGCGCACCCGGCTGCGCTCGGCGAACCAGCGCAGGCCGTAGGCGCCCGGCAGGTCGGGCCAGACGACCATCAGGCTGTCGGGCACCGGCCCCGGGCTGAGCACCGGCACGGGATTCCAGGTGCGCTCGGCGACGACGATGGCGGTGCCGGCGGGGACGATCGCCACGACATCGAGATCGACGCGCCTGCGCGGCCCGGCGTGGCGCAGCCTGATCCGCGCCGGTCCGGCCGGCAGCGCCCCGCCACCCACCTCGACCACCTGCCAGGAGCCAGTGCACATGGGGTCGCGCACCACCGCCTGGCCCTCCAGCGCCCCGCTGACGGCGAGGGTCGCCTGGCCGCCCCCCACCAGGCGCGCCCGCACCTGCACCCGCGCCACGGCGAGCGCCGCGGGGATCGTCAGGACGAGATCGAGGGCATCGCCCGGATCCTCAAGATAGGTGCCGCGCCCGTCAACCAGGCCGTGCATCGCGAATTCGCGCCAGCGTCCGCCATCGTATTGCAGGGTGTCCCACGGATGGGCGACCGCCGGATGCTTGCGCTCGTAGGCCAGGGCCGAGCACCACGCGCCGCCGGCCGGACAGGCGACCACGCCCGGCCGCAGCCGTTCCGGGACGGTGGCGCAGACATCGCCCAGCGTGCGGGCCGGATATTGCGCCCCGAGCACGAGGCTGGCCGAGAAGTTCTGCGCATGGGGCATCCGGTTCACGCCGCGCAGGCGCAGCGCCACGCCGCTGGCCCCGGCGCAGGCGTAGGCGGCGTAATCGGCGTCCAGCCGTACCGCCGCGCCGTCGAGGCGGTGCTCGAAGCGCCACCACGACAGGTCGGGTGCCGCCCCGGCCGGCCGATAGCCGGATTCCCACAGCACGTTCGGCACCTCGTGGCGTCCGCGGTAGAAGCCGCTGACCACGCTCAGATCGCAGCGCAGGCCGCTGGCCAGCTCAGGCAGGTGCGAGGCCCCGGCATAGACCTTGCCGTAGGGTCCCCACAGCGGCAGATGCGGCAGGTCATGGGCGTGCGGCGCAGGGCTCATCAGCGTGAGCATCCCCAGCGCATCCGTATGCAAGAGTCCGTTTTCTAAACGGTTGCAAATTTGTCTCCACGGAGCATCATCCGGCATGGGCCATCGCCTGCCTGTCCGTTCTCCGCCGCTCCTGATGCTGGTGCTTGCGGGGGCCGGGCTCCTGGTCCTCGCATCGTGCACAGACGCCCAGCCGCCCGCCGCGACCCGGCCGCCTCCGCCTCCACCCATCGCCCTGCCGGCCCTACCGGCCGAACCCGACCAGCAGGACTGGCCCGACCTGGGCGCCGGGGCCGAACTCATCCCCGACGGCGATTTCGAGGCCGCAAGCGACGGCTGGCGGCGGGTCGATTGGTGGAAGGGCCCGGCCGGCGAGCGCAACACCTCGGTCTTCAGCCGGATCGCGGTGGAGGGCGGCCATGCCCAGGAGATCGCCTGCACCACCTACCTGGGCGGCTCGCTGCAGTTCATCCGTCCTTTGCCGCGCATCCATGGCGGCAGCCTGGTGCAGGTCGCGCTGCGCCTGCGCGGCCAGGCCAATACCCGCCAGATCGACCTCGCCCTGCGCCAGCATGGCGCGCCGTATGCGACCTATGCCAAGCGGAGGATCGACCCCTCGGACGCCTGGATGCAGCACCGTTTCATCCTCGCGCTGCCCGAGCAGGTCGCCACTGACGACCTCGCCCTGGTGCTGACCCTGACCGGGCCCTACCGGTGCGAGGTGGATGAGGTCAGCGTGCGTCAACTGCCAACGCAGGCGCCCAAGCCGGGTGGGATGCCGACGCCGGGCCTGCCCAACCACTCCTTCGAGGCCGGGCTGACCGGCTGGAGCGGCGAGGCGCGCGGAACCGGGGCGCGGATCGCCGTCGTGCCTGACGCCCAGGCCCCGCACGGCACGCAGGTGCTGGCGGTGGACACGCCACCCGGCAGCAGCTTCACCATCACCTCCTCGTTCGTCGCCCTGCCCTACGGCCATCCGGTGGCGGTCAGCTTCCACGCCCGGGCCACCGCCGGGGCCGCCCTGCGAGTCGGCTTGGCCGGCGACGCCTATCCCGACATCACCCGCCGGGCCACCGGCATCACTGCCAGCGACGACGCCTGGCATCCCTACCGGGTCGAACTGGCGCCGCGTCCGACCGCCGATGGCCGCTTCGTCCTCGAACTGCACAGCGCCCAGGGCGGCGCCTGGCGCTTCGACGAGGTGCGACTCGACGGACAGGCGCCGGAACTGGCGCTGGGCTGGGACAGCACGGTGCCGGGCAACGCCTTCCGCCGCGCTGAGACGCCGCAGGTGACGCTGCGCGCCGCCGGAGCGCCCGGAACGCTCGCCCTGCACGGCCGGGTCATCGACGCCTGGGGCCGCGAGCAGACCCGCCTGGAAGCCCAGTTGACGATCGGCGCGGACGGACACGGCACGACGCCGCTGACCCTGCCCGCGCCGGCCCAGGGCGGCTTCCGCGCCAGCCTGTGGCCGGTCGGCCGTGACAGCCCGCGCCTCGATATCGTCTATGCCGTACTGCCCGCCCTCACGCCGCTGGCAGAGGCCCCGGCCGACAGCCCCTTCGGCGGGCATGCGCTGTTCAGCGACCATCAGCTGGCGCTGGCCGAGCGCGCCGGCTTCCGCTGGCTGCGCCTCCACCCGCCCCTCGACACCAAGTGGATCGAGGCCGACGATGGCGCCGACGGGTTCCGCTTCGCCACCGCCGGGGCGCAGCGCGCGGCCGGGCGCGGCTTCCGCCTGATCGGCAACCTCCACACCGTGCCGCGCCGCTTCTCGACGGCCCCGGACAAGGCGCGGCATGATGTCTGGGCGAGCTACGGTCCGGCCGACTGGGCGGCGTGGGAGCGCTACTGCCGGGCGGCGGTCGCCGCGTTCCGGCCGTGGATCAGCGACTGGGAGGTATGGAACGAGCCGGACATCAACTTCCTGCAGGTGCCGCCAGGCGGCGACCGCGTCGCCATCTACGCCGAGATCTGCGCCCGCACCGCCGCCGCGCTGCGCGACGAGCCGGTGACGCTGATCGGCGGCGTGATCGCCGGCCACGGCGACTTCATGGACCGCTTCCTCGCTGCCGGCGGCGGCGGCAGCGTCGATGTCCTGTCCTTCCACCAGTATCAGGTCGGACAGCCGGCCCTGGATGAGCGGCGGCACGACCTCGCGCGCTGGGCGACGGCACGCAACCGGCGCGGCGAGGCGCTGCCGGTGTGGCATACCGAGGGCAGCCCCTTCGCCGTGGACAGTCCCACCTGGCTGGCGGCCAGCGGACGGCGCTCGCGCTATGGCGGCGGCGTGCTGGAGGCGGCAGCCGCCACGGTCAGGCCCGCACTGTGGCTGCTCGCCCAGGACGTGCGCCGACATGTCGCCTACCACACCATGAGCGAGGCCTGGGGCGGCTACATCCTGCGCAACCAGTTCGGCTCGCTGTGCGACACCGACGGCAGCGCCCTGCCGGCGATCGCCGCCCACGCCGCGATGGTCGCGCTGATCGAAGGCTCCAGACCCGACGGCGTCGAGGAGCGGCAGGTCGCAGACCAGCGCGTCCTGCTCGCCCACTTCCGCCAGGGCGGGCGGCGCATCAGTGCCGCGTGGACGGTGAGCGGCAGTGTGCCGCTGGGCGAACTGGGCGCGGGCGCCAACGTGCTCGACTGCATGGGCAATCCCGCGCCCGGCCGCGCCCTCGCCAGCGACCCCCTCTATCTGATCCGGCCGTGACGCCGCTGGAGCGCTTCCCTTTTCGCTCCGATTTCGCAGCCGAACGCGCGCTGGGTCTCGCCCACCGTCTCGAGGAGCGCCGCCCGCGCGCCTGGCGCGCCGGGCCGGACGAGGCCTGGCGGCCATGGACACCCGGCCTGGCGCTGCCCGCCGCCGGCCTGGTGCTCGACTTCGGCGAGGAACTGGTCGGCCACGCCGAGCTGCGCTTCGCAGCCACCGGCGACCTGACCGTCCGCTGGGGCGAAAGCGAGGTCGAGGCGCGCTGCGCGGAATCCTCGACCGTGCGCTGGTACACCGCCCAGGTCGATCGCGGTCCGGCCGCGACCGGCCGTCTGGTCACGGCGGGGCGGCGCGCCGGCCGCTTCGCCCAGCTGTCGGGCGCGGAGGGCCGGCTCGACGACGCGGTGTGGCGGCTGCGCCTGCCCGACCTGCCCGAACCCGGCGCCTTCGCCTGCGCGGACCCGCTGCTCGGCCGCATCTGGGAGCTGTGCAGCCGCACCACCCGGCTGTGCATGCAGGACTACTACGAGGACGGCCTCAAGCGCGACGGCCTGCTGTGGCTGGGCGATTACCGGCTGCAGTACCTGTGCAACCTCGGCACGCACGGCGACCACGCCCTGGCGCGGCGCAGCCTGTTCATGATCGCCGCCAGCCAGCGCGACGACGGCGCCCTGCCGGCCTGCGCCGCGCACGGCGGCGGACAGCAGCATCCGCAGACCATCGACTGCATGCCCGGCGTGCCGGCGTGGCACGCGCAGTGGGTCCTCTACAACTACATCACCGACTTCGTCAGTGCGCTGCGCGAGTACCACTGGCACAGCGGCGATGCGGCGGGCGTGCGCATGCTGATCCCCACCGCCCGGCGCGCCCTCGTCTTCCTGACCCGTTGCATCGATCCGGACCGCGACGACCTCGGCCTGCATTTCTACACCTTCAACGACAGCGCCGACGATCCGCACCGGCCGCGCTGCGCCCTGCTCGGCCATCTGGTGTGGGCCGGCCGCGACGCGGCGGCGCTGGGCGAGGCCCTGGACGATCCGGACCTGGCCGAAGCCGGACGGGCCCTGGCCGAGCGCTGGCAGGGCGCCCTGGCGGCCTGCTGGGATCCTGCCGCTGGGCTCTACACCGATGCTCCCGGCCACGCCCGCCGGTCGTGGCACAGCCAGGTGGCGGCGCTGCTTGCCGGCGAGGCCCCCGACGATCCGGCCGCCATCCTGGCGCGGGCCGCCACCGCCTGCGGGCCGCCGTCGCAGGCCGCCTATATCCGCTTCTGGACCCTGGAGGCGCGCTTCCGCCACGGCCACGCCCAAACCGCCCTCGACGATCTGCGCTCCCAGTGGGGCCTCTTCCTCAGGCTCGGCCTGACCACCTGCCCGGAGATCCTGCACCGCGATGGCGCCGCCATCGGCGTGTCTCGCTCGCCCTTGTCGCTGTGCCACGGCTGGAGCGCCGCCGCCAACGCCCTGCTGCCCCGCCAGATCCTGGGCGTGCAGCCGACTTCCCCCGGCTGGCGGACGGTGCGGGTGCGGCCGCAGCTGGCCGACCTGGACTGGGCCGCTGGCACCGTGCCCACCCCGCTCGGCCCGATCACGGTCGAGGCGCGACGCGGCCTGGCCCCACATGTCACACTGCCCGCCGGCTGCCGGCTGGAGGAATCCCCATGAGCGCCACCTACGATGCGGCCGACGCCGGTTTCGCCCCGGGCGCGAGCGGCCTCGTCAACCAGCAGGCTCTGCAGGCCGCCCTCGACCGGCGCGGCACCATCGCCATCACCCGCCCCGGCACCTACGCCCTCGCCGGGACGGTGCTGATCGGCAGCCACACCGAACTGCGCTGCAGTCCCGGGGTGACGCTGCGCAAGGTCGATGAGCAGGGGCCCTTCAGCCATGTCCTGCTCAACCGCGGAGCGCTCGACGGCAGCTGGGACGAGGACATCATCATCGACGGCCTGCACCTGGAGGTCGCGGGGATGGATCTGCGGAAATGGATGGTCTTCGGCCTGCACGGGCAGCTCGGCTTCCTGCGTGTACGCGATATCTGCATCCGGCGCTTCCGCTGCTGTGACCTCGGCCGTTTGCAGTACGGCATCCACGTCTGCACCTTCGAGGACCTGCTGGTCGATGACGTCATCATCCACGGCCACAAGGATGGCGTCCATCTCGGCCGGGGCCGGCGCTTCACCATCCGCAACGGCGTCTTCGGCACCTCCGACGACGCCATCGCCCTCAACGCCCACGACTACGATGTCGGCAATCCCGAACTCGGCTGGATCGAACACGGCGTCATCGAGAACTGCCACGACCTGCGCCTGAACAAGGATGTCGGCTTCTTCGCCCGCATCCTCGCCGGCGCCTGGCTGGAGTGGCGGCCGGGCCTGGAGGTGCAGAAGTCCGACACCGTGGTGTCCGAAGGCCGGCTGTACCGGGTGCGCGCCGACCCCGATGGGAATACCTTCGTGTCGCGGACCCGCCCGACCCACGCCACCGGCGCGGCGGTCCTCGATGGCATCACCTGGATGATGGTGCAGGAGGACGGCGTCCAGACCGCCGGGGTCCGCCATGTCACCTTCCGCGACATCACCCTGGCCAAGCCGCGCATCGGCCTGTCGATCCACTTCGACAACGACAAATACAGCCGCTCGTACTACCCGGGCGCCCCCGAGCCGCTGCAGGAGCACCTGTGCTTCGACGGCGTGCGCGTGCTGCATGACCAGCCCACGCCGCTGCTGTGCATCAACACGCCGGTCGATGGCGTGCAGGTCTCCCGGGCGCTGATCCACGGCAACGGCATCCACCTGCACGGGGCCGGCTTCGCCGCGCATCCGCGCAGCGACCTCCAGCTGATCGGCAACACCTTCACCGCCCCCGGGCCGATGGACCTGCTGGTCAACGAGTCGCCGGGCCGCGAGCTGCGGCTGACCGCGGCCGGCAACACCTGGCGCCACGACGCCTTCGCCGCCCGCGCCCGCATGGGCCCGGGACGCCTGCTGCTGCGCGGCTGCGATCTGCCGGGGCTGCAGCCATGATGACGACCACACCCGGAAGGAGCGAGGAACGCGCATGAAACCACCCAACATCCTGTTCCTGATGAGCGATGAGCACCGCGCCGACCTCGCCGGCTTCGCCGGCAACGCGGTCGTCCGCACGCCCAACCTCGACCGCCTCGCCGGCAGCGGAGCGGTCTTCGCCAACGCCTACTGCGCCGCCCCGGTCTGCTCGCCCGGGCGGCAGTGCATGATGAGCGGCACCTGGCCGTGGAACTGCGATTGCCGGAAGTTCGAGGACGACATCGCACCGGGCAGCAACACCTTCGCTGCCCATCTCGCCCGGTACGGCTATTACACCGCCTGCTGCGGCAAGCTGCATCATCGCCGGCCGGATCAGATGCAGGGCTGGATCGAGCGGATCAATCCCGACGCCAAGGTCTCGCCCCGTTTCCGCGCCGCGCCGATCGGCGGTGGCAAGCCGCCCGCCAAACCCGAGTCCGGCCTCGGCAAGTGGAGCAACGAGAAGGAGATCAGGCGGGCGGGGATCGGCCTCGGACCGGTCGAGCAGAACGACCGGATCACCCTGGCCGGAGCCAAGCTGTTCATCGAAAACTATTTCAGCGATCCCTGGTATGACCGTCCCCATGGCCACCAGCCGCTGCTCCTGAAAGTGAGCTTCAGCGTTCCGCACTACCCATTCCTGTGCGCCGAAAGCAGGTTCACCCACTATCTCAACCGGGTGCGGCCCTTCACAGAGCAGCGGAGCGCCCATCCCATCCTGGGCCGGACCCAATATGGCCCGGATGTCCAGGTGGACGACCGGGCGCTCCGGCGGGCCACCGCGGCCTATTACGGCTTGGTCGAGACCATGGACGAGATGCAGGGCGAGATCCTGCAGGCCCTCGAGCAGGTCGGCCAGGACCTGGACGAGTGGCTGATCATCTACACCAGCGATCATGGCGAGATGCTCGGCCAGCACGGGGTCTGGGAGAAGGGCACCTTCTACGAGGGCAGCGCCCGGGTCCCCCTGGTCATCCGGACGCCCGGTATGGACCGGCGCCGGGATGTCGCCCGCAATGTCAACCTGATCGACCTGTACGCGACGATCTGCGAAGCCGCCGGCATCCCGGTGCCGGAGGGGATCGACAGCCGCAGCCTGCTGCCGCTGCTCGAGGGCCGCGCCCTCGAGGGAGAGAACACCACCTGCTGCCAGCACGATGGCAAACGGCTGATGATCCGGACCGATGCCCTCAAGTATCTCTATTTCGCCGATGCTGCCGATCCGCAAGACCGCGAGGTGCTGTTCGATCTCGGCACGGACCCGGGAGAGACCGCGAATGCGCTCGCCGATCCCGCCCATGCCGCAGCGCTCGCCCGTTTCCGCGCCAAGCGGACGCAGATCGGCTACTGACCCGAGACCGCAGATGGACCCCATGACCAGCATCCGCTCCGCGCCCGCTTCCGGCCCCACGATGGCAGCGAACCCCATCCTGGCCGGTGACTATCCCGACCCATCGATCGTCCGCGACGGCGCCGACTTCTATCTGGTCCATTCCTCCTTCACCTACGCCCCGGGACTGCTGATCTGGCATTCCCGGAACCTCCGCGACTGGCAACCGCTGGTCCACGCCCTGCCCCGCTACCACGCCGATGTGTGGGCCCCGGAGCTGGTGCGCTGCGGGTCCACCTGGCACATCTACTACTTCACCCCCAAGGGCGGAGGCAACCACGTCATCTCGGCGCCGGACATCCGCGGCCCCTGGAGCGCGCCGGTGAACCTGGACAGACCGGGGATCGATCCCGGGCACATCGTGGGGACCGACGGGACGCGCTACCTCCATCTGTCGAACGGGACGGCCGTCACGCTGTCGCCGGATGGCCTGCAGGCGGTGGGGAAGCCGATGCAGGTGTTCGACGCCTGGCCGATCCCGCAGGACTGGGTCATCGAAGGCGTCTGCCTGGAAGGACCGAAGCTGCTCTGGAAGGACGGCTGGTGCCACCTGCTGGTCGCCCAGGGCGGCACGGCGGGGCCGGCGACCAGCCACATGGTCATCTCGGCCCGATCCAGGCATCCGCTCGGCCCGTGGGAATACTCCCCGCACAACCCCATCGTGCACACGGAAAGCGCCAGCGAACGGTGGTGGAGCAAGGGCCACGGCACCCTCTTCGACACGCCCGACGGCGACTGGTGGATGGTCTATCACGCCTACGAACGGGATCACTATCACCTGGGTCGCCAGACCCTGCTGCAACGCGTCAGATGGACCGCCGACGGCTGGCCGGTGGTCGAAGGCGGGGCGGATCAGCCGCTGACCCTCCCGGAGCTGCCGCCCACGCCGCCATCCCGGCTGCCCGGGGATTTCGCAGGCGATGAACTCGGCTGGCGCTGGCGCTTCCATCGCGGGGATGGGATCGGCCGCCACCAGGTGCACCGCGGGGAGCTGACCCTGTCGCCCGCCGGCGCGACCGAGGAGCAGCCCCTGCTGGTGGCGCGGATCCTGATGGACAAGGACTTCGACCTGGGCATCGAGGTCGAGCTCCACGACCAGGTCTGCGCCGGATTCTGGCTGCATTACCACGAGAAGTGCCGGGTGGGCTTCTCGGTGCAGCAGGGGAGCCTGCGCGCGCTTCTGCCGAGCCACACGGTCACCAACCTGCCCGCCGCTCCGCGCCGTCTGCGCTTCGAACTTTCCTGCCGGGACCGGCAGGCGGTGTTCCGGGCGAGAACCCTGGACGGCGAACTCCTCTGCCGTCCGCTCGGCATCGACATCTCCGGACTCCATCACAACCAGTTCGGCGGCTTCCTCAGCCTGCGCCCGGCCCTGGCGGCCTGGGGCGATGGCACCGCGGTCTTCCGCCAGCTGCGCTGGAGCACGCCCGACGCGCCGTCCACCCGCAGCCCACGCCCGGAATCCCCATGAGCGCCCGCCCCAATCTGCTGATCCTCCACTGCCACGACCTGGGCCGGCACCTCGGCTGCTATGGCGTGCCGACCCTGCGCACGCCCCACCTCGACCGCCTCGCCGCCGAGGGCGTACGCTTCGATCAGGCCCACTGCACCGCGCCGCAGTGCAGTCCGGCGCGCGCCAGCCTGTTCACCGGGCGCTATCCGGCGCACAACGGCGTCCTCGGCCTGTGCCATCCGCCGTTCAGCTTTGACCTCGATCCGGCGGTGCCGCATCTCGGCCAGCTGCTGACCGCCGCCGGCTACACCACCGCCGGCATCGGCATCATCCACGAGACCATGTCAGGCGGGGCGCGCTGCGGCTACCAGCGCTACGACGGGGCCAGCCGTGCGACCCAGGTAGCCGACCTGGCGATCCAGCGCCTCGGCGAATTCGCCGCCGAACCGGGGCGGCCCTTCGCGCTGGTGGCCGGCGCCTTCGAGCCGCACCGCATGCCGAAGCTGTGGGCGGACGCCAGCCAGGACCAGGGCTTCCTCGGGCCCGACCTCGCCCCGGACAGCAGCCTCGGCATCACCGTGCCGCCGTGGCTGCAGGACACGCCCACGGCGCGCGAAGAGCTGGCCGAGCTGCAGGGCGCGATCCATCAGCTCGACACCCAGGTCGGCCGCATCCTCGCCGCGCTCGCCGCCAGCCCGGCGGCGGCCAGCACCATCGTCCTCTTCACCACCGACCACGGCCTGGCCCTGCCGCGCGCCAAGTGCAGCCTCTACGATCCCGGCACCTCGGTCAGCCTGCTGCTGCACGATCCCGCCCGCCCGCACTGGCGCGGGCGGCAGGTGGCGGCCCAGGTCTCGCACCTCGATGTCCTGCCCACACTGCTGGCGCGCTGCGGCCTGGACGCGCCGCCCGGGCTGCCCGGCCGCGACCTGGCGGCGGTGATCGAGGGCCGCGATCCCGGCCACGCCGAACTGTGCACGCAGATGACCTGGCACGATTTCTACGATCCGATCCGCGCCATCCGCACGCCGACCCACAAGCTGATGCTCAACTTCAGCGCCAACCTCTCGTTCATGGATCCCAGCCAGACCTGGCATCCGCGCTGCCGCCCGGTGGTGCCGGCCAACCCGGTGCGCGCCCGCCATCCCCTGGTCGAGCTGTACGATCTCGCTGCCGATCCCCACGAGCGCAGCAACCGCGCCGACGATCCGGCCCTGGCCACGGTGCGCGCCGACCTGCTTGCCCGCCTCGCCGCCCACCTGCGCCGCACCGGCGACGTCCTGCTGCAGCCGGGTCCGCGCCCGCCGGCGCACCAGCGGGCCTTGGACCTGCTGCCATGAACCGTTGCCTCCCGATCTGCCTCGTCGCGCTGCTGATCGCCGGCTGCGGCGGCGAGGCCCCCGATCGCGGGCCGGTGATGGCGCCCGCCCAGCCAGCAGCAGCCGAGCCCTTCCCGGTCTTCTCCTCGGCCGAGGAGGTCGGACGCACGGTGCGCTTCCCGGCCGGGTCGGGCGTCATCGATGTGACCCAGCCGCCCTACGGCGCGGTCGGCGACGGCGTCACCGACAACACCGCGACGCTGCGCCGCGCCATCGCCGACCACCTCGACTTCCGCGCCGGCAGCCGCACCCTCTACTTCCCTGCCGGCGTCTATCTGGTCTCCGACAGCCTGACCTGGCAGGACGGCGCCGGGGTGTGGAAGAACTATCTGTCGCTGCAGGGCGAGAGCCGTGAGCGCAGCGTCATCCGCCTGGCCGACCGCGCGCCGGGCTTCGGCGAGGCCGGGGCGGCGAAGGCGCTGCTGCGCACCGGTTCGCTCGGGCCGTGGAAGCAGAACGGCAATGCCGGCTTCGCCAACTACCTCGCCGACCTCACCCTCTCGACCGGCCGGGGCAATCCCGGGGCGATCGCGCTGGACTACCTGGGCAACAACGACGCCTCGGTGCGCAACCTGCTGCTCGTCGCCGAGGACGGCGCCGGCGTCGCCGGCTTCGCCGCGGTGCGCAGCAACAGCGGGCCCTATCTGGCCAAGAACCTCGAGATCCGCGGCTTCCAGGACGGGGTGCGGATCGGCAGCAGCTGGTACGGCCATGTCTTCGAATACCTGCTGCTGTCGGGCCAGGGCCGCGCCGGCATCCGCATCTGCCCGGCGCGCGGCGCCGAACCGCAGGGTCCGGTGGTCGCGCTGCGCCGGGTCACGTACGACGCGACCGTGCCACTGCTGGTGCAGGAGGATCCCTCGTCGCTGGTCGTGCTCGATGCGGCGCAGGTCCGGCAGGCGCCGGCCGATCCGGCGCAGCCGCTGCTGCGCCTCGACGGCCAGGCCGTGCTGCGCGACCTGGTCGCCAGGCAGGCGGTCTGGTGGCTGGGCGACCATCGAGGCGAACGCCTGGAAGCCCACACCATGGCCCCGACGGTCAGCGCCGGCCCGCCGGCGCTGACCCTGCGCCTGCCGGTGGCCGAGACGCCCTACCGCGATCCGGGCGACCCCGCGACCTGGGCCTCGGTGACGACCTTCGGCGCCGATCCGCGCGATGCCAAGGACGATGCGCCGGCGATCCAGGCCGCCCTCGATTCCGGTGCGGCGGTGGTCTATTTCCCGGTCATCGGCAAGACCAACGACGCCTACCTGGTGCAGCGCACGCTCACCGTGCCCGACAGCGTCACCCACATCCTCGGGCTGGGCGCACGGGTCAAGCCGCCCAAGGACCACCCCGGCTTCTACCGCGAACGTGGGGCGCTGCCGATCCTGCGCCTCGACGGCAGACGCAGCGATCCGCTGTTCCTCGAACGGCTCAAGCTCGATGAGTTCTGGCATGTCGGCAAGCTCGCCTCGATCCACCACCACGGCTCCCGCCCGCTGGTGCTGCGCGACATGCTGCTGGAGAACTACCAGGGCTTCGCCGGCTGCGGCCCGCTGTTCCTGGAGTCGGTGGCCTGCGCCACGCTGACCGCCCCGCCGGCGCAGCGCACCTGGGCCCGCCACCTCAATCCCGAGTCGATCGGTGACAAGGTGCTGAACCAGGGCGGCGACCTCTGGGTGCTGGGCCTCAAGAGCGAACAGGCCTCGACCCTGCTCACCACCACAGCCGGCGGCCGCAGCGAGGTGCTGGGGGCGCTGCAGACCGCCTCGCCGCCGATCCCGCGCGATGTCCCGATCTTCCGCGTCGATGAGGGCCGGCTCGAGGCCGCGCTGGCGGTGCGCAGCCTGTCCGCCCGGCAGTCGTGGACCACGCTCGCCGCCGGACCCGGCACGCAGATCGGGCGCAGCGCGGCGCCGGGGCGCCCCTCCGGCCCCTACGATGTGCTGGCGCCGGCCCTGGTCCTGACCGCGGGCACGGTGCATGCCGCCAGCGACGATCCGATCCTGCTGTGGTCGGAGGCGGGCCTGGTCCGCGCCGGCCGCGCCGACGAGGCGCTGGATATCACCGTGCGGCGGACCTGCGCCGCGCCGGAGGCCGCCGAGGCCGCAGCCACCGCCACGATCCTGCGCCTGGCGCCGGGCGAGCGGCTGGCGCGCCTCGACCTGCCCGCGGTCCCCGCCGGGATGCTCGAGACCCTGCGCGTGGAGGCGGCGGTCCGCACGCCGCCGCCGCGCTTCCGCCTGCCCGAGCAGGCCGCCACCGCCGTGCCCGAGGCCGATCTGGTCCTGCGCCTCGAGGCCTCGGCCGGGGTCGAGCTGGACGGGCAGCGGCAGGCCGCGGCCTTGACCGACCTCTCGCCGCATCGCCATGCCGTCGATGGGGTGACGGCGGCCCGGCGACCCGCCTGGGAGCGGATCGGCGGGCGCGACGCGCTGCGCTTCGCCGACGACCAGTTGGAGATCCACCTCGCCGACGCCCTGCACGGGCGGGTCCTGGCGGCGCGGACCTGGGGCCTGGTCCTGCACACCGGGGCCGAGGTCACGACCCGGCAGGTGATCTACCATGAGGGCGCCGAGCAGCGCGGGGTGATGCTCTACCTCGAGCAGGGCGCCCTGAATTTCACCGGCTGGAACGTCACCAAGGACGGCCCCGGAGCAGCCTGGCCCTTCACCCACCTGCAGACGCCGGTGCGGCCCGGGCAGCGGCTGCGCGTGCTGGTCGTCCTCGACGGCCGCGCCCCGACCCTGCGCCTGATCGTGGACGGGGCGATCGTCGCTCAGAGCGACCAGGCCGGGTACTTCGGGGCGCACCGCGGCGGGCGCAGTTTCCTCGGCGTCCTCTTCAAGCACCTGCCCTTCCCAGGCGCCCCCGCCAAGGAGCCGACCCCGGTCGAGGCGCGCGGCGGCCATCCCTTCCACGGGGCGCTGGAATCCGTGCTGATCTGGAACCGGGCGCTGGACGACGCCGAGATCCAGGCGCTGCACGGTCAGCCATGAGCGGCTTCGTGCGCACGCCGCTGCTGCCCAGCAGCCCTTCGGCTGGTGCGAGGGAGGCGTGCTCGAGGCGCTGCAACGCAGCGGCCTCCACGGTCAGCTCCTCGCAACCCTGGAACCGCCCATGCGCCTGACTGCCATCGTCATCGCCCTGAACTGCTGGGCCGCATCCTGCCCCGCCGCCGAGGCGGCCGATCAGCTGCGCGTCCTGCGCCATGCCCAGGCCGAGGTCGGCATCCGGCTGCAGCCGGTGCCGCGCATCGTGCGCTTCCGCGCCGGAGCGGCGGATGCGGCGCTGGTCGAGGATGCCGAGTTGCGCTTCGCCGGCATCCGCACCTGGCTGATGCTGTCTCCGCCGGGGCGGCCCGCCGCCCCCTCGCCGCGGTCGAGCAGGACGGCCTCGTCATCACCCTCGCCAGCCAGCCCAACAGCGCCACCGGCCTGGCGCTGCGCACCCGCGTCACCCTGCACCCGGACCAGCCGTGGCTGTGCGTGCGCCACGGCCTGGCCAATGCCGGCGAGGCCGCGCACGAGGTCGGGATCTGGGCCATCGTCGCCTGCCAGCCAGGCGGCACCTGGATCGTCCCACGCGTCTTCGATCCCGGCTCGCCCTGGTCGGGCTTCCAGTTCTGGCCCGGGTCCCAGCCGGATTCCCGGCCGATGGTGCTGAGTGATGCGGCCATCACGATCGCCAGCCAGGCGGGGCGCAGTGTCAGCGACTGGAAGGTCGGCTGGCGCTCGACGGCCGGCTGGGTGGCCTACCGCACGGCCGCCGGCTGCCTGGTGGCGTGGGCCCAGCCCGCACTCGATGAGCGCCTGCCCGAAGGCGGCCACAACCTCGCGCTCTACGACGGCCGCCACGGCCCACCTGAGGGCCGCAGCGAGCTCGAGCACATGGGCCCGCTGCGCCAGGTGCCGCCGGGCGGCACGCTGCACCTCGACCAGTACCTCGCCCTGCTGCCGACGACGGCCAGCGCCGAGGACTGCGCCCACGCGGCGGTCCGGATTCTGGGCTGGCGGAATATCCGCCGGGATGCTGGGGAAAATTAGAAGTCTAAACGATTGCAATTGTTCCCGGTCGTGGCATGCTGCCATCATGTCGCCAGCCCCGACGCTGCATGATGTCGCCAAGGCCTGCGGGGTCTCGATCTTCACCGTCTCGCGGGTGCTGAACAACAAGGGTGGGCGGACGGCGCGCACGGTGGCCCGGGCCGGGCGCATCCGGGCCATCGCCGAGCGGATGGGCTATCGGCCCAACCTGGCGGCCCGGACGATGAAGGGGCAGCGCACCCGCTTGATCGGCCTCGTCATCCGCGATCCCGCCACCGGCGTCCTCTCGCACCCGCAGGCGCAGGATTACATGCACGGCGTCGATAACGCGGTGCGTGAAGCCGGTTGCGCCACCGTCCTGGTCGATCCGACGCGCGAGGATGCGCTGGTGCTGCGCGAGCGCGTGGTCGATGGCGCCATCCTGGTGTCCCAGATCGGCAGCGCCTGGATGGACAGGATCCGCGGCGCCTTTCCCGTCCATCTCTGGCTCGACGGCCTCGCTCCGGACGGAGCGCCCGCCCTGCTGCGCGATGAGCGTGGCGGCGTCGAGGCGCTCATGGACCTGCTCGCCGCCGAGAGCCGTCCGCGCCGCTTCGTCTATCTCACCCCCGAGCCGCTCGGCGCCCACTACAGCGAGGGCGAACGGTTGGAGGGCGTGCAGGCCAGGGCCTCGCGCCTGTCGGCGCCGCTCACCGTCGAACTGATGCCGAAGGGCGCCAAGACCGCCGAGTGGGTGGACGCCTGCCTCTCCAAGCATGGCCGCGGCACCTGCTTCATCGGCTACAACATCCTGATCAGCGAATGCCTCGCCATGGCCGCCCTCGGCCGTGGCTGGGCCGTGCCACGTGTCATCGGCCTAGCGTCATGCGATCATCACAACCACACCGATGCCACGTGGCCGCGACTGACGCACGTCAAGCACCGCGCCGACCGCGCCGGGTTCGAGGCGGCCCGCCTGCTGCTTGCCGCCATCGACGGCACGCCGCCCGCCCAGTCCATCACCCGTTACCCGCTCGGCCTGAAGGCCGGGGACAGCCACCGCATCACCATGGAGCCAGCATGAGCATCCGTCCCCTCCTGTCCCTGACCCTGGCCTCGGCGATGCTCGGGGCAGCCACCGTTTCCGATGATTTCGCCGGCGAAGGCATCCTGCTGTCGGGTGGCCGCACCATCTGGGCTGCGCCCGCCAATCCTGCGGTCAGCGTCGTCGAGGCCGAGGGCAAGGCCGTCCTGACGGTCACCGCCAAGCCCTACGCCGAAGCCAACCTGACCAGCGCCCAGCCGCTGCCGGAATGTGACTTCCTCACCGCAGCGGTGCGCATCAGCCTGCGCGGCCTGCTGTTCGCGTCCGAGAACCAGAAGCCGGCGCAGACGGTCCTGCGCGTCGGCCTGTGCTCGGAGCCAGGCAAGCTGTTCTTCAACTCGGCCGACGCCATCGCCCTGCGCGTCGATGGCGCGGGCGCCTGGCGGCTGGGCTACAAGCTCGACAAGCCGGATGCCAATCCGGAGAGCACCACGGTGCTGAAGAACGGCACCTGGACGCAGATGCCCGAGCGGCTCGACCTGATCCTCTCGCCCACCGGCTGGGCGGTGGAGGCGACGGTTGCTGGCGCAGTGCAGCGCAGCGAGGGCACCTGGCCGGCCGACAAGGCTCCGACCCGCGAGACCTGGGGCGCCTCGTCCGTGCTGCGCCTGCACTGCCAGCGCGCGGCGAAGGAGGCTGTGGACGGCGCCGTCGCGCGGATCAGCATCGACCACCTCGTCGCAGGGGCCGACGCCGAGGCCAAGCCGTGAAGCGAACCGCCGGCTTCACGCTGATCGAGCTGCTGGTGGTGATCTCGATCATCGCCATCCTCGCGGCCATGCTGCTGCCGGCGATCAGCATGGTGCGCGACGCCGCGCAGAAGACCTCCTGCGGCAACAACATGCGCCAGGTGGTGCTGGGCATGACGGCCTACGCCGGCGACTGGGAGGGCATGCTGCCGAGCCCCTTCGACCTGAACGGCAATGTCGCCTGGGAGGTCAAGCTCCAGACGTACGCCGACACCACCAAGCTGTTCTGGTGTCCGGTCAACACCATCGCCTTCTGGGGAAGCAAGGCTTACGATGGCGAGACCCTGCGCGGGCGGCGCTCGTACAGCCTGCCAGCCTTCAATGGGCTGGCCACGGACGCGGGCGCCGACGATGCCGTCTTCACCTGGAAATGGTCCGGTTCCCAGAACGTGGCCACAGCCAAGCCGCTGACGCGCATCAGATCCTCGGGCACCACCGCTTTGATGCTGGAGCGTCCGGACGACGGCACCGGTCTGGTGAACCGCTACGGCAACGGCACCGGGATCATCCTCTACACGACCGTCGGCATGCTGACCCCCCACCGCAAGGTCGGCAACTGGGCCTTCGCCGACGGCCATGTCGGCGCACATACGCCTGCGGAGTCCTGGGGTACCGGGGCCAATGGCAACGCCGTCACCGTCGCCAAAGGCTTCTGGACCATCACCCCCAACGACTGACGGGCGTTCCCTCCGCTGCCCAGGACCAGCATGCCGAAGCACATCATCCTGCTGATGACCGACCAGCACCGGCTCGACCATGCGGGCTTTGCCGGCGGGACCGTGGCCACGCCCAACCTCGACCGCATCGCCGGCAGCGTCGGCTTCACCCGGTGCCTGACGGTCAATCCGGTGTGCACCCCGGCCCGCTCAGCCCTGCTCACCGGACGCTATTCGCGGCAGGTCGGCCAGTTGCAGATGTCCGGCGATCTCAGCCAGCAGATCCCGACCTATCCCCAGGCCCTGCAGCGCGCCGGATACCACACCGTCGGCATCGGCAAGTTCCACCTCCTGCAAACCTGGCCATGGGACACGCCGCCCGGATGCGGCCTCGATCTGGTCGCGCTGAGCGACCGGATGCGCGCCTACGGCTTTGACCAGGTGTGGGAGACGGCGGGCAAGCAGCAGGCTGTGCGCAACTACTGTGAGCATGCAGCCCACCTGGAGCGCAAGGGGCTGCTCGCCGCCTACCGCGATTTCGTGCTGTCCTGCGGCCCCAACTTCGCCACGCCCAACCGCCGCCCTGAAGAGGACGGCAACCCCTGGCCCTTCGCCGAGGAGGACCATGTCGATGTCCTCACCGGCGACCGGATCGTGCGCAGCATCGTCGAACGGCCGCGGGATCGGCCCTTCTTCGTCTTCGGCTCCTTCTGCTCCCCGCACAAGCCCTTCGATCCGCCGGCCCGCTACCTTGACCAGATCCCCTACGAGGAGATCGACGACTTCATCCCCGGCCCGGCCGAGCTGAGCCTGGAGGACAAGCGTCTGCTGTGGAAGAAGCGCCGCGCCTACAAGGCCATGGTCAGGTTGATCGACGACCAGATCGGCCGCGTCTTCCGGACCCTGGAGGACGAGGGACTGCTGCAGGACACCGTGATCCTGTTCACCTCCGACCACGGTGAGATGATGGGCGACCACTTCCTCATCCAGAAGCAGGTCCCGTGGAAGGAGTCGGTGCTGGTCCCCACCGCCATCCGCCACCCCGACCACCTGCGCGGCGCGATCAACGCCTCGCCGGTCGAGATCATCGACCTGGCCGCCACCATCCTCGACATCGCCGGCCTGGACCCCTCCGCCGCGCTGGCCAAGCTCTGGCCGGCCTTCAACAACGCCATCCCCTGCCGCTCGCTGATGCCGATCGTCCGGGGCGAGGCCGACCGTGTGCGGGACTTCGCGTATGCCGAGTGCAACGGTGCCTGGAGCCTCATCCAGGACGACACCTGGAAATACATCCGGCACACCGCCCTGCATGGGCGCGAGCCACGCGAGGAGCTGTACCATCTGCCCAGCGACCCCGATGAGCGGCACGACCGCGCCGCGCAGCCGGAGCAGGCCGCGCTTCTCGAGCGGATGCGGCAGCGGTATCTCGCGGTGCTGGAACGCTTCCCGCCCGCCCAGACGAGCTGGGCGCCCCTGCCATGACCCCCTGCTCCGGGATCTGCGCATGAAACCCGACCAATACCGATGCGCCTGCGCCGCCCTGGCGCTTGCCGGCCTGCTGTTGTCCACCGGCTGCACGGGTGAGGCTCCTGATCGGCCGGTAAGCCCCGGCGTGCCAGCCGCGGCCGCGCCGCAGCGCGAGTTCAGCCGGGTGCGGGTGACGGATGCGCTGGGCGCGGAGGTCGAGGCGGTGTGCGTGTACGCCGCGCCGCAGGCCAGTACCCCGGCAGGTGGCAGGCCGGGTACGCAGGGCGATCCGCTGCCCTCGTTGCGCGCCGGCCTGGAACTGGTCCGCAAGCTGCGGACCGAGGGGCAGCCGGTCTGCCTCCGACTGCTGCCCGGCATCTACCGTGAAGAATGTCCGGATGTCCTGAGCGACCTCGACGCCACCCGTTCCCTGGTGCAGATCGAGGGGGTGGAGGCGGGACAGGCGGTGATCTGCGGCTCCGACCGCTGGACCGGCTGGACCCTCGACCCGGCGACCGGGATCTACGGCAAGGCCTGGCCCCATGCCTGGGGCTTCTCGGGCATCGACTACAGCGGCCGGAACGCGCCGCTCGGCCAGCGCCGCGAGATGGTCTTCGTCGATGGCCGGCGCCTGGTGCAGGTGCTGCAGGCCGCCGACCTGGCGCCTGGCCGCTTCCTGGTCGATGAGCAGGCGAAGCGCCTCCTGCTCAAGCCTCCGATGGGCGTGGCCAGCCTCGACGCGGCGCTGGTCGAGGTCGCGGTCCGGGGCGAGAAGGCCCTGCTGCGCGCCCGCAACGCCAGCAATGTCATCATCAGGCGCCTGGCCTTCCGGCATGCCGCCAGTGCCCAACGCGAAGCACCGCTCTTCGTCATGCGCTGCGCCAGCGCGATCGTCGAGGACATCACCGTCCTCGACTGCAACTGGGGTGGGATCAAGCTGGACGGCGCGCAGGCCGGGCACCTGCGCAACTGCCTGATCCGCGGCGTCGGCGGCACCGGCCTGGCCCTGGGCAGCACCCGGAACTTCCGCGTCGAGCAAGTGACCGCCGAGGACAACTGCTGGCGGGCGCATCTCGGCGGCCTGCGCGGCTGGGACTCGGCCGGGGTGAAGTGCGGCTCGCTCGACCAGGTGGTCTTCGACGGCGTGGAGAGCTCGGGCAACATCAACCACGGCATCTGGCTCGATACCAACGTGACCCAGGTGATCCTGCGCAACTGCCGCGTCGAGCGCAACCTGGGCCACGGCATCTACCTTGAGAAGAACCTCGGCCCCATCGCCCTCGAGCGCTGCACGGTCGGCAACAACGAAGGCGGCGTCCTCATCGTCAACACCTCCCAGGTGAAGCTCAGCGGCTGCCGGCTGCTCGACAACGCCGAGGCGCAGCTCCTGGTCAGCGCCAGGTCCAGCTACCCCAAGCACAAGCACTGGCTGACCGGCGAGGACATCGTGCTGGATCTGGCCGGCATCACCCTGGATGGGAACACCATCTACGGTCGCAACGAATACCGCGGGCTGATCCAGGCCAGCGGCGACAAGGCCCTGGTCGAACGTTTCCTGACCACGCTGACGGCCACGGGGAACACCTATGCGTGCTCTTCCGCCGACCGGGCCTTCGACATCCTCGGCGCAAAGACCGGCTTCGACGGCTGGCGCAAGCGCACCGGGCAGGAGACGACCTCCACCTTCCGGCAGACCAAGGCCGCTGAAGAGCTCGATTACTGACCGCTCCCGGGAGACCTGCGCATGCCTGGCGACCTGAACAGCAATCTTCCCCCCTTCGCCGGCCGTGCCGGCGTCGTGGTCAACCACCAGCGCGCCTGCCCCGGTTATACCCTGGTCTGGTCGCGGGACGGGACGGCCGCCCGGCTGCTCGACCTGGCCGGCACCGAAGTCCATCGCTGGGAGCACGTCACCGACGCACCCTGGCACCACTGCGCGCTGCTCGACGACGGCAGACTGCTGGTCATCCCCTGCTCCGGGCCGCGCATGAACCTGATCGAGCTGGACTGGAACGGCGCCCTGGTCAAGCGCTACGATGTCCCCGCCCACCACGATGTCCGTCGCCTGCCCAACGGCAACACCATCGCCCTGTGCCTGTCGCGGGCCCACTACCCGGCGGTCTGCGCCAAGCCGCTGGACTACGACCATATCCTTGAGCTGGGCCCGGACGGCAAGCCGGTGTGGGAATGGCACTACGCCCTGCACGAGCAGGAGATCGCCGCCCTGGTGGAGATCCCCAAGGCGGGCCGGGCGCGCGACTGGCCGCATCTCAACACCGTCGAGGTGCTGGGCGACAACGCCGCGGGCCGCGTCGACCGCCGCTTCCGGGCCGGCAACATCCTCACCTCCGGCCGCCACATCCACACCATCCTGGTCATCGACCATGAGACCGGCGCGGTGGTGTGGGCCTGGGGACCGGGCCGCATCCTCGGCCAGCACGAGCCGACCATGCTGGCCAACGGCCACATCCTGCTCTTCGACAACGGCTGGGGCGGACCCGGCCGCGGCTACTCGCGCGTCATCGAACTCGACCCCCTGCGCGACGAGATCGTCTGGCAGTACCAGGCGCCCAGGCCCGAGGACTTCTGGTCGCCCATCGGCAGCGGCAACCAGCGCCTGCCCAACGGCAACACCCTGATCTGCGCCATGAACTACGGCCAGCGCGGCCGGGTCTTCGAGGTCACGCCGGAGCAGGAAGTGGTCTGGGAATACTGGAACACCGACCCCAGCCCGCTCTACCGCGCGCGGCGCTACGAACCGGCCCTGATCGAGCCGCTGCTCGCGCGCATCGCGCCGGATGGACGGCCATGAAGGCCATCGTGGTGATGTTTGATTCGCTGAACCGGCATTTCCTGCCGTGCTATGGCTGCGACTGGACCAGGACGCCGAATTTCGACCGCCTGGCCGCGCGCACGACCGTGTTCGACAACAGCTTCGTCTGCTCGATGCCGTGCATGCCGGCCCGCCGCGACTTCCACACCGGACGGCCGAATTTCCTCCACCGCAGCTGGGGTCCGCTCGAGCCCTACGACGACTCGTGCATCGAACTGCTGCGCAAGGCCGGCGTCCGCACCCATCTGGTCTCGGACCACTACCACTACTGGGAGGACGGCGGCGCGACCTACCACAGCCGCTACGACACCTGGGACGCCCAGCGCGGCCAGGAGGGCGATCCCTGGATCGGCCACGCCGGCCCGCCCATCCCCCTCGACTTCATCGGCACCAGCCGGCCGCAGGACCGGGTGAACCGCCAGTTCATCCGCACCGAGCCGGACTGGCCGCAGACCAGGACCTTCGCCGGCGGCCTCGACTATCTCGAGCGCAACCACGCCCATGACGACTGGCTGCTGCACATCGAGACCTTCGATCCGCACGAGCCCTTCTTCGTCCCCGAGGACTACCGCGACCTGTACCCCAGCGACTACGCCGGCCCGCTCTTCGACCATCCGAAGTCGCATCGGACCGACGAGACGCCCGAGCAGATCGCCCACATCCGCAAGCTCTATGCCGCGCTGGTCGCCATGTGCGACCGCAACCTCGGCAAGGTGATGGATCTGATGGACCGCCATGGCATGTGGGACGACACCATGCTGCTGGTGCTGACCGACCACGGCTACCTGCTGGGCGAGAACGACTACTGGGGCAAGTGCTGGATGCCGATGTACAATGAGGTCGCGCGCACGCCGTGCTTCCTCTGGGATCCGCGCAGCGGCCGCCCCGGCCAGCGCCGCACGGACCTGGTGCAGCCGACCATCGATGCCGCCCCCACCCTGCTGGACTTCTTCGGCCAGCGCCCGACGCCGCGGATGCTCGGGAGGAACCTCGGTGCGCCGGCGACGGAGCGGGCCAGCGTCATCTTCGGGATGCACGGCGCGCATCTCAACATCACCGACGGCCGCCATGTCTATATGCGCGGTCCCGACCTGACCAAGCCGATCAACCAGTACACCCTGATGCCCACCCACATGCGCGGCTTCTTCGACCTCGGCGAACTGCGGCAGGCCACCTTGGATGCGTCCTTCGCCTGGACCCAGCACTGTCCCGTCCTGAAGGTGCCCGGCAGCGGCCGATCGCCGAAGCTGCATCCCGACTACGCCGGGCACCTGCTCTTCGACCTGGCGCAGGATCCCCACCAGCAGCGGCCCATCAGCGACGCCGGGGTCGAGCTGCGGATGCTCGGCCTGATCGCGGAGCATCTCAGGACCTGCGAGGCCCCCCGCGAACTGTTCGACCGCTTCGCGATCTGACGACGCCGGGCGGATCCCCGGTCAGCGGTAGTAGGTCGCCAGCATCAGATAGACGCTGGAGGTCCAGGTGTAGGCGGGATCCCGCACCGCCGTGCCGGTGGTGGCGTTGAAGTTCTCGGCGAAGCCCTCCCGCTCGCACAGCCGGCAGAAGCGCCCGGCCAACTCGCGGGCGAAGCCGTCCTCGCCGGCGCGGCGGAGCCCGTCGATGAGGGCGAGCATGGTCGACGCCCAGATCGCTCCGCGCCAATAGCCGTCCGGGACGTAGAACCCGCTGCGCAGGCTCTCGCTCGCCAGCCCGTAGGGCGTGAGGAAGCGCCCCTCCTCCCGCAGTTGCGCGACGATCGATTGCACGATCTCCGCGGGCAGGAGCTGGCCGAGCACGAGCGGGCGGTAGTTGTGCAGGGAGTCGCCGGGGTTCTCCGCGCCGGTGTAGGCGTGGGGGCTCCGGAAGCGCCGCCCATCCCAGAAGTGGGTGCAGATCCTGGCTGCGAAGTCCCGCGCCCGGGCCTCCCACGCCTGCGCCTGCGCCTCTTCGCCGAGGAGGCGTGCGAAGCGGCCGAGGGTCTCCATCACCAGCGCGAGGTAGGCGCTGACATCGGGCGAGCGGTTCGGGCAGTTCCCGTGCAGCGGCGTGCAGTGGTCCCAGCCGGTGTCGGAGGGGAACAGCAGATAGGGGAAGCCCGAGCCGGTATCATCGCGGCAGGTCAGCCACCAGTCGAGCAGGCGCTCGAGGCGGGGCTGCAGATAGGCGATCCGCTCGCGGTCGAGCATGCCCCCGTGATCGAGGATCCAACCCATCGTCCAGCCCTGCATCGGCGCCTGCGGCCGGGTGTAGTTCACCTGCTTGTTGTTGATGTAGCCGGGCAGCTGCCCGTCGGGGGCCTGATGATCGAAGAACAGCCGCACGCTCTCCCAGGCCAGGTCCGGCTGGTGGACCGAGAGCGCCATGACATTGAAGAAGGTGTCCCAGTTCCAGGCGTTGCGCATCCAGTTGTTGGACATGAGCATGACCGGCCGGGTGATGGCGCCCTCCGGCAGGACCGTCGCCGACCAGTTCACATAGGCGGCGTGGGCCCGCGCCGCGGTGGCTTCCGGCGTCCCCGGCAGGCTGGCCCGATGGTAGGCCTCGAATTCCGCGGCGACCGTGTCCGCCGCCTGATCGAAGGGTCCGAGGTCGGTCCGGTGCGGCGCCTCGGTCAGATAGCGCTCGATCATCAGTTCGGCGGTGCCGTCCTCGCCGGGCGAGAGGTCGAAGCCCACCCCGCGATCGAAGAGGGGCGGAGCGGCCCCATCAGTCCGCTCGAACCTGCCATGGATGCGGTTGGTGCGAAACTTGCACCCGAGGTTCCAGCCGATCAGCCGCCAGTCACCCTGCGCCGTCGGCGTCAGGTTGTTCTCGTTGATGTTCCAGTGCAGGCGCAGGCGGAGACCGCCGCCCAGGCGCAGGCGAACCTGCCCGGGTTCGGGGAAGCAGATGTCCAGGCTCCCCGTCGCATACCCGCAGCGCAGCAGGGCGGGGGTCGCTGCGATCTCCGGGCCGGCCGGCGATCCGCCGCCGAGCGCTTCGAGCCAGACGATGTCGGTCGAGGCGAACTCGCCGAGCAGCGATTTCAACGCGAGATATCCGACCCCGTCGCGCGATTCCGCCGCCCAAGCCATCCAGCTGCCATACCGGCTAAATTTCAGGCGCTTCAGATCGATCGGGATCGTCGCGGTGACGTTCATTCCGGCAGTCTGGACGAGGGCGGGGGAGCTCAACTGAAAGAGATCGTCCGACGTTCGACGCGGATCCTCGTGCCGCGCCCCGGGCACCGGCAGCGCTGACTGCTATCTGCCGTCCCGCGCGGACACCGGACGGGGCCTCATCGCCTGGTCGAGGTCGGCGATCAGTTCGTCGCAGTCCTCGAGGCCGACCGACAGGCGGATGAGGTTCTCCCGGATCCCGAGGGCGGCGCGCTCCTCGGGAGTCTTCTCGTAGTAGCTCATCAGCGGAGGCTGCTCGATCAGCGACTCGGCGCCGCCGAGACTGGGCGCGAGGAACGGGATCTCGACGCCATCGACCACGCGGCTGGCGTCCTCCAGCCCGCCCTTGACGGTGAAGCTGATCAGGCCGCCGAAACCGGCCATCTGGCGCGCGGCGATGGCGTGCGAGGCGTTGCTCGGCAGGCCGGGATACCAGACGCGCTCGACCTGCGGATGCCGTTCGAGGAACTGCGCTATGCGCAGCGCGCTCTCGTTGTGCCGGCGCATGCGCACGCCGAAGGTCTTGAGCCCGCGGATCAGCATGTAGGCGGTGAACGGGCTGGCCAGGGCCCCGAGCATGCCCTGGTGCTCGCGCACCGCGTCGATGAAGTCCTTGCGCCCGACCACCACGCCGGCCAGCAGGTCGTTGTGGCCGCCGAGGTACTTGGTCGCCGAGTGGATGACGATGTCGATGCCGTGCTCGATCGGGCGCAGGTTGAATGGCGTCGCCAGCGTCGCGTCGATCATCGTCTTGACCCGCCGCGCCTTCGCCACCCTGGCCAGTTCGGCGAGGTCGAGGCAGTTGAGGTACGGATTTGTAGGACTCTCACTGATGATCAGCTTCGTCTTGTCGGTGATCGCCGCCGCGATCGCCGCCACGTCGGGCTCGACGCAACTGTGCTCGATGCCGAACTTGGCCAGGAACTCGCGGACGAAGACCCGCGTCTTGCGGTAGCTGTCGGCGGTGATGACGAGGTGCATGCCCGGCTTGGCCATCGCCAGCAGGGTGGTGACGATCGCCGACATGCCGGTGCTGGTGAGCAGCGCCGCCTCGCCGCCGTCGAGCGCCGCCAGGCGGGCCTCGGCCACCTCCTGGGTCGGATTGCCATAGCGGCCGTATTCCTCGCCACGCTCGATCTCGCCACGGAAGTACCGGTGCAGTTCGGCGGTGTCCTGGAACGGGTAGGCGGTCGAGAGGATGAGGGGCGTGACGAGGCTGTCATGCGCCTTGGCGCGCCGCTCGCCGGCATGGACGGCGAGGGTGTCGATCGAACGGGCCATCAGCGGTTCCTGGCGAACGCGGGAAAGGTGGCGACGGGGGCGAAGCAGCGCCCGTCCCAGCGGAAGGCTCGCGCCTCGACCACACGGTGTCCACGCACGTCGACCACGACCTGATACAGCTCCGGATAGGTCGGCACGCCCTCAGGAGCGAACGTGCGGACGTCCTCGGCGGAGAAGTACGAGCCGCAGTCGATGTGGCTGTGCAGGATGCCCAGCCAGCGCTCACCGGCGGCCTCGGCCTCGCGCACCGCCCGCGCCACCTTGGCCCCGTTCATGGCGAAGTAGTCGCGCGAGGTCCGCGGATACTCCGCCGGATCGGAGGCATGCAGGCGGTCAGCGAGGTTCTCCATCGGCAGCCAGCGCGTGCACGCCTCGGAGCCGGCGGCGGCGAAGAGCAGGCCGCAGGTCTCGGACGGGTAGCCGGCCGAGGCGTGGGCGGCGATGGCGTCGACCACGGCGGCAGGCAGCGTCAGCATCAGACGACCGGGGTCAGCCAGGACTGCCGCTTGGGATCGCGGCCATAGACCGCCTCCTCGTAGGCGGCCTGGATGCGCGCGGTGATATCCCCGCGTCCGCTGCCGATGGAGCGCTTGTCCACCGACCGCACCCAGCTGACCTGGCAGCCGGTGCCGACCAGGAATATCTCATCGGCGACGTACAGTTCGGTACGGGCGATCGGCCGCTCCTCGACCGCGATGCCGAGGTCCTGCGCCAGCTGGATGATCGAGCGTCGCGTGATGCCCTCGAGGATGTCGGCGGTGCGATCCGGCGTGTGCAGCCGGCCATCGCGGACGATGAAGATGTTCTCGGCGCTGCCTTCGCAGACCTGACCGCGGTCGTTGAGGAAGATGGCCTCGTCGTAGCCGTTGAGTACCGCCTCGCTCTTGGCCAGGGCGCTGTTGAGGTAGCCGCCGAGCGCCTTCGTGCGGGTGGGGATGCTGCTGTCGGCCAGCCGCCGCCACGAGCTGACGCAGACGTCGAGGCCCTTGCTGGTATCGAGATAGTCGCCGAGGGCGATCATGTAGCACATGTACCCATCGGGGACGTCGACCATCACCGGCCCGAGAGCGGTACCCTTCTTGTAGACCGCGGGACGCAGATAGATGTTCCGGGTCGGCCGGTTCCGGCGCACGACGTCGGCGGCGATGGAGCACATCTCGTCGACCGACGGGGCCTGCATCAGCAGCGTGGCGGCGCTGCGCGCCAGGCGCTGGAAGTGCTCGCGCAGGAACAGCAGGTTGATGCGCTTGCCGTCCCAGTAGCCGCGGATGCCCTCGAAGCAGCCGGTGCCGTACTGCAGGGCGTGCGTGTTGATCGGCACGGTGCACTCGGGCAGGGGCTTCCAGGCGCCATCGTGGTAGGCGATGTAGGACTCACTCATGGGAGGGCGGGATAGTGGGAGGGAGACGGAGAATGCCACTCATTGCCACCAGGGGTCAGGGGTTAGGGGTTAGGGGTTAGGGTCGTGGGGCGGCGCTGACATCACGAGCGGGGAATTCCAGATATCCAGAGACCAGAACTCATGACCCCTTGGGTCTCGCTATCGTCCTGTGTCTACGACCCTAACCCCTAACCCCTGACCCCTGGGCAATCGATGCTGTGTTGACGCGGCCCCCTCCCCCACTATCCTTCCGCCCTCCCACGGAGCCGCCGCCCATGACGTTGGTCAACACGCAGTATGCCGAAGCGATCGCCAAGGTCGGGGGCTACTACAACTTCGTGACCATCATCAACCGGCGCCTCAAGGAGCTGAACAACGGGGCTCCCCCGATGGTCCAGCCCCCGAACGAGAAGAACTTCGACAAGATCGACCTGATCGTCGCGGAGATCGAAGCCGATCTCCTGAAGATCAAGAATTAAGCGACGCGAGCGGAACGAGCCATGCACCAGACCACCTTCACCCACCCCTCCAAGATCCAGCGCAGCTGGTACCAGACCAGCGCCAAGGGCCAGGTCCTGGGCCGCCTCGCCACGCGCGTCGCCACCGCGCTGATGGGCCGCAACAAGGCCGATTGGACCCCGCACGTCGACAACGGCGACTTCGTCGTCGTCACCGAGTGCGATGCGGTCGAAGTGACCGGCAACAAGCTCGAGACCCACATCTACCGCTTCCACAGCGGCTACTTCGGCGGCCTGACCCTCCTGCCCCTGGGCAAGCTGAAGGAGAAGCACCCCGAGCGCGTGATCGAGCTCGCGGTCAAGCGCATGCTGCCCAAGACGGTGCAGGGCAAGGCGATGATCAAGCGGCTGAAGGTCTACAAGGGTGCGACCCACCCGCACGTGGGCGCCAAGCCCGCCAAGCTGCCCTGAACCGGTCGCGGCCGGAACCCGCCGCTTCCCAACCACCGCACGGGCACGCATGTGTCCGTGCGGTTTCGTTTTTCCGGGCCCTGCCTCGCTCCGGCATGGTCCTGTCGGCGTTGCACACGCGGGGCCAGTCGGCATATCCAAGCGGTCGCCTGAGCCGGATTGGCGCCTAGCCTGCGCCCATGCTCCGCCTCCTCGCCCTCGTGCTGGCCGTCTCCGCCCTGACCGCGATCGAGGAGGCCCAGGTCCTGGCCGCGGCGCGCGCCGCCAGCGTCGAATACCAGATCCGCTTCCGCATCCTCAGCGACGGCCTGGCTGCAGGCAGCGAAGGGCAGCGCATCGATTCCGTCCGCGCCCTCGGCGACCTGCGCGACCCCAGGTCGATCCCCGTGCTGGTGCCATGGGTGCTGCAGGCCAAGCGCACGCCCGCCGAGCAGATCGCCGCCATCACCGTGCTCGGCCGGCTCGGCTACAAGACTCCGGTGCCGCAGCTGCGCTCGTTCGCCGGATCCGAGAATCCCGAGGTACGCAAGGCGGCGGTCGCGGCGCTGCACCAGATCGGCGTCATCGGTGCTGGCGACTGGATGCTGCGCGCCAAGGAGGAGGACGACGCCCTGCGCCTGAACGCCCTCGCCTCGCTCGGGCATCTCGCGCACGCCGAAGCGGCGGAAGCCCTGATCCTGGGACTGACGCACGAGAAATCCCTCGTCCGCCAGACCGCCTGCATCGGCCTCGGCCAACTCGGCGACAAGGCCCATGGCGAGAAGCTCAAGATCGCGCTCACCGACGCCGATCCCATGGTCCGCCGCTACGCCGCCGAAGCGATCGCCAAGCTCGACTACAAGGCCGCCGTGCCGGACATGCTGATGGCCCTCGAAGCCAACGTGGCCGGAGCCTACATCGTCAACGCCCTGCGCGTGCTCACCGGCGAGGATTTCGGCTTCGATCCCACGGCTCCGCTGCTCCACCGCCAGGAGGCGATCGAGCGCGGCTTCGTCTGGTCGACCGCCAATCCGGTCCAGTGATCATTGCCCCTGGGGTCAGGGGTTTGGGGACGTACTAGGCGGAATGCCCACGTGGTTCAAAGCGCATCCATGACTACGACCCTAACCCCTAACCCCTGACCCCTCGTGGCAATGGCAATCGACCGCCGCAACACCGGCAGCGAGAAGTGGGAGCGCTGGCCGGGCCGCGACGTCCTGCCGATGTGGGTGGCGGACATGGATGTCGCAGCGCCCGCATGCGTCCTCGACGCACTGCGTGCGCGCCTCGACCACGGCATCCTCGGCTACACCCGCACCATGCCGTCCTTCGGCGAAGCCCTGGCCGGCTGGCTGCGGCGCCGCCATGGCTGGAGCATCGATCCCGGCTGGGTGGTGTCGGCGCCCGGCATGGTCGTCGCCATGGACCAGACGGCGCGCATCCTCGGCGAGCCGGGCAGCGACGGACTGGTGCTGACCCCGATCTATCCCCCTTTCCTGCGCGCCCCGACGCACGCCGGCCGGCGCTGCGTGCGCGTGCCGCTGGCAGGGCCGGAGATCGACTGGGACGCGCTGGAGCGCGCCGCCGGACCGGCGGCCAAGGTGCTATGGCTATGCTCGCCGCACAATCCCACCGGACGGGTATGGACGCGGGACGAGCTCGAGCGCCTCGCCGCCTTCGTCCTGCGGCATGGCCTGCAGGTGGTCAGCGACGAAGCGTGGATGGACCTGGTGCTGGAGCCGGACTGCCGCCACATCCCCTTCGCCTCTCTGTCGCCCGAGATCGCGGCCCGCACCATCACCGTCGTCGCCCCCTCCAAGACCTTCAACATCCCCGGCCTCTCCTGCGCCGCCGTCATCATCCCCGACGCCGCGTTGCGCAGCGCCTATGGCAAGGCGGATCTCGGGCTGGTGCCCTGGCCGAACCTGTTCGGCCTGATCGCGGCCGAGGCGGCGTGGGCGCGTGGCGACGCCTGGCTCGACGCGCTGCTGTCGCGGCTGCGCGCCAACCGCGACGCGGTGCATGCCGTGGTGAACGGCGTACCGGGACTGGCCAGCCGCCTGCCACAAGCCACCTACCTGACCTGGATCGACTGCACGGCGCGTGGCTGGCCCGACCCGGCGGCGACCTTCGAGCGCGGTGGCCTCGGCCTGTCCGACGGCCGGCCCTTCGACGGCGAGGGTTTCGTCCGGCTGAACTACGGCTGCCCGGAGGAGACCCTGGCCGAGGGTCTGCGCCGGCTCACGACCGCCGCGGCGCCTTGAACACGCCGGTCGCCTCGTCCTCGTCATCGCGCGTCACCGGGTAGGCGGGACCGACGTAGAGGTCATCCTCGTCCTGCGGCTCTGAAGAACGCGGCAGGTGCTCCGGTTCCTTGACCGGCTTGGTCGGCAGCTTGGCCACGCCCAGCGGGCTGCGTTCGTAGGCCTCGCCCTGGATCGGCGGGGCAGAGGCGGCTGCCACCGGCGCCGGCACGTTGCCCTTGCTCGGCGGGCGCACGGTCAGGCGATGCACCACCAGGTTGACCGAGACGTCGCTGCGCTCGGGCATCAGTTCGGCGAAGCGCCGGCGCAGCAGGCGCTGGCAGAACAGGTTGCGCTCGGTGACGTTGGCCACTTCCCACAGGGTCAGCACCGCATCGATGACAATCCCGCGCTTCACCCGGTCCTCGTAGACCGAGACGCGGGCCTTGCGTATCTCGGTTTCGCCTTCGATGGCGCGGGTCAGCGCCTCCTCGATGGCGACCAGGTTCACCGAGATGCGGCCGTTGTCGGTGGTGTAGCTGATCTCGCGGCTGCGGCGCATCGCCTGCATCCAGCGCAGCAGCCAGACCAGCGGGCTGGACAGCAGCACGCCGCTCATCGCCGAGGCGGTCAGCCGGCCGACGTGGTCGTCGCGCAGCCACAGCATCACCGGCTCGACCGTATCGGGCCAGAGGGTGAAGGTGGCCAGCAACCCGCCGAGGGCGATGCCGATCACGAAGACCATCCAGCGCAGGAATGCGCGCATGGGAGGCATGGTGGGCGGGGATGGGTGGGATCAACTGGTGCCGCCCCGTCCGGAGCCAGGCGGACCGCATCACTCCATCCGGGCGATATAGAACCCATAGCTGTAGAAGGCACCGAAGCGGCGGAACAGGTCGATCTCGCGCCGTTCGGCCTCGGCCAGGACGGAAGCCTGGGGGTCCTGGCGGTGGCGGGCGAGGTAGGCCTCGAGCCGATCGAGGATCGGCTGGTAATACGAGGCCATCCAGCAGTCGGGTGGCAGGAGGAAGAAGCCCAGCGGAGCATAGCCGCAGGCCGCGATGGCGGCCAGCTTCTCGGCCGCAGTGGCGATGCCGGGATACTCGCGATGCCAGTGCTCCGCGATCTCGGACGGGCGCACGCGGGTGGTCCAGGAGAGCTCGCTGACCGCGACCAGGCCGCCTGGGCGCAGCAGGGACCGCCAGGCGCGCAGACCCTCGACGAAGCCGACGTTGTATATCGCACCCTCCGACCAGATGACATCGAAGGGCCGCACGGGCGCCGGGATGGCATCCATCGCGCAGGCCACGGTGGCGATGCGGCCACCGACCCCAGCGGCGATGGCACGACGACGCAGGCGGTCGAGGAAGACCGGATGCAGGTCCACCGCCGTGATCCGCGCCTGGGGCAGAGCCGACGCCAGGACCAGGGTCGACGATCCGGTGCCGCAGCCCAGGTCCGCGATCTCGAGCGGCAGCGCAGCGTCGAGTCCCGCGAGCTCCAAGGCACGCCGGGTCATCGCCTCGCTGCCCGGCCCCAGCCGGTCGGCGTCACGATGCAGATCGAGGAGGAGTTCGAGGTCGTCGCTCATTCCACTTCGGGCAGGTGCAAGCCGGCGAAGGCGGCCAGGCGCTTGGGCAGTTCGGTGTTGTCCATGACGCCGCTGAAGGCGGCGGCACCGGCTCCGCAGGCGTACACCGGCACCGGCGAGGCGGAGTGGCCCTTGCTGCCCCAGTGCATCGTGTCCTCGCCGGGGGAGAGGGCGCCAGTCTCGTGGTCGGCGGTTACGACCACGATGGTGTCCGTGCGGCCGGCGGCGAAAGCGCAGGCCTCGCGCACGGCGAGATCGAAGTGCAGGGTCTCCCGCACCAGGTAGGATGGATCGTTGTTGTGGCCTGCCCAGTCGATCTGGCTGCCCTCGACCATGAGGAAGAAGGGCTTGCCGCCGGCTCCGAGCAGGCCGAGGGCCTTGCGGGTCATCGCCTCCAGGGAGGGCTGCTGCGCATCCGTGCTGTCCATGCTCTCGGCACTGAACAGGCCAAGGACCGGCATGGATTCCAAGCCGGTGAATCCTGGCAGATCAAGCACCACCGCGCATCCGGCCTGGCGCAGCTGGGCGACGAGATCGCGGCCGTCGACCCGCTTCCCGCCGCCGTCCTTGGGCAGGAAGTTGGCGCGCCCACCGCCGAAGGCGACATCGACCTGCTCCTCGACCAGCTGCAGCGCGATGTCCTCCTCGGACTTGCGCGCCGCGACCTCGGCGACGAAGGCGGCCGGGGTCGCGTGGGTGATGGTGGAGGTGGCGACCAGTCCGGTGCGGTAGCCCATCCGTCGGCGCAGGCCTTCCAGGATGGTGAGGTGGTTGACCTGGTCCGGCGTCATGCCCACCATCCCATTGCGGGTCTTGACCGCGCAGGACAGCGCGGTCCCGGCGGCGGCCGAATCAGTGACGGCGCGGTCGACGGCATGGGTCAGCATCAGGCCGACGATCGGCAGGCGGTCGATGTGCAGGCGCGCGTGCGGGCCGCCGACGACGCGGCGGGCGACCGCGACCTGGTTGGCCCCCATGCCGTCGCCGATCATCAGGATGATGTTCGGCCGGGCCTGGGCAGGATGCACGACCGGTGACGGCGAGGCAGGATCAGGCGCCTGATAGAAGTCCGGCTTCGGTGGGAAGGGTTGATCGGCAGCGGCTGGCGGTTTGGCGCCCATCTCGGCAGCCGCAGCGGCCGCGGCGAGCAGGATCAGCGGGAGCGTGCGGACGAATGACAGCATCGGACCTCCAGGGTGGCGTGGCGTCTGGCGCCATGGCCGCATCCTCGGCCCGGCGCGGTGGTGTCCACCACGACGCCTGCGTCAGGCTGGCGCGGAGGCGAGCGTCGTCGCGTGGATCTGCTCGGCCGCCGCCTGCCCCAAGGTCATGGGCCCGGCACCATCGGCCTGGATGGTGAGCGTACCGCCGATCGCATCCTGGTCGCGGATCGTCAGGATCGCGCCTGGGTGCAGGCCATGCAGGCCGATCCGGTGCAGGAAGGCGCGGTCGTTGCCGACGATATGCTCGATGCGCACCCGCGCCCCGGCGGCCAGCCGGGTGAGCGGTCCACAGGCCTGGGTCACGCCCATCGGTCCATGGGCGGCGGCGCAGCACGGACGCATCCCGCGCGACGGCATGACGCCGTCGCGGTCGGGGATGGGATCGCCATGCGGATCGCTGGTCGGATGGCCCAGCACCTCGGCCATGCGCTCGACCACCCGGTCGGAGATCGCCTCGTCCACGCCGATAGCCTCATCATGCACCTCCGACCAGTCGAGGCCGAGGGCGCGCTGGAAGTAGGTCTCGATGATGCGATGCCGTCGCAGCAGATGCAGAGCCCGACGCTGACCCGCCTCGGTCAGCGCAGCGCCATGGCGGGCGGAATAGTCCAGCAGGCCACCGGCGGCCGCCTGACGCATCAGCATGGTGATCGAGGCTGGCGACAACCCCAGATCAGCGACGAAGGCCCCCGCTGGGATCACCGAACGTCCCCCCGAGCCGGTCTGCAGATCGCGACGCAAGGCGCTGATCAGCAGATGGTTGACGTTCGACTCGCGCATCCCGGACGATCGCATCCACCCTGATTCATTCAAGTGAATCGTCCTTTTTTGTTGCTGACGTTATCCATTATCATCTGACACCGGAGTATGTTTGCCGTCTGCGGATCGCGCGGCTTCATCGCCGTCGTTTCCCAGTCCGGCGTAGCCGGAACCAAGAGCATCATTTTCGGCTACGCCGGATCGGGTTCAGCCTGGCCTGCAGCCAGCCTGGATGCCCTCCTTGCGTCCCCTGCATGACGGCAAACATCCGGCGCCGCATGACCGATCAGCGCCACGATGCCCGTTACCTGGCCCGCGGGGTCTCTGCCAGCAAGTCCGAGGTCCACGCCGCCATCGACCGCCAGGATGCCGGGCTGTTCCCCGGTGCGTTCTGCAAGGTGGTCGCCGACGAACTGACCGGTTCGGCCGACCACTGCATCGTCCTGCACGCCGACGGCGCCGGGACCAAGAGCGCCCTCGCCTACCTGGCCTGGAAGGAGGGCTTTCCGCTGGAGACCTGGCGCGGCATCGCCCAGGACAGCCTGGTGATGAACCTCGACGACTGCGCCTGCGTCGGCGCCCTCGGACCCTACCTGGTGTCGAATACCATCGGCCGCAACGCCCGCCGCGTGCCCGGCGAGGTCATCGCGCAGATCGTCGCCGGCTACCAGGCGGTGTGCGACCTGCTCACCGCGCACGGCATCCGCTGCGTCATGACCGGCGGCGAGACCGCCGACGTCGGCGACCTGGTGCGGACCGCCGTGGTCGACTCGACCATCGCCACCCGCCTGCGCCGCGACGAGGTCATCGACGCGGCGCGCATGGTCCCGGGCGATGTGCTGATCGGCTTCAGCTCGATTGGCCAGGCGGCCTGGGAGACCACGCCCAACGCCGGCATGGGCTCGAACGGCCTCACCGGTGCGCGCCACGACCTCTTCGGAGGCGACTACCGCGCGACGTACGGCGAAACCTACGCGCCCGAGACCAAGCCCGAGCTGGTCTACTGCGGCCCGCATCGCGTCGGCGATCCCCTGCCGGGCGATCCGCGGTTCACCGTCGGCTCGGCCGTGCTCTCGCCGACCCGCACCTACCTGCCGTTGATCGCCGCGCTCCTCGCCGAACTGCCACGCCACGACATCCACGGGCTGATCCACTGCTCGGGCGGCGGGCAGTCGAAGATCGTCAAGTTCGGCGCCGCCGGCAACCGCTACGTCAAGGACGCCCCCTTCGCCGTGCCGCCGCTGTTCGCCGCGATCAAGCAGGCCACCGGCATGGGCTGGGCCGAGATGTACGGCACCTACAACATGGGCTGGCGCCTGGAGGCGGCGGTGCCGGCAGGACGCGCCGAGGCATGCATCCGCATCGCCGAGGGTTGCGGCATCGAAGCGCGCATCGTCGGACGCATCGAGGGCGGGGCGCAGGGCCGCGAAGTCGCCATCACCACGCCGGACGGCGTCGCCACCTATCGATGAGCCGGCTCGCCGTCGTCTGCTGCGTCGGCCTGACCCCGGACCACCTCGGTGCGGACACGCCGAACCTGACGCGGCTGGCGACGGCCGGATTCTCGGCACCAATGCGGACCGCGCTGCCGGCGGTGACCACGACGGCGCAGGCCACCATGCTCACCGGCGTCCTACCCAGCGGGCACGGCATCGTCGGCAACGGCTGGTATATGCGCGAGCTCGGCGAGATCCGCTTCTGGAGCCAGTCCGAGCGCCTGGTGCAGGCCGAGCTGCCGTGGGCGCGCCCGGACGGGCCGCGCACGTTGAAGCACTTCTGGTGGTACGCGATGAACTCCGGGGTGGCCGCCACGGTCACGCCCCGTCCGGTCTACCACCACGACGGGCGGAAATCGCCGGACTTCTACGCCCACCCCTACGGGCTGAAGGACGTCCTGCGAACGAAGCACGGGGAGTTCCCGCTGTTCCGCTTCTGGGGACCGACCGCCGACATCCGTTCGACGCGCTGGATCGCCGAGAGCTTCGCCACCGCCCTGGAGCACAGCCAGCCGGCGCTGGCGTTGTGCTACCTGCCGCACCTCGACTACGACCTGCAGCGCTTCGGCCCCGCCGGACCCCATCTGCAGCGGAACCTGCGCGCCCTCGACGCGGAGGCGGGCAAGGTCATCGACCACGCCCGCGCCAAGGGCTACGAGGTGCTGGTGGTCAGCGAGTACGGCATCGAGGCGGTCGACCATGCCGTGTTCCCCAACCGCTGCCTGCGCGAGAACGGCCTGCTCGCGGCGGTGCATAACGCGGCCGGTGAGCTGCTCGACCCAGGCGCCAGCCGCGCCTTCGCCGTCGTCGACCACCAGTTGGCGCATGTCTACTGCGCCGACCAGGCGGCGATCGGCCGCGCCGCCGAGCTGCTGGGCAGGCTTCCTGGCGTCGAGCGCGTCTACGCCGGGACGCAGCGCCGCGAACTCGGCCTCGACCACGCGCGCAGCGGCGAACTGGTCCTGCTGGCAGCGCGCGGCGCCTGGTTCGCCCACGACTACTGGCTGGAGGACGCACGACGGCCCGACTTCGCCCGCTGCGTCGAGATCCACAAGAAGCCCGGCTACGACCCGCGCGAGCTGTTCTTCGACCCCGCCGGCGGCAAGCGCCGCGCCGCCTGGGCGCTGCTGCGCAAGCTGCTCGGCTTCCGCTACCTGATGGATCCGGTACCGCTCGACGCCGGGCTGGTGCGCGGCAGCCACGGCCGCATGGCCAGCACGCCCGGCCAGGGTGCGGTGGTGATCGGCAGCGACAAACGCTGGATGCGCGACGGCTGGCACCACACGGATGTCGCCGCGGTGATCGCGGCCGCCACCACTCGAGACTGACCCTCTCAGCAGGGATGGATGAGCCGCCAGGACGCCAAGGGGAACCCGTTGGCGCAGAGTGGCACCCTTCGGTTGAGTGCGCGCCGCTTCACAACCCGATGCCCTTGGCGCTCTTGCGCCTTGGCGCCTTGGCGGCTCACCAATCGCCGGGTTCAGGCTAATCCGGCAGGTCGTACGGCGCGACGATCGAGACGCGGCGGTTGGCGGGATTCATCGGATCCTCCGGGGTGGCCAGCTTGGTGTCGCCCAGGCCCTTCACCTCCAGGATGCGGTCATCGCCGATGCCGGCGTTGGCCAGGACTCCACGCAAGGCGACCGCCCGACCGGTCGACTGCTCCCACAGGCCCTGCCCGCTGCCGCCGGCGCTGCCGCGCGATTCGCTATGGCCCTCGATGATCATGCGGGCGCGGTTGTGCTGCATGATCACCGCCACGCCCTCGACCAGCTTGCGCGCTTCGGGCCGCAGCTGGGTACCGTCGGCGACGAACAGCGACTTGCCGCCGCCATCGTGGAATTCCACCCGCATCTGGTGGTCCTCGACCTTGACCGAGACGGCCCCGCGCAGGCGTTCGAGCTGCGGATTGGAGCCGATCAGACTGTCGATCTGCGAGGAGATGATGGTCGCGTTCTGCTTGTCGAGGTTGTTGTCGCGCGGCATCGGCGGCTTGAGCCGTGGGTTCACCGGCGGCGCTCCGTCGAGATGGACGATGTGCGGGCTGGCCGGGTCGTGGGTGGCGCGCGCGCTCATGTTCTGGAAATAGGCGGCGATGCCCTGCTTGGTCTGCACGTCCATGCCGACGATCCACATGACCAGGAAGAAGGCCATCATCGCCGTCATCATGTCGGCGAGCGCGATCTTCCACGCACCGCCATGATGGCCGTGTCCGCCCTTCTTCTTCTTGATGATGATCGGCTGCTTGGACTTGTTGTCGGCCATCTCAGCCCTTCGCCGCCTTGAGCGCCTTCTCCATCTCGCTGAAACCGGGACGGCAGTTCGGCTCGATCTGGCGGCGGGCGAACTCGACGCAGGTGATCGGCGACTCGCCGCGCGCGAAGCTGAACAGCGCGTGCTTCATCGCCAGCATGTAGTTCTCCTCGCCACGATGCCGCATGCTCAGCGCGCGGGCCACCGGCGCGACCAGGAAGTAGGCGGCGAACACGCCGAGGAAGGTGCCGACCAGCGCGACCGCGACCGACTGGCCGAGGATCTTCGCGTCGCCACCGATCTGGTCCATGGTGATGACCACGCCGAGCACGCACGCGCAGATGCCGACCGCGGGCATGGCGTCACCTACCGATGAGATCGATTCCGGCACGATGTGCGCCTCGGCCTTGGCCGATTCCAGGTCGATGTCCATCATCTCGGCCAGGTCGAACGGGGCCACGCCGCCGGAGATCACCACCTTCATGGTGTCGCAGAAGAAGGAGGTGCAGTGGTGATGGTGCAGGAAGCTGTGGTTCTTGGAGATGATGGTCGACTTGTGCGGGTCCTCCATGTGCGGTTCGAGGCCAAGGAGTCCGTCGCGTCGCGCCACGCTGAACAGCTGGTACATCATCACCAGCAGCTTCATGTATTCGCCTTTGTCGACGAAGGGATCGGGCTTGAGCAACTCCAGGACCTGGGCGATGGCCTGCTTGGTCACCACGATGCCGTTGCTGGCCACGAAGATGCCGACCGCGCCGCCACCGATGATGATGTATTCGGTCCAGGCGACCACGAACACCTTCATGCTGCCGTGGTGCAGGATGTAGCCGCCGAAGACGCACAGCAGGGCGAAAGCGATACCGACGAGGAGAATCATGGCGAGGCGATCCTATGCATCGGTAGGGTTCAATCCACCTACGTAGCATGTGCTATGCCAGAGCCGGCGCTGGATTTCGCTGAATTGCCTAAGTCCTTTCGATGACAGGATCCGGCCATGGCCAGCATGCCGCCGATCGTGCGTTTCCTGCTCGCTCACGCCGTCGCATTCGGCCTCACCTGCCTGCTGGCCCGCATTCCGGCCGTTGCCGGGACGATGCCCGGGTGGGGCTGGGTGCTGACCGACGCCTGCCTGGCCTGCGCTGGCTGCGTCCTGCTGCGCCTGCCGTGGTGGTGGTGGCCGCTCGCCCTCGCCCTGCCCTTCGCCGCGGCCGCTCCGGCCCTGCCCTGGTGGATCTGGGCGCTCGGCTTCGCCGCACTCCTGCTGATCTACGGCGGTGGCGTGGGTACACGGGCGCCGCTCTACCTGAGCAACCGGGCAGCGATCCGCGAACTCGCCGGCCTGCTGCCGGCCCAGCCTGGAGTGCAGGCCTGCGATCTCGGGGCGGGACTCGGCGGACCCGCCCTCGGCTTGGCCAAGCAGCGTCCGGATGCCCAGATCACCGGCGTCGAGGCCTCCCTGCTGCCGTGGCTGGTCTGCCGCGTGCGGGCCGGCCGTCGGCCCAATCTGCACATGCGCCTGGGCAACATCTTCACCCATGACCTCTCCGGCTACCAGCTCATCTACGCCTTCCTCTCGCCGGAACCGATGCCGCGGCTGTGGACCAAGGTCTGCGCCGAAATGCAGCCGGGCAGCCTCTTCGTCAGCAACACCTTCGCCGTGCCTGGGGTCGAGGCCGAGCGGACCATCGTGCTGCCCGGTCGTTCCGACGCCCGCCTGCTGGTCTATCGTGTACCAGGCCCGAAAACCACCTCGCAGCCCCATGCGAATTAGTCTCGACAACGCGTCTGTAAAGCTGTGTTTCGGCATGGTTTCCACCCGTATGTCCTGACTCTTCCCTTGTCCATCCCTGGGCGCTAGGCTCACCCACGCATGGATCTGCTGCAACTGATCTATGGCTTGATGCTGCTGGCGACCGGCATGGCAGCCTTCCCTGTCCCGCCGACCAACCGCCCATGGCGCTGCTGGGCCTTGTCCGGAATCATTGCCGGCCTCGCCCAGCTCTGCGCTGTGTTCCGACCCGAAATCCCCACCCTGGCCCTGGTCAAAGGTGCGCTGGTGGTCGTCTCCGGGCTGCTCCTGGTCGAAGCCTCCCGTCGCCTGTGGGGTGTCCGGCGCCCCTGGCTGATCCACGGAGTGCTGCTCGCCGCGACCGCGGCGCTGACCGTCCCGCTGGGGCTGGGCGCCGCGGCAGCCTGCTGCTGCGCCCTGCCTGGCTTCGCCGTCTCCGCCCTGGCGTGGTGGCGGCTGCGCCGCGAGGCCAGGGGAATCGCCCGGACCAGCCATCTGGTGATCGCCCTGGTCTTCGGCACCTGGACAGCGGCTGTGGGCTTCGCCATCTGTTGCGGTCGGGCTCCGCTGCTGGGACTGGAACACGGCTGGTACCTCGGCGTCATGGCGATGCTGTCGACCCTGCTGTTCCTCGGCTTCGTCGGCGCGATCGCCGCCGCCCTGCCGACCGGCCTGGCGCGCCAGCGGAGCGGCCTGGCGGTCGCCACCACCGTGCTGATCGGTCTCCTGCTGACGTCGATCTCCTGGCTGGCGGGCGAAAACAGTCGTCGCGCGCACCTGACGGCTGCCAGTACGGCCGACACCGAGGGCCGCGCCGTGGCGACCTACCTGGAAGCGCAGCACGCCACCGGCTCGCTGGCAGCGCGTCTGATCGCCGAGTGGGAGGCGACCCGCGCCGGACTGACCGCAGGACGGCACGGCGAACTCGACGCCCTGCTCGCCGAGCAAGCGGCCAGCCAGGGGCTGGCCCTCGCCTACGTCCTCGGTCCGGATGGTGTGGTGATCAGTTCGTCCAATCGCGGAACGCCGGAGGATCTGGTCGGCAAGTCGTTCGCGTGGCGACCCTATTTCTCAGCCGCGCTGGCGGGGGGGATGGGCCACCAGTGGGCGCTCGGCGCAGTGACCAGCAAGCGCGGCCTCTACCACACGGCGCCGGTACGCGACACCGCAGGACGCATCCTCGGAGTGGCGGCGATCAAGCAGGACGCAGCCAGGCTGGACTGCTTCCTCGCCCAGTACCACCACTGCCTCGTCCTCGATCCCACGCGACAGGTGTTCGCATCCAGTCCGGGAGCACCGCCGGTGCCGCCGGCTGGCGCCGAGGAGGTGCTGATCGATGGGAACCGGTATCTGGTCCGCAGCATCGCAGGAGAGTCGGCGGACTGGACGATCATCATGCTGCAGGATCTGACCTGGATCGGACACGAGCGGAGACGGGCGCTCGCCGGTGCGATCGCGCTCGCGCTGCTGCTCCTCGCAGTCCAGGTGGTGGTCGCCGTGCACCTCGACCGGCGCCATGTCCTCGGCGCCCAGGCCGACCAGTTGCGGCGCGTCTTCGCCGCCAACCAGGATGCCTACTGGGACTGGGACATCCGCACCGGCACGGTCTACTTCAGCGACAGCTGGTTCGTCATGCTGGGATGGTCGCCGCAGGACCTGCCGCACAACTTCGACACCTGGGTCGACCTGCTGCATCCCGAGGACCGGGAAGCGACGGTATCCCGGGTCAGGGCGGCGGCGGCCGACTGCAAGCCGTTCGTCCTCGCCTTCCGCATGCGCCGTGCGAAAGGCGACTGGACCTGGATCGAAAGCCGCGGCAAGGCGATGGACGTCGACATCGATGGCAAGGCGCAACGGATGGCCGGGACGCACACCGACATCACCACCCGCCGGCAGGCGGAGGAGCGGCTGCAGGAAGCCCTGGCCAGGGCCGAGGAGGGCACCCGCGCCAAGAGCGTGTTCCTCGCCAACATGAGCCATGAGATCCGCACGCCGATGAACGGCGTGCTCGGCATGACCGAACTGCTGCTGGGCACCGAGCTCGACGAGACCCAGTCCGGCTACGCCCAGACCATCCTGCGGTCCGGTCGCGGACTGCTCGCCCTGCTCAACGATGTCCTCGACCTGTCGCGCATCGAGGCCGGCCGCCTGCGGCTCGAGCCGGGTGATTTCGACCTCCATCAGCTGATCGGCGATGTCGCGGCGCTGTTCGGCGCCCAGCTCGACGCCACCCGCGTGTCGCTGCACGTCGAGATCGCGCCGGGCACCCCGACCTGGCTGCATGGCGATCAGGACCGCCTGCGCCAGGTGCTCGGCAACCTGCTCGGCAACGCGGTGAAATTCACCCACGATGGCGGAATAACGCTCCGTGCCGATACCAGGGATGGGCGGCTCCATCTCAGCGTCAGCGACACCGGCATCGGCATTCCCGCCGAGATCCAGAAAGCCCTGTTCACCCCCTTCACCCAGGCGGACGCCTCGACCACCAGGCGCTATGGTGGCAGCGGCCTCGGTCTGGCCATCTGCCGTGAGATCTGCGGGCTCATGGGCGGGACGGTGACGCTGAACAGCACGCCCGGCGTCGGCACCACCTGCCTGGTCGACCTGCCCTTGATCGCAGGCACGCCATCGAAGCCCACCGCGCAGCCGGCGGCGCACGTCTGCCCTCCGGGTCTCGACGTCCTGCTGGTCGAAGACCAGCCGACCAACCAGGAGATCGCCCGCCTGATGCTGCAGAAGGTCGGCGCCATCGTGTCCGTGGCGGGCGATGGCGAACAGGCCCTGGCCATGCTGGCCCAGCGGCGCTTCGACCTCGTTTTCATGGATTGCCACATGCCCGTGCTCGACGGCTTCGAGACGACCAGGCGCCTACGCGCACGCGAGGCAGGGGCTGGGCGGCATACCCCGGTGATCGCCATGACGGCCAACGCCCTGTCTGGTGACCGCGAGCGCTGCCTCGAGGCAGGCATGGACGATTACATCGCCAAACCGGTGGGTCTCGCCGTGCTGTCCGCCGTTCTCGGCCGGTGGTCGGGTGGGACGGCCGGACCGGGCGCTGCCGTCGACGCCGGTGACACCGCGGACACGGAAGCCTGCCTAGACCCCGGCATCGTCACCGTGCTGCGCAATCTCGCCTCGCCGAGTTCGATCGCCGCCATCGATACGTTCATCACGGAACTACCGACTCGCACGCGGGCCATCGCCAACGCCCTTGATGACGCAGATCTCGCGACCGTCCATAGCCTGACCCATAGTCTCAAGGGCACCGCCGGATGCCTGGGCGCTCTGGGCATGCAGCAGGCCCTTGATCAGGTGGACCAGGCGGCGCGAGCCGGAGACCTCGCACGGGCCCGTCTTGCCTGGCGTCGCGCGCAACCGGTGATTGTTGCCTCGTCGGACGCCTTCCACGGACTGATCGCCAGCCTGAAGGCCGCCCGGGGCATCTCCTAAGCCGGCGGATCGGCCAGGGCCAACGGGTCGCCCTGGGCGAGCAGCACCAGGGTGCAGGCCTCGAGGACGCGGATCCCCCGCGCACGCAAGGCTGACGCCACGGGTTCGCCATCAGCGCCTGGATTGAGGATGACCAACTGCGGACGTGCCGCCGCGATCGCCTCGGCCAACCCGGCGCCGATGCGCGGGTTCACGTACATGGTGATCACATCCGGCCGACCCGGCAGCTGAGCCAACCCGGCATAGCATGGATGGCCGGACACCGACTGGCCGGACGGATGCACCGGCCAGACCGTATAGCCGCGGGCAGCGAACCGCTGCACGGCACGATAGGCGTACTTGGCGGGATCCTCGGAGGCTCCGATGACGGCTACGGTGGGCATGCCGCATGATGCGACGATCTGCCGACCCGTCCAGTCGGCCAGCATGCCTTGGTCAGCATCAGTGGATCCTGGCCCATGCCCGATGTGCATGCATGCTGGAAACAGAGCGACAACGCTTGTCACCTCTCCGATATAGTGTAACAAATACACCAAGAAGGAGGCGCCCATGGACAACATGGCCCTGCTCACCGACCTCTACCAGCTGACCATGGCCTACGCCTACTGGAAGAGCGGTCGCGCCGACCATGAGGCGGTCTTCCACCTGCACTTCCGCAAGGCCCCGTTCGGCGGCGGCTACACCGTGGCTGCCGGCCTCGAACCGGTGATCGACTGGCTGCAGGGCTTCCGCTTCACCCCGGACGACCTGACCTATCTCGGCACGCTGACCGGCAACGACAGCAAGCCTCTGTTCGATGCCGCCTTCCTCGACCACCTCGCCCGGATGCGCCTATCGGTCGACATCGACGCCATCCCCGAGGGCACGGCAGTGTTCCCGCACCAGCCGCTGATCCGGGTGCGCGGCCCGATCATCCAGGGCCAGCTGCTGGAGACCGCCCTGCTCTGCTTGGTCAACTTCGACACCCTGATCGCGACCAAGGCAGCACGCATCTGCCAGGCGGCCAAGGGCGAGCCGGTGCTGGAGTTCGGCCTGCGTCGCGCCCAGGGCGCGAACGGCGCGCTCGCCGCCAGCCGCGCCGCCCACGTCGGCGGCTGCGCCAGCACATCTAACGTGCTCGCCGGCCGGCGCTTCGGCATCCCGGTGCGCGGCACGCACGCGCACAGCTGGGTGATGAGCTTCGATGACGAGCTGACCGCCTTCGAGACCTATGCCGGAGCGATGCCCAACAACTGCGTCTTCCTGGTCGATACCTACGACACGCTGCAGGGCGTGCGCAACGCCATCGAGGTCGGCCGGCGCCTGCGCGCCCGCGGCCACGAGATGGTCGGCGTCCGCCTCGACTCCGGCGATCTCGCCTGGCTCAGCGCCGAGGCGCGCAAGCTGCTCGACGACGCCGGCTTCCCCAAGGCGGCGATCGTCGCCTCGAACGACCTCGACGAACGCACCATCGCCAGCATCAAAGACCAGGGCGGCGCCATCACCGTGTGGGGCGTGGGCACCAAGCTGGTCACCGCCTACGACCAGCCGGCGCTGGGCGGCGTGTACAAGCTGGCGGCGGTGCGCGAGCCTGGCGGCGCGTGGATGCCGCGCATCAAGCTGAGCGAGCAGGCGGTGAAGGTGAGCAACCCCGGCATGCAGAACGTGCGCCGATTCACCCGCGGCGGCGAGGCCGTCGGCGACGTCATCTGGGACGAACTGCACGACCAGCCGGCGACCTGGACCATGGTCGATCCCGCGGACGCGACGCGGCGCAAGGAGCTGCCGGCCGATGCCGCGGCGGAGGACCTGCTGGTACCCATCTACCGCAACGGCGGCCTCGTCTACCAGCGGCCGCGCCTGGCCGACACCCGCCAGCGCACGCAGGAGCAGTTGCGCCTGTTCCACCCGGGCATCAAACGCCTGGACAATCCGCACCAGTACCCGGTGGGGTTGGAACTCGGACTGCACGAGCGGAAGACACAGCTGCTGCTCGCCGCCCGCGCCAACAAGGCCAAGCCATGATCACCGTCGCCGCCGCCTGCCTCAACACCACCCCGCTCGACTGGGACGGCAACCAGCGCCTGGTCCGCGAGGCGCTGGCCGAGGCCCGCGCCGCGCAGGTCGGGCTGCTCTGCCTGCCCGAGCTGTGCATCACCGGCTACGGCTGCGAGGACGCGTTCCACGGACCCGACGTGGCGATGCAGGCCGAGCGCGTGCTGCTGGAGCTGCTGCCCGACACCGCCGGACTGGTCGTATGCGTCGGTCTGCCGCGGCTGCACCAGCGCGCGCTGTTCAACACCGTGGCGGTGATCGCCGACGGCCGCATCATCGGCCTGGTCGCCAAGCAGCACCTCGCCGGCGACGGCATCCACTACGAGCCGCGCTGGTTCAAGCCGTGGCGCGAAGGCGTCATCGCCCGGACCGCCATCGGCCCGT
>JAIFKN010000187.1 GCA_020049615.1 bacterium | reverse complement strand
GGCGATGCCGAACTCCTTCATCAGGTTGTTGGCGCCCTTGCTGACGTGGAAGATGACGTGCTTGCCGAGGTGGCCCATCGCGCTGAACACCAGGGCGGCGACGATCGGACCGCCGGCCAGGCCGAGCTTCACCGGCTGCGAGACGCCGGGGATGGGGATGGGGATCTGGCCGAGCACCACGCCGGCCGCGATGCCGAGGAACAGGCCGATCAGGTGCGGATGGTCGAGCACGCCGGGCGTGTTGCCGACCCGCTCCTCGACCCGCTTGATGCCCAGTTCGTCGCCGACCACGACCAGGCGGTCGGCGAAATGCAGGTTGGCCTCCTCCTCGGCGAGCAGCTCCTTGCCGTGGCGGCGGATGCGCGTCACGGTGGCGCCGCAGGTGCTGGGGAAGTCCAGCTTGGCCATGCTGTCGCCGACCACGTGCTGGTTGGTGACGATGACCTCGCGGGTGATCAGCCGATGGCAGACCTGCGACTCGCGGATGTCGTCCTCGATGCGCTCGCCGACGATCTCATGCAGGCGGGTCAGGCCGTCCTTGCCGCCGACCGCGTGGATGAGGTCGCCCAGGGCGAGGGTGAATTCCGGCTTCGGCACCACCTGCTGGTCGCCACGCTGCACCCGCGAGACGACGACGCCGTCGCCGGCGAGCTCGTCGACGTGCGACACGCTCTTGCCGACGATGCCGGGATTGCTGACCTTGAGGTTGATGTTGCCGGCGCCGACGGAGCCGCGGTTGGCGGCGGCGAAGGCGTCGACCTCGTCCTTCGGACGGATGCCGAAGAGGATGCGGATCGTGATCAGCGAGCCGATGATGCCGGCGATGCCGAACGGATAGGCGACGGCGTAGCCGGACACGGTCATGGCGAGCTGCTCGGCCGGGACCTTCAGCTCCTTCAACGTGGCCTGGGCGGCGGCCCAGCCTGGCGTGTTGGTGATCGCGCCGCTCATCACCCCGACCGCGGCGGCGGGCGGCTGCCCGGCCACCACCACGACCAGGCAGGCGACGCCGAGTCCGAGCAGCACCACCGAGGCGGCCATGACGTTCCAGCGCACGCCCTGGTTGCGCAGCGACTGCAGGAAGCCCGGTCCGACGGTCATGCCGATGCAGTAGACGAACAGCACCAGGCCGAATTCGCGGATGAACTCCAGCACTTCCTTGCGGGTATGGACCTTCTCCTCGGCCGCCTTCACCACCTTGGCGCGGACCGCCGTCTCGTCGGGAGGCGCAGCGGCCGGGTCCGCCGGTTGCGCCGCCAGCCTGGCCATCTCGACCTTCACCCGGGTGTCGACCAGGGCCTGGCTGGCGAAGCCCTCGGGGCTCCAGAACGCCCACGAGTAGGCGATGGCGGCGAAGATCACCGTCGTCACGCCGAGGGAGACGCCGAAGATCCGGATATGGCCGAGGGCCACGCCGGCGGCGACCGTCACCCCGAGTGCGACCAGCCAGCCGGCGACGGTCGAGCCGGTGACGATCTCGAGCCACATGGTCCACAGCAGGTCTGGCCAGTTCATGCGCGCGATTGTGGCGCCACCTGGGCGAACCAAGCCGCGATGGACTCAGTCGTACCGCGGATGCCCGCGGCGCATGGATCTATGGCCGGTTCAGCCGCAGGTCATGGGCCAGAACGACATCCTTCGCGTCGCGCAGGACCACCCGCACCGACCAGGCCCCCGGCTTCGGCAACGGGCAGCGCAGCGGCGCCGACAGGTCGCTCCACGGCAACTGGCGGTCGGCGGCCCGGTCATCGGGGCGGTAGAGATCGACCGCGCCGGCCACCGGCGGCTCGCCGCCGGTGCTGACCAGGGTCAGGGTGCAGCCGGTGCCGTCGACGGCTGCGGCGATGGTCCAGCCGCGGGCCGTGAAGGCGCCGCGCTCGCCCGCGCGCACGTCCTCGTACTGCGAGTCGGCGTAGGCGTGCTCGACCAGCTTCTGCGGCCGTACCCGCAGCGAGGTGGCGATGAGCACGCCATTGGCGATGGCGCACAGCCCGACGCCGATCACCGGCGCCATCCACCAGGTGAATTTCATGCCCGTGTCCCTTCTGACCATGCATGGAAGGCGGGGAAAAACGTTTTCGAGTTCACAGGAGGCACAGAGGCACAGAGGCTCGAAGCGGGTCGGCAAGGCCCCGTCTCTACCCGCATGGCGACAGGAGCCGAAGCTCCATCTCCTGCGAGTCTCCGTGTCTCTGTGCCTCCTGTGATTCGAATCGCCGATCCGCTCATGGCGTCCGCACACCGACCGTGGCCCGACCAAGCAGCCGGCCCGCTGGATCGCGCACCTCGACCACGACGTCGAGGTGGCGGCCGGAGAATCGACCGGCCGGGATGTAGACGATCGGCATGGCGGTGGTGCGCTGGCCGGGGGCCAGGGCGATCACGGCCTGCGGCAGCACCACCCGGGCGTCGAGTCCGGGCAGGGTGATGCCGGCCTGCAGCGGAGCGCCGCTGCGGTTGACCAGCGACAGCGGCAGCACGGCGCGCACGCAGTCGCGGCCGTCCGGATCGGCCTCGCGCACCGGCACCGCGGTCTGGGTCAGGGCGGCGACCAGCACGTCGGTGCGGCCGGTCAGGCGCCAGATCAGCAGGCTGGTCAGGACGATGATGACCAGGGCGTAGAGGATGTTGCGCGGCCGCAGCACCTGGCGCTTGCGGCCTGCCAGCTCCTCCTCGCTGGCGAAGCGGACCAGGCCGCGCGGCCGGCCGACCTTGTCCATGATGGTGTCGCAGGCAGGCGGTGCAGTGGAGGCACTCCAGCTGGTTGCCGTTGCGGATGTCGATGCCGGTGGGGCAGACGCGGACGCAGAGGCCGCAATCAATACAATCCCCTTTCGGCTTGGGGGCTTCGCCCTGCGCTGCGGCCAGGGCTTCGCCCTGGACCCCGGAAGCAGAGCGCAGATGCCCGCGCGGTTCACCGCGCTTCGCATCATACGCCACAGTCACGCCCGTACGGGCAGACGATGGTGCAGGTCTGCTCGCGGAACCAGCCGAAGTTGAACAGGATGACGCCGAACAGCACCGCCCAGAAGACGGTGGCGTACGGGTGCTGGGCCCAGTCGAGCAGGAGGTAGTGACGGAAGGCGTCGGCGCCGATGAAGATGGCGGTGCCGGCGTTGGCCAGACCGCCGGCGATGAGGCCGAACACCGCCCACATCAGCGCCGCCCGCCACCACGCCGTCTTCGCCGGATTGCCCGGGCCGCCGAGCAGGCGGTGCTCGACCGGGCGGAACAGCATCTCGAGGAAGACGTTGTGCGGGCAGAACCAGCCGCAGAAGACCCGGCCGAGCCAGGCGACGGTGAGCAGCGTGCCGACGATGCCGAGCAGCACGAGGATGACGAAGTAGCTGAGATCCTGCGGCCAGAAGGCGATGCCGCCGATCCACAGCTTGCGTGCCGCGAGGTCGATCTGGAAGGCGGGGTTGCCGCCGATGCGGGCGAAGGGGATGGCGCAGTAGAAGGCGATCAGCGGGATGGCGAGGAGGTAGCGCAGCCGGCGCCAGCGTCCCCACACGATGCGCGCCTCGACCCACTTCCGGCGACCGCCCTGGTCGACCGTGGCGAGGACGGACTTGTAGTCGGACGGGCCGGAGGGGACGGTGCTGGCCATCTTAGCAACTCCGGTCTTGTGCCACAGAGGCACAGAGTTCCACAGAGGGCCACAGAGCATACCAGGGGAGAGCCGCTGGCGGATGGAAACACTGAAGCTGGGCCTCTGTGGCCCTTTGTGGATCTCCGTGCCTCTGTGGCAAAAGGGCCATGTCCTGTCTCACCAGTCCAGCGGCTTCTCGACCTCGTCGGCGGCCGGCGGCTTGGCCGGGTTGGCCTTCAGACCGTCGCGATTGAGCGCGACGACGAAGACCGCCAGGTTGCGCACGTTGTCGGTGCCGAGATGCGCGACGCTCGCCATGCCCTTGCCGGGACGGCCACCTTTTTCGAGCACGCCGACGATGGCGGTCATGGTCGGCTCGATCAGCCAGTGGCGGTCGCGCAGGTTGGGGCCGACCCCGCCGAGGCCCTCGGCGCCGTGGCAGGTGAGGCAGTTCTGCGCGTAGAGCTGCTTGCCAGCAGCGAGCCGCGCCGGATCGGCAGTGAGGGCACGCAGGCCGGCCTCGTCGAGGGCGCTGCCGGCGCTGAGCTTGCCGCGCTCGGCCGCCAGGGCGGCGAGATCCTCGCGCAGCACCGCCTGGCCGACCTTGCCGCCGCCGCCATGGTAGTAGGGGATGTACCAGATCGCCCAGGCGATGGTCAGGTAGAACAGCCACAGCCACCAGCGTGGCAGGTTGTTGTCGTACTCCTGGATGCCGTCGAAGGCGTGGCCGTCATCCTTGAGCGTGTCCGGCTGGTGCTGGGGGTCAGACATGGCGGTCATCCTCGAGCGGCAGGTGCTCCATCTTGCTCAGGTGCTCCTTCCGGCGGTCGCTGACCACGTACCAGACGATCAGGCCGAACAGGATGACAAAGCCGAGCAGGGCCAGGACGGCCAGCGGGTTGGAGCTGGCGAAGGCTTCCCGGATCATGGCTTGCTCCCCTCGGCCGCCGAGCGGCGGTGGGCGGATACGATGGGCGAAGCCCATCCGCCCACGATGTGGGAGCCATCGCGACCGCATCGAGTCGCGACAAAGGCCGGGAGGCAGGCCCGGCGGGCCGTGGGGGCGAAGCCCCCGAGCGGAAAGGCTTCCCGGATCACTTGCCACCCCCCTTCGGCAGATCGGTGCCCAGCCGCTGCAGATAGGCGATCAGCGCGATGATCTCCAGGTCGGGATCGATGCGCGCTCGGTCCTCTTCGCTGGGGATCTGCGTCTTCAATTCATCGGCGACCCTGCGCGCCTGGGCTTTGGCCGGGGTGATCGGATCCTCGACCTCGGCACGACTGTACGGGGTGAACAACGGTGCCCGCGCCAGCACGCCGATCTTCGCGGGCAGGGTGTCGTACTCGGTCTTCCACCGGTACAGCCACGGATAGCGCGGCATGGTGCTGCCCTGCGACATCGAGGTCGGATCCTCCATGTGCGCCCAGTGCCAGGCGTGGTTGCGGAGCCCGCCCTCGCGCCACAGGTCCGGCCCGCTGCGCTTGCTGCCCCACAGGAACGGCCGGTCATAGACCATCTCGCCGGCGCGGGTCGAGCTGTCTCCGCCAGCGTACTCGGCGCCCCGGTAGCGTTCGGTCTCGGCGCGCAGCGTGCGCACGCTCTGGGTGTGGCAGCCGACGCAGCCTTCGCGGATGTAGATGTCGCGACCGGCCAGCTCCAGCGGGGTGTAGGGCTTGATCGCGGCGATCTTCGGCGTCACCGCACCCTGGATCAACTGCGGGATGATCTCGGCCACGCCGCCGGCGGCCAGCGCGACGGTGATGAGGATGATCATCAGCGTCGGCCAGCGCTCGACCAGCGCGTGCAGGGCGTTCAGCCGCGCCGGCGCGGTGGGCTTGTCGATGGCCTGGTCGATCAGGGGGCCGACCTCGGTGTCGGGGACCAGGCGCGGAACGCTGACCGTGGTCTCCTCCATCCGTCCCGGCGCACCGCGGATGGTCATCACCACGTTGAAGATGCACAGGAAGATGCCGGAGAGGTAGAGGATGCCGGCGAAGACGCGCAGCCAGTAGAACGGGAGGGTGGTGTTGACGATCTCCATCCACACCGGGTACATCAACCGCGCCTCGTCATTGAACTGCAGGGTCATCAGGCCCTGGCTGATGCCGGCGATCCACAGCGCGACCATGTAGAGGAAGATCGCCACCGTGCTGGTCCAGAAATGCAGGTTGGCCAGGCCGGAGGAGTAGAGCTTCGTCTTGTACAGGCGCGGGATCAGCCAGTAGGCCAGGGCGAAGGCGATCAGCCCGTTCCAGCCCATGGCGCCGCCGTGCACGTGCCCGATGGTCCATTCGCTGTTGTGCG
>JAIFKN010000273.1 GCA_020049615.1 bacterium | reverse complement strand
ACCCCGAGACCGAGATCCTGACCACCGGCATCAAGGTCGTCGATCTGCTCGCGCCCTACGTGAAGGGCGGCAAGATCGGCCTCTTCGGCGGCGCCGGCGTCGGCAAGACCGTCATCCTGATGGAGCTGATCAACAACGTCGCCAAGCACCACGGCGGCTTCTCGGTGTTCGCCGGCGTCGGCGAGCGTACCCGCGAAGGCAACGACCTGTGGAACGAGATGATCGAGGCCGGCGTCATCGCGGTCGAGAAGGACGAGAAGGGCCACGCCAAGTGGGACCCGCGCGGCTTCCCCATGGTCAAGCCCGGCGTCAGCCGCTGCTCGCTGGTCTATGGCCAGATGAACGAGCCGCCTGGCGCCCGTCTGCGCGTCGCCCTGACCGCGCTGACCCAGTGCGAGCACTTCCGCGACACCACCGGCAAGGATGTGCTGCTCTTCGTCGATAACATCTTCCGCTTCACCCAGGCCGGCTCCGAGGTGTCCGCGCTGCTCGGCCGCCTGCCCTCCGCGGTGGGCTACCAGCCGACCCTGGCCTCCGAGATGGGCGCCCTGCAGGAGCGCATCACCTCGACCCGCAAGGGCTCGATCACCTCGATCCAGGCCGTGTACGTCCCCGCCGACGACTACACCGACCCGGCCCCGGCCAACACCTTCGCCCACCTCGACGCGACCACCAACCTGTCGCGCGGCATCGCCGAGAAGGGCATCTACCCGGCCGTCGATCCGTTGGCCTCGACCTCGCGCATCCTCCAGCCGCACATCGTCGGCGAGCGCCACTATCGCGTCGCCCGCGGCGTGCAGAAGGTGCTGCAGCGCTACAAGGACCTGCAGGACATCATCTCGATCCTCGGCGTCGATGAGCTGAGCGACGACGACAAGCGCCTGGTCGCCCGCGCCCGCCGCCTGGAGCGCTTCATGTCGCAGCCGTTCGCGGTCGCCGAGCAGTTCACCGGCATGAAGGGCGTGTTCCTCAAGCTGGAGGACACCATCCGCAGCTTCGAGGCCATCCTCACCGGCGAGTACGACCAGCTGCCCGAATCGGCCTTCATGTACATCGGCACGATCGAGGACGCGGTGGCCAAGGCCGAGAAGCTCAAGGCTTCGGACAAGAAGTAAGGCGCGTCATGCCCGTCACCCTCAAGCTCGTCACCCCGGTGAAGGTCCTGCCGCCGCAGCCGGGACACCAGGTGACCTTCTCCGCCAGCGATGGTGAGATCGGCGTCCGCCAGGGCCACGCCCCGCTCGCCGCCCTGGTCGGCCATGGCTTGGTCGAGGTGCAGCAGCAGGACGGATCGAAGAAGAGCTGGGCCGTACGTGGTGGCGTCGCCCAGGTCCTCCAGGACGAGGTCAACGTGCTGGTTGTCGAGGCCGTCGAGGTCCCGCAGATCGACACTGCCAAGGTCCAGGCCCGGCTCGAGGCCCTCGCCGGTGGCGAGAAGGCCGAGAAGGATGATGAGGCGGCGTGGCTGCGCGGCCAGTTGATGGCCGTCGCCCGCTCCAAGTCCTCCGGCAAGCACTGAACGTGGACGCTCCCTGGATCGCCGATCAGGCCGGCCTCGCCGAGGTCGCCGCCGCCTGCGCGTCCGCGCCGTGGATCGCCCTCGACACCGAGTCGAATTCGATGCACGCCTACCACGAGCGCGTCTGCCTGGTGCAGATCAATGCCGGCGGGCGGATGTTCGTGCTCGACCCGATCGCGCTCGGCGCGCCCGCCTTCGCCGCGCTCAAGGCCCCGCTCGAGGATCCGGCCGTCACCGTCTGGCTGCATGGCGGCGAGTACGACGCGGCGGTGATGCGCCGCGACTTCGGCATCCAGATGCGTGGCGTGTTCGACAGCCAGCAGGCTGCCTCGATGCTCGGCTGGGAGCGCACCGGCTACGGCTCGGTGGTCGAGCGCCTCCTCGGCATCCAGTTGGCCAAGGACTTCGCGCAGTACGACTGGGCGATCCGGCCGATCGATCCGATGGCGCTCGCGTACGCCATCGACGATGTCCGCCATCTGCCCGAGGTGGCGCAGCAGTTGCAGAAGCTGGTCGCCGAGGCCGATCTGGTCGAGGAGACCGCCATCGCCTGCCGCGCGGTCGAGGATGCCACCTGGGGCGGCGGCTTCGACCCGGGCGGTTTCTACCGCGTCAAGGGCGCCCGCGACCTGGGCAAACCGTGCCTGCCGGTGCTGGCCGCATTGTGGGCCTGGCGCGATGGCATCGCGCGCGAGATCGACAAGCCGCCCGGCCGGGTGATCAACAACGAGACGCTGCTGGCCCTGGTCCGCAAGCCGATCGTCACCTGGGCCCAGCTCAAGCATCTCGGGGTCAAGAACAGCGTGCTGACGCCGCACGGTGAATCGCTGCTGGAGTGCCTGCGCGAGGCCAACGCCCACCCGCCCGAGCTGCCGCCGCCGGTCAAGCACCGCGAGGTCGAGCCGATCGAGGAGGAGCGCGAGAAGCGGATGAAGGACTGGCGCCGCGCCGAGAGCGAGAAGCGCGCCGTGCCGCTGCAGGCGGTGCTGCCAGCCAAGGCGCTGGAGTGGTTGAAGCGCTACGGAGCGGGCGATCTGGCGCAGGTGCCGCAACTTGGCGCCAAGCGCATCGCGTTGTATGGCGACAGGTTGCGCGAGCTGGCCCGTTAGCCGAGACGGTCAGATCCGGCGATTGTTGGCATCGAGCAGGATGACCTTGGGTTGGACCGAGCGCGCCTCGGCGTCGTCGAGCAGCCCGTAGGCGCAGACGATGACGCGATCGCCCGTATGGAAGAGGCGGGCGGCGGCGCCGTTGACCATGATGTGCCGGCTGCCTCGTTCACCGGGAATGGCATAGGTCTCGATGCGTGAACCATTGTCGATGTCGAGGACCTGCACCTTCTGGTGCAGCAATATGCCGGCCGCATCAAGCAGATCCTGATCGACGGTCAGGCTGCCCTCGTAGTCGAGGCGGCACTCAGTCACGGAGCCGCGGTGCAGTTTGCCGATGAGCATTTCGCGCAGCATGAAGATCCTTCGCCTAAGAACCGGACCCGCCGCAGGCGCGGCGGGTCCGGAGGAGGAATGCACAGCCAGATGACCCGGGACGCCGGTTGCCGCCTTATGGCTGCTCCCGTCAAGGCCTGACCAGATTCGGTAGCCTCCGACTCCCGGGGTCCGGCTGTGCGGGGGCAGACGATAAGGGGCGGATGAGCAGCGCAATGGGGTCGAGGCCTTGGACTGGTCGTCATTGACACACAAGCGATTGCAGCCGATCCGCTGGCTTGGCCGGCCCACCGTGCTGGCGAACATGGCGACGATGCCTCGGCTGCTCGCCTGCCTGCTCGCCTGCTTTGCGCTGCTCGTCCTGCCGGCCTGCGGCAGCCGTGCGGAGCGCAACGAGTACCGCGACGACATGATGCGCTTCCGCGAACGGGCTGCAGTCGAGTACGAGCAGCTCAAGCGCGATCTGATGCGCTTCGCCATCGACCAGAAGCTGCGCACCAAGGAATTGCCACTCGACGCGGCTGCCTTCCTGGAATGGCGCCACCGCGAGTGGTGGAACCTGACGGATGAACTGGCAGCGGTGATGACCTACGAGTGGCATACGGTCGAGATGCTGGCGCAGGATGCGGCTCGCTGCTACGGCTACGAGATTACCAATTTCCCCAAGCTGGGCGTCGATGCGGCCCGATTCTTCGAATACGCCGATGAGGAGTGGGCCGCCCTGGTGCGCGACGCCATCATCTTCGTCGAGTGGCGCAACCGTGAGTGGCTGCCGCTGCGCAAGGATCTCAAGGAGGCCTACGAACGCCTCGGTTGGGAGGCCGGCAACCTGCAGGTCGACCTAGCCAACTTCGTCGGCTGGCGCGAACGGGAATGGCGCAAACTGCGGCGCAGCAGGGACGAATTCATGGCCTGGGAGCGGGATCAGGGCAGGCGCATGCGCCTCGATCTGCGCCGCTTTCGCGCCGCTCGCGCACTGGAGGCGAACTACCTCGTAGCCGACCTCGGCGCGTACTGGCGCTACGAGGTCCAGGCCATGCCACCGCGCCTGATCGCCGATTTCTGCCGCTGGAGCCTGATCCCGCCGCAGGAACTTGCCCGGCTGCGCAGTGACATCGCTCGCTTCGGCGAAACCATCCCCGAGGACGCGCTGAAGCTGGTCGATGATCTGTCGCGCTTCTTCGACGTCCAGTTGGATGTGATGCCCTATCTGGCCGCCGATGTGGAGCGCTTCTTCGAAGTCTACGAACGCGAGTGGGGTCCGCTCAGCGCCGAGGTGCGCAGGTACTGGCGCAGCAATGTCGCCCTCGGCGTTCTCCTGCGCGAGGACATGCGGCTCTTCTTCATCGAGAATACGCAGACCGAGACCGCTGAGATGCAGGCCTCGCTTCGTCGCTTCGTCGCGTATGCGGGCAAGGAATGGAAGGACTTCCGCGCTTCCCTGGGCCGCTTCCTCGGCGACGACTCCGGTCGCGCCTTCGGCGACCGCGGCGTGCCTTCCCGCGGCGATGCCGGCCGCGCCGTATTCGAAGATCCGCGCGCCTACCCGGTACGCGGCTACGACGCTGGCGACGAATAGCAGCCTGCCCCAAGGCCTGGACCGACCGCGGCCATCACCACACTTCAGGGCATGGACTGGGACGGAAAGGTCGGGGCTCCACAGGCGTTGTGCGCAGCGACGGGCCGGGTGCTGGCGCCCGGAGAGCACGTCTACGGCATGCTCGTGCATGGCGAAGGCGGGTTCGCCCGTGTCGATGTCGCGGCCGAGGCCTGGGATGGCTTCGATCATTCCGCTGCGCTGAGCTGGTGGCGGCGGACCGTTCCGCTGCCGGAGAAGCAGCGGGCGCGCATCCGCCTCGATCCCGCTGCGCTGGCCCGCATCTTCGCCGACCTTGCAGACAGCGAGGATCCTCAGCGGCAGGCGTTCCGCTATATTGTCGGATTATGCCTGCTGCGCGCTCGCAAGCTGGTGCTGGATCGCATTGAGAAGGATCCGGATGGTTCAAGCTGGATGGTGCTGCATGAGCGAGGTGGTGTCCATCATCGCCTGCGCGACCCCGGTCTGCGCGTCCAGGATGAGGCCGGGCTGACCGAGCAGCTCCTGGCGGTTGCCGCTGCAGGAGAGGCTGCGCAGCCATGACAGCTCAGGGGCTTCGCCCCTGCGGCCCTTACGGGCCTGTCCCCACGGCCTGTGTCGCAGCTCGGTTTCGTCGCTACCGCTCCGAGACCGTGGGCGGATGGGCTTCGCCCATTGTATCCGCCCACCACTGCTCGGCGGCCGCCCCATCGCTGCGCGACGGGGCCCCGCTGCCAGAGTAGTTACGAGCAGCCCTCCTAATCCGTGACGCAGATGTCCGGGAGCTGGCGCCAGCGGCCTTGGTGATCAAGTCCATAGCCGACGACGAAGCGGTCCGGGATGGTGAAACCGACCAGGTCGGCCCGCGGCAGCCCGCCAGGACGGCGGCGCGTCGGTTTGTCCAGCAGGACGCAGGCCTCTACTGAGCGTGCGCATGCGGCGCACGCCGCGGCCTTCGCTGCCGCCAGGGTCAAGCCGGTATCGAGTATGTCATCGACCAGCACCACTGAGCGACCATGCAGGTCAGGCATCGGTTCCAGGGCTACGCTACCGCTGCTCTCGGTGCCGCCCCGGTAGCTGCTCGCTCGCACGAAGCGCAGTTCCAGATCGGGACGGTGCAAGCGACGTACCAGATCAGCGGCGAAGACGAATGCACCATCCATGAGTACCAACAGCAATGGCGCGCCGCAACCGCGCAACCGCGTCGACAACTCTTCGCCCATGGCGTCGACCCGCCGGGCGATGGCGTCGGCCGGAATCAGGACCGGCGGCAGAGCACCAGATGGCACCGTCACTCCGGTGGCAGGGCGTCAGCCGGCGCTTCGGCCGGTTTCTCTGCTGGCGTTTCGGCCGGCTTCTCCGGCGCGACCTCTGCTGGCGTTTCGGCCGGCTTCTCCGGCGCGACCTCTGCTGGCGTTTCGGCCGGCTTCTCCGGCACGACCTCGGCCGGCACTTCGACCGGCTTTTCAACCGGTGTTTCGGCTGGCGTATCGGTGGGAACCACGGCTGGCTGCTCGACGGGCAGTTCTGCGGGTGCCTCGGTTGGCATCTGGGCTGGCGTCTCGGCTGGCAGTTCCAGGGGCGCCTCGGTGGGTGTGTCGGCGGGCTTCTCCACCGCCGCCTCTGTGGGCTTCTCCGCCGGCGTCTCGGTGGTTTGTTCCACCGGTGTGTCGGCGGGTTTCTCCACCGGCACCTCTGTGGGCTTCTCCACCGGCGCCTCGGCTGGTGTCTGGGCGGGCTTCTCCGCCGGCACTTCGACTGCGGCAGGTGTGGTGGTCGCTACATCGGTCGCAGGTGCGATCACTCCCGGGCTCGCGGCACTGTTGATGCCGAGCGTGCCCATGGATGCGATCAAGGCGTTGAGGTCGCGCACCGCTTCTTCGTACTGGTGCCGTTCATGCTCGGTGATGGCGCCGATGGCGGTGACTTCGCTCTCGATGGCTGTGCGGACCGCCGCGATCTCGGCGTCGGGCGAGGCCCTGAGGGTGCCTGCCATCAACTGGTTCTCAGTGCGGGCGATCACCGCCCGGACGGCCTGGTACTGCGCGTCGAAGCGGCTGGTGGGCCGGTAGGGCCGATCGTTGGTCACTCCGCGCGTCAGGGCCCTGTCTAGCAAACCGGGTTGCGGTTTGGCCTGTTCGGCGGCAGTCAGAACTGCGGGTACGACGAAGGTGAGGGCGAGAAGTCGGCGCATGGGGGGATCGCTCCGGAACCGCCATTGCATGCTGCGGCCACGGACGGCAAGGCTGTCCAGGGGGGAGCTGTCGGGCGTGTCACTGTCACCGGTGGGAGCGGCGACGACCAGCGTTCAGCTAGCGCAGCAGTCGTCGGGCCAGCGGAGCTGGCCAGTCACCGGTGGCAGCAGCCCGCAGATGCTCGGTCATGGCCGTCAGATCACCCGCCCGCTGCGCCAGCCTGGCGCGGACGAAGGCATCGTCGTTGGCGTACCAGGGGTCGGCAGGGGGTTCGGCTGGCAGCTGTTCGCTGCCCAGGAGGGCTCGGGCGAAACGTCCGGCCATGCCGGCGTCCTCCGCGATGAGCCGCCACGCGGCTTCAGCCCCAGGCTGATCGCCACGTTCGGCGAGCAGGTCCCCGAGCCAGAGCCAGGTCCATGGGGCGAGTTCATCCCCGGCGTTCTCCCCGGCCTGCCGGTAGGCGGCGATGGCCTCGTCGGGGCGGTCGGCAAGGCGCAGGGCTTCGGCCAGCTTGAGAAGCGCCTTGCTGCGCCAGGCCGGAGGCATGTTCGGCGCCTCGGCCACGGCCTGATAGCGCTGCAGGGCCGAACGCGGATCGTCCATGGCCAGCAGGACGTCGCCGGCCCCGGTCAGGGCGAGCGCGCCGCGCTCATGCAGCTGCAGGTAGGCGGCGACATCGGCGCCCGCGGTGAACAAGTCGAGGGCGCGCGGCAGATCGGTGCCGCGGAGGGCCTCGGCCCGGCTGAGGTGGTCATCGACCAGGCGCCGCGCGGCATCGACCGGCACATGGGTCAACAACTGATCCGCGCGGTAGTCGCGGCGCAGAGCCGCGAACATGCGCTCGGCCTCATCGAGCCGGCCGAGACGCAGGGCGCAGGCCCAGGCATGGAAGGTGGCCAGGGTGACGTAGCGGCGGTCGAGGCGGTTCTCCTGCGCGACGCGCACAAAGCGCTCGAAGGCGAGCTGGTCCCGGCCGAGCGCCTCCAGGCACAACCCGGCGCGCAGCATGGCGTCACGCGCCTGCGGGCTGTCGGCGTGGTCGGCGAGGAAGCCGTCGTAGAGGCTGAGCGCCCGTTCGAAGCGGCCGTCCTGGCGCAACATGTCGGCCGGGGCGAGGGCGCTGACCGTCAGGCCCTGGCGTTGCCGTTCCAGGACGAGCTCGGACATCTGCGCTGCGGCAGGATCTGCGGCGACGAACGTGCCGGCGGCATCGGGACCCTCGAGCGGTACGAGATCGAGGAAGCTGAGCGGCTCGACCGCGCCGCTCGCGTCGGACAGCCGCACCTCCAGAGCGTCCTCCGCACGGACCATGGCCACGCGCAGGGCGGCGCCGACGCGGATCGCAGGCAGGTCGCGTCCGGTCATCTGCTTGCCATCGCGCAGCAGTTCCAGGCGGGCGCCGGCTGCACTGCCGGCGAGACGTGCAGCGTAGCCGCGGCCTATGTCGCGGTCGCTGACCATGAGCAGGACGTCGAAGTCGGCTTCTCGCACGGTGACGGTGGCGGCGAGGCGGACCGGTCCGGAAATGGCCGGCAGCTGGGCCAGGCGCATGCCTTGGCCGAAGGAAGGTCGCGGTTGGCTGCCGACGCGTCCTCCACCCGGCATGCCGGGTGGAAGGATCGCTTCCACCTGGACCAGCTCCGTGACCCATTCCGGTCCGGCAGCAGGCGGCGGCAGCGGTGGAGGCCGCATGCGAGCCAGGGCCACGCGAGCCGCCAAGGCGGCGCCGCCGGCGATGACGAACAGCACCAGGGCCAGACCGGCGACGGTGCGTCGGCGGCGCCAGCACGAGCGCAGGAATGGGCGGATGGGGCCTGGCCGCGTCGCCCTGATCGGCCGGCCCTCGATGAAACGGCGGAGATCGGCCGCCATCGCCTCGGCGGTGCGGTAGCGATCGGCAGGATCCTTGGCCATCGCCCGCAGCACCACGGTCTCGAGGTCGCGTGGCAGTCCGGCCCGCCTGAGGCTGGGCGGGGCCAGGGGCTTCTCGATCACCTGCCGCAGCAGGGCGCGCGGATCGTCGGCGGCGAAGGGGGGGGAGCCAGCCGTCATCTCGTAGAGCACCGCGCCAAGGGCGTAGATGTCGCTGCGGGCGCTGATGGCGGCCCGTTCGCCACGCGCCTGTTCGGGGCTCATGTAGGCAGGGGTGCCGATGACGGTGTCGCTGGCGGTGAGGCGGCTCTCGTACTCCGGTGCTGCAGCGAGGCCGAAATCGAGGACGACGACCTGGCCGTCATCCTTCAGCATCAGGTTGCCCGGCTTGACGTCGCGGTGCAGGATGCCGGCGAGGTGCGCGACATGCAGCGCCTCGAGGGCGCCGACCGCGATGCGTGCGGAGCGGTCGCAGGCGAACGGCCCTTCCTCGGCCATCACCTTGTCCAGGCGCCGGCCTTCGACCAGGGCCATGACGATCCACGGGCGGCCGGCGTGGTCACCGAAGTCGAGGATGCGCACCACGCCTGGATGGTGCAGGGCCTGCAGGTAGGCGACCTCGCGCGCGGCGCGGCGGCGCTCCTCGGCCGAGACTCTGTGCAACAGCTTCAGCGCCACCGGCCGGCCCATGGGCACCGGTCCGCTCTCGGCCGCCTCGGCCCGCCACACCGCACCCATGCCGCCGCGTCCGAGCGGCTCGAGCAGGCGGTACGGTCCGATGCGGCCGCCGGATGGCAGGGACTGGTCGGGTTCCACCACCTCGGGGCCCGAGGAAGGCGGATCGCGCAGGGTGTCGTCAGACGGATTCGGCATCGGCCGGACCCCCGGTTTCGCGGCGCAGCTTGGCTAGCCAGGCGTTGCGGTCGACCGGCTCGCGGCGGATGACGTCGGCGGAGAACCGCTTGCGGATCTCGCCGATCAGCGGGTGGTCGGCATCAGGCTTGAGGCTTGAAGCTTGAGGATTGAGGCCCGCAGCAGGCAGCAGACGCGGGTTCGGCGATGAGGATTGGGCTGGGGCCGCCGCGCCGGGGGCGCGCGGCGGCCCTAGCGAGGGCCCGCGGCGGCTCCGGCCTCGGCGCGCTCGATGCGCTGGACCAGGCGCTCGAGGTCGACGACTTCGCCGAGGCGGGCGATGCGCACCAGGGCCATCTCCAGGGCGAGGCGCGGATCGGCCCCGTGGCGCAGGTGCTGCTGCGTGCCGGTCAGCACCTGGGCGGCGCGCAGCACCTTCTCCGGCGTGGCGGCGGCAGCGAGGACCTTGAGCTGCTCCTCGGGCAGGCCGAGCCGGCGCACCGCCTGGGCCTCGGGTCCGCAGGCCTGCACCAGCATGACCGCGCGCAGGTGCTCGATCAGCTGGTCGAGGACGGTGCTTGCGCTGGCCCCGGACGAACAGCAGGCGTCGAGCTTGACCAGGGCCGGGGCCGACGAGCCGCCCAGGGCGAGCTTGAGCATGTCGCGCAGGTCCTCGCCACGCGCCGCGCCCAGCAGCAGGTCGAGGTCGTCCTCGTTGGCGGTGCCGTCGCTGACGGCGATGAGCTGGTCGAGCAGGGTCTGCGCGTCGCGCATGCCGCCGCCAGCGGCGCGGGCCACGCGGTAGAGCACCGGCTCGGGCAGCGTGGCGCCCTCCTTGGCGGCGATGTCCTTGAGCCGTGCGACGATCACCGGCAGGTCGAGCGAGCGGAAGTCGAAGCGCTGGCAGCGCGACAGCACGGTCGGCAGCACCTTCTCCACCTCGGTGGTGGCGAAGATGAAGCGCATGTGCGGGGGCGGCTCCTCCAGCACCTTGAGCAGGGCGTTCCAGCTGTGCCCGGTCAGCATGTGCACCTCGTCGAGGATGAACACGCGCACCCGCGCCAGCTGGGGGGAGAAGCCGACGTCCTCGAGCAGCCGGGTGATGTCCTCCTTGTTGCCGAAGCGGGCGGCGTCGACCTCGGTGACGTCCGGGTGGGCGGAATCGCTGATGCGCATGCAGTGTTCGCACACCCCGCACGGCTCGGTGGTCGGTCCGCTGACGCAGCACAGGGCCTTGGCCAGGATGCGCGCCATCGAGGTCTTGCCGACCCCGCGCGGGCCGGTGAACATGTACGCATGGTGCACGCGGTGACCGCGGATGGCGTTGGTCAGCGTGCGCGCGACCACCTCCTGGCCGGCGACTTCGGCGAAGGTCTGGGGACGGTACTTGCGGGCGATGACGAGGTAGTCCACGTGGGGGATTCCACCCTCCCCGCTGGACCTTCCAAGGGACAAATGCAGCCTGGGCGCCCACCCGGAGCGACACCATGGCCAGCCACGCCGACGCCCAACTCATCCTCAAGCTCTACGATCTGCGCCGCGAGGCGGTGTGCCGCGAGGCCCGCGCCTGGTTCGCCGGTTGGAAGCCGGCCGATGGCGAGGAGGTCAAGCAGGTGGCCGGCGGGACCAACCAGCGGCTCAACGCCTACCTGCGCCAATCGACCAGCTACTGGGAGATGGCCTTCTCGCTGGTGAATACCGGTGCCGTCGATGAGACCCTGTTCGCCAAGAACTGCGGCGAAGGCGTGTGGTTCGCGGTCAAGTGCCAGCATCTCAAGGCCCAGTTCCCGGACGCCTGGAACCGCACCATGCCCGAGGCCGAGGCGCTGATCGCGCGCAACGCGATCGCGCAGCAGAAGGCCGAGATGTTCCGCAAGCGCTGTTAGCTTCGAGCCCTTTCAGTTCCCGTGACTGAGCAACGCAGGACTAACAAGGGCTAGCGACGGCCACGTGCTCTGGTTGACTCGGTCGACCAGAGA
>JAIFKN010000030.1 GCA_020049615.1 bacterium | reverse complement strand
GCATCTCCGAGGCGCTGATCTGCACCCAGGCCGGCATGCTGGCGGCGATCCCGCTGCTCATCGCCCACGCCTGGCTGTCGCGCCGGGCCGAGCGCCGCACCCACCTGCTCGAGGAGGCCGCCTGCGGCGTCCTCGGCCTGACCGAGCGCCAGCCGTGAACCTGCTCGACGCGGCCCTGGCGTGGTGGCGCGGCGGCGACCTGCTCATGCCGGTGATGCTGGCGGTGGCGGTGGTGCTCTACGCCATCCTGGTCGAGCGCACCCTGGTGCTGTGGGGGACGCGGCGGGCGAGCCGCACCGACGAGCTGATCGCCACCGTGCGGCGCGATGACGACCCGCGCTGGCGGGCGTGGGCGGCGCGCTACCTGGCGATGAGCGAGGCCGAGCAGCTGTCGCGCGGCTTCGGCCTGATCCACGCCCTCACCGCCAGCCTGCCGCTGCTCGGCCTGCTCGGCACCGTCACCGGCATGGTCGGGACGTTCGGCGCCCTGGCCGGCGGCGGCGGCCTGCCGGCGCAGCGGGCCAGCGCCGGCATCTCGCTGGCGCTCACCGCCACGCAGTACGGCATGGCCCTGGCTATTCCCGCCGTGCTGTGGGCGTGGGTGCTGTCGCGCCGGGTCGATCAGCTGGTCGAGCATCGCGAACTGGTCGTACGCCAGGCGCAGGAGGCCTGATGCGCTTCCTCAACCGCCGCCGCAACGACCACCGGCCGATCGACCTCAATGTCATCCCGCTGATCGACGTGGTCTTCTTCCTGCTCATCTTCTACGTCATCAGCACGGCCTTCGTGCAGGAGACGGCGGTGACATTGCAGCGGCCAGTGAGCAGCGCGGCCAGCCCGGTCGGCGACGGCTTCGTGCCGGTGGCGATCGTCAAGAGCGGAGCCATCCAGGTCGGGCCGCAGGTCGTCGATCTCGCCGGGGTGCGCGACGCGGTGCACGCCGCGCTCGACGCTGGCAACACGCGCAAGGCCGTGGTCATCCCCGACCGCGAGGTGCCGACCGGCCTGCTGCTGGCGGTGATGGACGCATGCAGCGCGGCCGGGGCGGAGTCGGTCGACGTCGCGGCGACGGCGGGGCCGCGATGACCGCCACCCTGCCGCGCACGCGCAGCTTCAACCGCGCCCGGCCGATGCGGCTGTGGTGGCTGGCCACCGGACTCGCCGGGCTGGCCAACCTCGCCGTGGTCGTCGGCCTCAGCCAGGTCAGCCGGCTGCATCCCGCCTCCGCCGAACCGCCGCTGGCGGTGCGCAGCCTGCGCCGGAGTGAGCCTGACACGCCACCCCCGCCGCCGGTGATCGACCCCGCGCCGACCGCCCCTGCCGCCGTGGCCGGCGCGCCGCCAGCCATGCCCAGCCTCGAACTGCCGGCCCTCGGCCCGCCCGATGCCCTGGCGCTGCCGGCGCTCGGCAGCTTCGACGCGGACCTCGTCCTGCCGCTGGTCATGCCGGCCATCACCGCCAGCGATGCACCAGCCGGTCCGCTGGCCGCGGCTGGCAGCGCGCTGCCCGAGGTCGACACGCCGGCGCAGCTGATCGGCGGCTTCGATCTCGACCATTTCTACCCGCGCAACGCCAGATTGCGCGGTCTCACCGGCAGCACGAGGCTGCGCCTGGCCATAGACGCCGATGGACATGTCACCGCGGTCGAGGTGCTGGCCTCCGATCCGCCCGGCGTGTTCGAACACGCGGCCGAGCGCCTCGGACGCAGTCTGCGCCACCACCCTGCCACCCGGGCCGGCCAGCCGGTCGCCTCGGTGGTGGAGCGGACCATCGTCTGGAAGGTGCGATGAGCCGCCTGTTGGCCATCCTGGTTGTGGCCGCTGCACTGGCCGCGGGCGAGGCGCAGACGGTGCCGCGTCCGCTGGCCGAACTGCTGGCCCGCGTCGCGGCAGCCGAACCGGCCGAGGCCGTCCGCCTGGTCGACGGCTGGGATGGCGAGCCGCACGCGTTGCTGCTGCTGGCGCGCGGCCAGGCGCGCTGGCGGTTGGAGCAACGCGTGCCGGCCGAGGCCGACTTCCGCGCCGCACTGGAACGCGACCCGGGTCTGCGCCAGGCCCATCTCGGCCTGGCGCAGTGCGCCGCCGCGCGCGAGGACTGGGCTGCAGCCAGCCGCTCCGCCGCGTCCGGCATAGATGCCGCCAATGCCGACGCGGCGCAGCTCGCCTTCCTCGCCGGCCTCGCCCTGCGCGCCGAGGACTGGCGCCTGGCCACGCTGGCGGCGCAGCAGGGCATCCTGCGCTTCCCTGATGACGAGCGCCTGCGCCGCGCCGAGCTCACCGTGCTGGTCCATGCCGGGCGGGCCGAGGACGCGCGGCAGGCGGTGCTCGCCCTGCTGGGCCGCGCACCCGCTGATGCCGCGTTGTGGCGTCATCTCGCCTGGTCGGAGCAGCAGCTCGGCCACGACGAGGCCTCGCTGGCGGCGCTGGAGGCGGCGCTGCTGCTGCAGCCGGCTGATCGCGCGCTGCGCCTGCAGCTGGTCCAGGCGCAATTGGCGCGTGGCCTGGCCCAGGCCGCCCTGCTCAGCGTCCGGCCGCTGATGGCGCAGACCGCTGACGATCCCGCCGTGGCGGTGCTCGCCAGCCGCGCCGCCGCCGATGGCGGCGAGTTGCAGCTGGCACGCGCCTGGCTCGATGCGGTGCCCGAGGCCCGTCGTACGCGCGACCTGCGCTTGCAGCAGGCCCGGCTGGCGTTGCAGGCCGGCGACCAGGCGGCGGCCGGCGCAGCCCTCGACCTGCTCATCCAGGCCGGCGAGTCCGCTCCGGCGGTGCTGACCTGGGCGGCCAGCCTGTGCGAGGCGCGCGAACCGGCCCGGGCCGAGGCCCTCTATCTGCGCGCCGCAACCCCGTCCGCCCATCTGCGACTGGTCGCCATGTATGTGCGACAGCAGCGGCGAAACGAGGCTGGCATCATGCTGGCTTCCTACCTCGCCGAGCATCCGCTCGACGTGCAGGCGCGCGCCTTGCAGGCCCAGTTGCTCCCATCGCGCTGAGCGATCCGGCGGGGATCGCTACCGCTTGTTCGCGTCGTCGTTGCACCAGGCGTAGACATCACGCCGGTAGGCGCCGGTCAGGATCGGCGGATTGCGGTACACCGAGCGTCCTGGTTCAAGGCTTGACGGCTCGCTCGGGGTGGCGATCGGCTCCTTGGCGCCGACCTCCTGGTGCAGGTTCCAGCTGGCGATGCGGTAGGCCGGGCCGGGTGGAGGCGAAGGCATCGGCGGCTCGTACGAGGCGGCCAGCAGGGTCGGCTCGAGGGTACGCATCCGAGCACTGTCATCGCGCAGCCCGACCATGTCGGTGGGCTTCTGTACGACGCCGGGTGGCCTGCAGGCGCGCTTGGGCAGTTCCGCGACATCGATCGCGGGCGGCGGTGCAGGCAGTTCGTGCATCTCGTCCTCGACCCCCGAGACGTGCGAGAAGGCGCCGAACACCTCGTCGACCGAGGTCGGCTGGTAGCGGGCCTGCACGGCCGGATCGCAGCCGACCAGGGCCAGGACGACGACGGCGAGAGGGACCTGGCGGAGCATGGTGCGATCCCACCCGGGCGAAGCCTGCGGCCAAGAGGCAAGGCTCCTGACCGGACCGAGCGAGTCAGACGCCTCAGCCCAAGCCCTTTCGCTGCCTGGACGAAGCCGTAAGACGTCGCCCATGTCCGACGAGGTCGTCCGCACCACCGGCTTGGCCAAGGTCTACGCCGATTTCTGGGGCCGTCCGCGCGTCAATGCGCTGGAAGGCCTCGATCTGAACATCAGCACGGGCGAGGTGTTCGGCCTCCTCGGCCCCAACGGCTCGGGCAAGACCACGACCATCAAGCTGCTGCTCGGGCTGATCCGCGCCACCCGCGGCGATGCCTTCGTCCTCGGCCGCGACCCTGGGGATCTGGCGGTGCGTGCGCGGGTCGGCTATCTGCCCGAGGAGACCTACCTGTGGAAGTTCCTCTCAGCTGACGAGACCATGGCTTTCATCGGCCGGCTGTTCGGTCTGCCCGCCGCCGAGATCGCCAAGCGCAGCGACCGACTGCTGAGCCAGGTCGGCCTCGGCCACGCCCGCGGTCGTCGCCTCGGCGAATATTCCAAGGGCATGGCCCGCCGCCTCGGTCTGGCCCAGGCGCTGATCAACGATCCGGAGCTGGTCATCCTCGACGAGCCGACCAGCGGTCTGGATCCGGTCGGCTCGGCCGAGGTCAAGGATCTCATCCTCTCGCTCAAGGCGGCAGGCAAGACCGTGCTGCTGTCCAGCCATCTGCTCGCCGACGTCGAGGACGTCTGTGACCGCATCGCCATCCTGCACCGCGGCCGTCTGGCCGAGCAGGGCCGGGTCTCCGAGCTGCTGTCGGACGACAAGCGCCTGATGGTCGAGCTGCAATCGCCCGACGCTGCCACCATCGAGGCGGTGAAGGCCGCCGCCGGCGCCGCGCTGGTCGGCGTCGCTCCGCCGCGCGAACGGCTCGAGCAGCGCTTCCGCCGCATCGTGGCCAAAAGCAGCGGAGACGCGCCGCGATGATCGGCGGCACGCTCGCCGTCTCCGCGCTGAGCTGGCGCGAGGCCTGGCGCGGTCGGTTGTGGCTGGTGCCGCTGGCGGCGGTGGCGCTGATCGCCGTCCTCGCCCCTGGCGTCGATGCCGCCGATCCCGGCGGCGCGGTGCGCCTGCTCGCTGCCGCCGCCAGCGCGGCAGCCGGTTTCTGCGGCATCCTCATCGCCGCACTGGTGCCGGCCGCGCAACTGACCCGCGACCTCGAGAGCCGCATCGCCCTGACCGCCTTCCCCAAGCCGCTGCCGCGCCTCGGCTGGCTGCTCGGCCGCTGGGGCGGAGCCGTGCTGCTGGCGGGTGCGGCTGGCGTGGTCATCGCCCTGGCCGGATCCGCGGCGGTGGCCTGGCGCGCCGGCGGCGTGCCGGAGATGCGCCAGGCGCGGTCGGCTGCGACGGTCGAACGGCTCACCGGCCTGGGCGAGGCGGTGGCCATCCCGCAGGGCGCCACCCGCCTGGCCGGTCCGGCCGGAGACGGTGTGCGCTGGACGTTCGCCGGCCTTGATCCAAGTGCGCGCGGCTACGAACTGCTGGTCCAGGCCAGGGTCGGTGCCGCCGGCGGCGGCCTGGTCGAAAGCGCTCCGGTGCGCGTCGCGGTGGTCGCCGCCGACGGCGCGGTCCAGGCCCTGGTCCTCGACCCGACGAGTCCCTATGGCCGTCAGCCGCCCGACGCGGCGATGCCGGGGGCCAACTGCTGGCTGGCCGATCGCAGCGCCGAGCGCCGCAGTCTCGCTGGCGACTGGGCGCGACTGCAACTGCCGGCCGGAATCGTCGCTGCCGACGGCCGGCTGGCCGTCCAGCTCAACCGGCTCGACGCAGCCACGACCGTGCAACTCGGCCTGGCCAGCTGCGTCATCGCCATGCCTGCTGGAGCCCAGCCGATGCACGCGGCTCGCGCCGTGCTCGCTGAACTGGCGGCGCCGGCGGTGGTCGCCGCCGCCGCGCTCGCCGTCGCTGCGATCGCCTCGCTGCCGGTGGCGCTCCTCGCTGCGCTCACCCTGGCCTTCGCCGGCCATGCCTTGTGGGCGGTGCAGGAGACTCTGACCTGGGGCGAAACCGGCCGGGCCCTCGCCCGCCTGCTCGAACTCATGCTCAAGGCCCTGCCCGATCTCGCCGCCACCGGTCAGGGCGTTCGCCTGGCCGCCAGCGAGGCCGTGACCTGGGGTCAGGTCGGGTCGGCCTGGCTCGGTGTCGCGCCGCATCTGGCGGTGCTCCTGGCCCTCGGCTGGTGGGCTCTGGCGCGGAGGCAGCTATGAGCCGGGGGATGGGCTCGGCCCGCCCGCTGGGCCTGCTCGCTCTGGCCGCCGGCCTGCTCATCGCGGCGCAGGTGCTGGCCACGATGGCGGCGCCGAAACGCGACGTGGCCGGCCTCGGCGGCCTGCCGCCCGGCGAATTCGCCGGCACGCTGATGCTCGGCGGTTTCCGCGGCCTGGCCTGCGACCTGCTGTGGCTGCGCGCGGTGTCAGCCAAGGAGGGCGGCCGCTTCTACGAGTCGGTCGCCCTGGCCGAGGCGATCACTCAGGTCCAGCCGCGCTTCGCCGACGTCTGGCAGCACCTGGCGCACGATCTCGCCTACAACATCTCATTCGAGGCCGACGGACCCGATCAGCGCTACGCCTGGTTCGTCGCCGGCACCAGGGCCAACGCCCGCGGGGTCGAGCGGAACCCAGGCGTCGAGCGCCTGCTGCGCCACCTGGCGTGGATGTTCCACCACAAAGGCGACCTGTTCCACAGCCGCATCGAGGCGCAGGACTGGGCTGTGGTGATCAATCCACTGCTGGCGGTGGTGCGCGAACGCACCGGCGATGCGGCACGCGCCGCCGCCCTGCCGGACGGGCCGGGCAATTCCAACTTCAACATAGCCCACCGTCTGTATGCCGCCTCGGTGGCGCTGGGTGATTTCCACCAACGCAATGGTCGCGGCCGGCAGCCGGCCTTCGTCCGGCGCATGGCGGCGCATACCCTCGATGCCGATGGCAACCGTCTGCGCAACCGCGGCGAGCACCTCCAGGCGATCGGCGTCTGGATCGCCGCTGGCGAAGAGTGGCAGCGCGTCCAGGAGTGGATGGATATTCCGGTCAGCGACGAGGGCGACAGACGGGCCCGCAATTCGACTGGTGAAGTGCTGGGCCGGTCGGAGGGGCGCGTCAGGCGCAAGGCCGCCGCCCTGGCGCTGCAGCTGGCACCCGACGAGGCAGCAGGAACCGCTGTCGCCGAGGCCATCCAGGCGCGCAAGTGGGACGAGGCGCGGCGCCTCCTCGCCCAGCCGGGCTGGAAGAAGACGGCCGGGGCCGAGGGGCGGATCCGCTGGCTCGATGAGTAAGGCTGTTGCGGTCGGAAAGTTCGACGCGTTGCACCTGGGCCACCGGGCCCTGGCCGAACGGGCTGCCGGATTGGGTCCGCCGCGTCTGCTGCGCTTGATCGGCCTGGCCGAGGCCTTCGGTTGGCCGCAGCGCGCGCCGCTGGTGGCCGAGGACGATCGCAGGCGCGTCCTGGCGGGCTGGGCGGGGCAGCCGGACGAGGCGGATGCCGTCTTCGCCGAGTTGCGTGCTCTCGATGCAGCAGGCTTTCTCGACTGGCTGGTGCGCCGCCAGGACGCCAGCGCGCTGATCGTCGGTGCTGATTTCCGCTGTGGCCGTGGCCGCTCGGCCGGGGTCGCCGAATTGGCGCCGCTGTGCGTGGCGCGTGGCATCCGGTTGGCCGTGGTCGAGCCGGTGCGGATCGCCGGGGCGGTGGCGAGCAGCAGCCGGGTGCGTGACGCGCTGGCCGCCGGCGATGTGGCGACAGCCGCGCTCTGCCTCGGTCGGCCGCACCGCCTGGTCGGCACGGTGGTGCGCGGCGACGGTCGTGGCCGCGGACTCGGCTTCCCCACCGCCAACCTCGGACGCCCGCGCAACCAGGCGCCGGCACCCGGCGTCTATGCCGCCCGCGCCAACATCGGCAGCGGTTCGTGGCCTGCCGCGGTCAATGTCGGTGTCCTGCCCACGGTCGGCGCCGACCGGCCGCTGACCGTCGAGGCGCATCTCATCGGCTATGCCGGCGACTGCTACGGCGCCGACCTCACCCTCGACCTGATGGCCCGCATCCGCGACGAGCGCCGCTTCGCCTCGCTCGACGAACTCAAGGCGCAGATCGCGATCGATGTCAGGGCCGCGGGCTCCAGCCCGCGAAACGGCCCCGACGCGGGCTGAAGCCCGCGGTCCTCAGGCCCGTGCGAGGACGGCTGCTATCGCACCACGCACCAGGTCGTCGCGCCGGGCGTAGGCGGCAGCGAGGTTCCTGGCCATGCGCAGCAGGAGTTCGCTGTCGCTGGCCCCGGCGAGGAACGGCTGTGCCGATGGTGCGCCGTGCGTGCGCGCCCAATGCTCCAGCTGCGCCGCACTCACCGCCTGGCCGGTGAATAGGTCCCAGGCCCCGCCATCCCAGGCGGCGAAGACGTGCGCCGGCATGGCCAGTGCGCGGCAGGGCAGGGTGAGACGGCGGCAGACCAGCAGCCAGACTCCGGTGATGGCGATGGGCAGTCCGGCGCGTCGCGCCAGCACCTCGGGCAGGTGCGAGTTGCGCGGATCGTCGTACGCCTCGCGGTCGCCGGCGAAGGCGACGTCCTGGCACAGCCAGCGCGCCACCGCGCCGGCATCGCCGCGAGGGGCGCGGGCGGCGAGGGCGTCGAGCTGCACCGCGCAGGAGGCGGCGTGGTCCTGGCGCGGGGCGTGCAGCTGCGCGAGCAGGCACCAGCTCTCTTCAAGACCCTGGCTGGCGCCCCAAGCCTCGATCAACGGCAATGCCTCGGCGCGCAGGATCGCATCCAGCAGCGGGGCCGGGGCGTCGCCGGTGCAGGCTGCCCAGCAGCGCTCACGCAGATCCTCATCCGCGAGGAGCCGCTGGACCAGAGGACCGCGTACCGCCGGATCGGGGTCGCTGAGCAGGGTGAGGACGGCCGCGGCTTCCGACACGGCGGTCAGCATGGACGCCTGCCGCCCGCGGCCAGCGCTCTTCGCCGGGTAAGGCTCTGCGACGGGGGCGTACGAGGGCCGCTTTCCGTCGCTGCAACTCGCCATCCCTGCACCCCCACCTGGCAGCCAACAGCGACGAGGTGAGTGGGCAGTTGCCCCAGCCGTCCGACTCCCGACCATGCCGCCCCGCGAGGCAGCATGGGATTCTTCGGACTCGGTCGTCGTTCATCCTCCACCGCCCCGGCCACCAAGCCGGCTCCGGTCCAGGCCAAGGGCCCGGACAAGGCCAGTCTGGCCGGTGCCGCCGCCCGCGGCGATGCCAGCGCCCTCGACAAGCTGCTGGCCGATCCGGTGACCAACGCCGCCCAGCTCGGCATCGCCGCGGTGCAGGATGCCAGCGGTGCCAACGGCCTGCGCGCCGTCGCCGCGCTCAGCGAGCGCAAGGCCCTCAAGCAGGTGGCGAAGAAGGCCAAGGTCGCAGCGGTGCGCGAGGCCGCCACCGCCCGCCTCGCCGCGCTCGAGGCCGCCGCCGCCCAGCCCAGCATCGAGCGGGCCCGCGCCGCCCGGCTCGCCGCCCTCGAGGAGCTGGTGCCGCGCACCACCCGCCTGGCGGTGGGCAACGGCGTCGGCGCCCAGGCCGCCTGGGACGCCATCGCCGTCGAGCGCACGGCCATCCTCGCCCGCGCCGGCGTGCTGCCCCTCGACGAGCGGGCCGCCGCTGTCGTCGCCCGCCTCGACCAGCTGGGAGGCGAAGTGCGTCAGCGCATCCAGGATGCCGCTGCCCGCGAGGAGGCCGAGCGGGTGCAGGCCGAGGGTGCCGCCGCTGCCGCCGAGGCCGCCCGCCTCGCCGCGGAGAGCCGTCGCGCCGCCCCCGCCCCGGAGGGCTTCGAGGCCGTCGTCGTGCGCGCCGAGGAACTGGCCAAGGCGGCCGATCCCGAGTCAGCGGTCGACGAGTTCCTGCGCCTGCACAAGGATTCGTTGCGCCTGGGCGACGGCCTCGACGCGGGCCACGACCTGCGCGTGCGCTTCAGTGCCGCCTGGGACGAGCACCGCGCGGCGCGCAAGCGCGCCCGCACCGAGCGCGGCGAGCGCCGAGAGAGGGCCCAGTCCGACCTCGCCGCCCTGGTCGCCCGGGCCGAGGCGCTGGCGACCGCCGCCGACGGCATCGCGCCCGATGACCAGGCCGCGCTGGACGCCCAGCACCAGGCCCTGACCGCGTTGCGCGACGAGTTCCGCGGCGCGTCGCGCGCGGTGCCGCCGAACGAGGCGCGCAGCAGCCGTGAGCGCTTCCTCGCCGCGATGGACGATGCCTACGCCCCGCTGCGCGCCGCGCGCGAGGCGGCTGACGCCGATGCTTTCGCCAACCTGGTGCGGGCCGAGCAGCTCAAGGACGAGGTCGACGCTCTGCCGGTCGACAGCGATCCGGCCGCCGCCTTCCGCGGCCTCAAGGACTGCCAGGCGCGCTGGCGCAAGCTCGGGCCCCTGCCGCGGGCCAAGGCGCGGGTGGCGTGGGACGCCTTCCGCGCCGCCGGCGACGCCTGCTTCGCTCGGCTGAAGCCGTGGCTGGCGGCGCAGGACCAGGAGCGCCAGGCCGCTCTCGCCCGCCGCGAGGAGCTGTGCGTCGAAGCCGAGGCGATCCTCGCCCGTCCGGCCGTCGGCCTGCCCGGCAGCCCGGCCGAGCGCGATGGGCGCCGTGCCGCTTCGGCGCAGATGCGCGCCTTGCAGGGCCGCTGGCGCGAATCCGGCGAGGTCCCGCGCGGCATGGACCGCGCCCTGTGGGAACGCTTCAAGCAGGCGCAGGACGCCTTCTGGGAGCGGCACAAGGCCGACCTCGATGCCGAGCACGACCGTCTCGCAGCCATGGCCGCCGAGTGCGAGCAGCTGGTGCTGAAGGCCGAGGCCTTCGCCGCCGACGCCGAGAAGGCGATGGCGGCCAAGAGCGGTCTGCTGACCGCCGCCGATGTGCAGCGCAAGGTGCGCGAACTCCGCGACCACGCGCGCGAGCTGCCGACACCGCCACGCGAGTCGCGTGACGCGCTGGAGAAGCGCTTCGACGACGCCATCGATCGCATCCTGGCGACCATCCGCGGCAAGCTCGACGCCGAGCGCGCCGCGCTGGAGGCCGCCGCGGCGAAGCGTCTCGCCCTGCTGACCGAGCTCGACGAGATCCTCGCCGGCGAGAATCCGCACTGGCAGAAGGACGCCGTCGACCGCATCAAGACCGCCTGGCGCGACGCCGGCCGCGTCCCGGCCGAGGTCCGCGAGTCGCTGGACAAGCGCTTCAGCGAGACGCTGGGCAAGTGGCGCGCGCTGGGGAACGCGGCCCCCAGCTCATCCTAGGCTGATTCCTCAGCATCGACGATAGAGCGGTAGCTCCAGTAGCGGCTTGCTGCGATCTCGCCGTCTTCGACCGCCGCCAGCACGGCGCAGTCCGGTTCGTGGCGGTGGGTGCAGTCCTGGAAATGGCAGGCCGGCACGAAGCGCGCGAGGTCGGGATAGAGCAGCGCGACATCCTGCGGCTTCAGCCCGTTGACCACGCATTCGCGGATGCCCGGGGTGTCGATCAGGCGGCCGCCGCCGGGCAGCACGAAGGAGCGCGCCGCAGTGGTGGTGTGGCGGCCGAAACCTTGCTCGGCGACGCTGCCGACGCGGGCGCCGATGCCGGGGAAGCAGGCGTTGACCAGCGAACTCTTGCCCACGCCGCTCTGGCCGGCGAACATGCACACCTTGCCGGTGAGGATGGCGCGCAACTGCGCCACGCCGGCGTCGGTGGGGTCGCGGGCATCGGCAGCAATGCACGGCAGCCCAAGTGTCCCGTACAGCTCGACCATCGGTTGGGCGTCGCCGAGGTCGCGCTTGGTCACCACCACCATGCCGGCGATGTTGTGCGCCGCCGCCAGCAGCAGGGCGCGGTCGACGAAGCCGTGCTTGAAGTCGGGTTCCTTCACCGCCGCCACCGCGACCAGCAGGTCGACGTTGGCGGCGAGGACGTGCTCCAGGCTGCGGTTGTGCGCGTCGCTGCGCGCCAGCTGGTTGTCGCGCGCCTCGATGCCGGCGATGGCCAGGCCGCCGGCGGTGGTCTCGATGCGCACGCGGTCGCCTACCGCGA
>JAIFKN010000308.1 GCA_020049615.1 bacterium | reverse complement strand
TCGCTCTTCGCCTCGCGGCCCCAGCGCGTCTGCGCTCCGGACAGACGCAGCACCGAATCACCCGAGCAGTCGGCGAACATCCTCGCCTCGACCCGGATCCAGCGCTGGCGGGTGAGGTGCCAGGCACGCACGGCGGCGATGCCGTCCGAGCCATCCATCTCGACATCGGTGACCGCGCAGGTCAGCACGGCGGTGATGCCCGGATGCAGGCACACGGCCTCGAACAGCACGGTGTCCCACACCGGATAGCTCAGCTGCCGGTTCCGCCTCAGGTTCAGCAGTTGGAGCTCCTCGATCAGCCCGGTCTCCTTGGCGTCGCGACCGTGCGCGCCGCAGATCCACATGCGCACCTCGCTGCTGGCGTTGCCGCCGAGCACCGCCCGGTCGTGCACCAGCACGACCTGCAGCCCGTGGCGGGCGGCGGCGAGGGCGGCGCAGATGCCGGCCATGCCGCCTCCGACGACACACAGGTCGGCGGTCAGGGTTTCGCTGATGGCGGGACCGGAGGCGAGGGTTGCGTCTGGCATAATGGTGCTATATTAGCATCATTGAGACAAAGGCAACCCCATTGCCCCAGGGGTTAGGGGTTAGGGCCGTAGACACAGAACGCTGGGGACCATGACGATGCATCCATTCATATCACCTATGACCGGCCCCTTCCACACGACCCTAACCCCTAAACCCTAACCCCTGGGGCAATGACAAGATGCCCGCGCAGCCCAACCAGTCCCTCGCCGACGGAATCGCCTTGCTGCAGAGGCTCTGCGACCATGGCCAGGGGATCGGTTCACGCGAACTCGCCCGGCAGATGGACTGGGAACCGACACGCGCAAACCGCCTGCTGGGCACGCTGCGCGACCTCGGCCTTGCCGAACAGGATGGCGGGCGCCGCTACCGGCCAGGTCCCGGCATCCACCTGCTCGCGGCGCAATGCCTGAACGGCTCGGGCCTGCTCGCCGCAGCGCTGCCGGTGCTGCGCAAACTGCGCAGCCGCTACGGCGTCGCCCTCGGAGTGCTGTGGCAAGGTCGGGTCTGCTACCTGCTGCATGCCGCACGCGGACGCCCGATCGAGGAGGGACTGCGCCGCACCGGCACCCTGCCGGCCGAGCACTCATCCATCGGCATGGCGCTGGAGGCTTGCTCCTCCGGGCCCTGGCGGACGGCAGCCTCCGAGATCGCCGCCATACGCCGACGCGGCTTCGCCATCCAGCGGAATGTCCATGCGACCACCGGTTCGGTCGCCATCGCCATCCCTGGTGCGATGCCGGAGGCTCCGCCGGTAGCGGCCATCGCCGGGATGACCGACTACGCGCTGCATCCCCCGGAGGAGGTGGCAACTGCGCTCCGCCCCGCCGCCATCGCCATCGCCGACTCGCTACGCGGCAATGGCTGACGCGGCGGAAGCTACTCGATCTTCATCGCCTTGGCGGTGTCGAGGATCAGCAGCAGTCCCTTCTCACGCTTGCTCACCGACAGGATGAGGTCGCGCACTGCGCCATGGATGGTGTCCGGCGGCAGTTCGCAGGTCGTCGGGTCGATGTCGATCACATCGCCGATCTCGTCGACCAGCAGGGCGGCGACGCTCTCCTCGCCGCCTGCGCCGAGTCCAACCACGATGTTGACCGGCTTCTTGCCATCTTCGCGAGGTGGGAAGCCAAGGCGGGTCCGCATGTCGAGGGCGGTGATGATCTGCCCGCGCAGGTTGATCAGGCCCTTGACCACCGGCGGTGCCAGCGGCACACGGGTCATCGGCTGGTGGCGGAGGATCTCGTGCACCGCGAGGACATCGATCCCGCAGTGGTACTGGGCGAGGCGGAAGGTGCAGTACTGCCGGCTCTGGCTGGCGACGTCGATCATGGCTGGGCCTTGTAGAAGTCGGGCACGACGGTGCGCACCACCGATTCGACATCGAGGATCTCGGTCACCTTGCTGTTGATGACGATGCAGCCCTTGATTCCGGCGCGGCTGGCCGAGCGCTGCAACTTGATCGACTCCTCGACCGTGTCGAGGATCTTGCCGACCACCAAGCCGACATGCCGGCCGTTGTGGCTGTGGACGACGACCGGGAGGACGTCCGGCGCGACGCCGGCGTCCGGATTGCGCGGATTGCGCCGCCGTTCCGGCAGTACCTGGAAGACGCGCACCAGCGGCAGGATCTCGCCACGGTACTGCACCACCTCCACCTCGCCGGCTGCCTCGACCTTGGCCGCCTCCATCTCCTCCAGACGCACCACCTGGGACAGGGGGATGGCCATGCGGCCGTCGTCCGGACTCTGGAACAGCAACAACGGCTCCTTGTTCTCGCCAACCGTGCTCGTCGTAGCGGCCTTGGTTTCACGACCCTTGCCGACCGCATGCGCCCGGCTGCCCAGGCCGAAGACGTCGAGGATGAGGGCGACATTGCCGTCGCCCATGATCGTCGCTCCGGCGAAGACGGCGAGGTTCTTCAACTGCTTGTCGAGGGGCTTCACCACGATCTCGCCGGTATCGAGCACGCTGTCGACGACCACGCCGAACTGGGTCACGTCGGCCTGCAGCACGACGATGTTGACCGAGGTTGCGTCCGATGCAGGCAGGCCGAGTTCCTTGCTCAGGTAGATCAGCGGCAGCAACTGACCGCGCAGGCGGTAGACCGGAGCGCCGTAGACGTCCTCGATGGCGGCAGCGACCTTGTCTTTCTCAATGCGCACCAGCTCGAGCAGGTTGACCTGCGGAATGGCGAAGCGCTCGCCGCCGCTGGTGACGACCAGGGCTGGGATGATCGCCAGGGTCAGGGGGATCTTGATGGTGATGACCGTGCCCTGGCCGACCTGGCTGGCGAGATCCACGGTGCCGCCGATACGCTCGATGTTGGTCCGGACGACATCCATGCCGACGCCACGCCCGCTGATGTTGGTCACCTGCTCGGCGGTGCTGAAGCCCGGGGCGAAGATGAGGTTCAGCACCTCGCGCTCGGGCAGCTTGGCCGCCTGCTCGGCGGTGAGCACGCCCTTCTCCACCGCCTTGGCACGGATGCGGGCCGGATCGATGCCCCCGCCATCGTCGCGGATCTGGATCGTCACCTTGCCGCCCTCGTGGTAGGCGCGCAGCAGGATGCAGCCTTCGGCCGGCTTGCCGGCGGCGACGCGCTTGTCGGGGTTCTCCACGCCGTGGTCGACCGAGTTGCGCACCATATGGGTGAGCGGATCCTTGATCGCCTCGATGATCGACTTGTCGAGCTCGGTATCCTTGCCCTCCATCTCCAGGCGGACCTGCTTGCCGATCTGCTTGCTGAGATCGCGGACCACGCGCGGCAGCTTCCCCCACACCGTCTCGATCGGCTGCATACGCGTCTTCATCACCTCTTCCTGCAGTTGCGAGGTGATGTTGTCGAGGCGCTTGCCGGTGGTGGCGAGGGCTCCGGAGGCGGCCGATCCGGCATGCTGCAGGATCTGGTTGCGGGTCAGCACGAGTTCGCCGACCAGGTTCATCAAGCGGTCGAGCACGCGTACGTCGACGCGCAGGCTCTGGTCCGCGACGGAGGTGCCGGCAGCGGCCGTGGACGGCGGCGCCTCGCCCGACTTGACGGCAAGGACTTCGACAGATGGGGCCGTGCTCGTGGCTGACGCTGCAGCCGGAGTCGGCGCGGGTCCCGCAGGCTTGGCCGGTGCTGCTGCAGCAGAGGCGATTCCGCCGCGCACCAGAGCCTCCAGTTCAGCAATCAGCTGGGGATACGCCTGCGCGCCCTCGGTGCCTCCCCGTTCGATCTCACCGAGGATGGCGCGGATCGCGTCGACGGTGCGCAGCAGGGCGCTGCCCATGTCGGAATCCAGGGTCAGCACGCCGTCGCGCAGCTTGGCCAGCAGATTCTCGCCAGCGTGGGCCACGGCCTGCAGCTTCTCGAAGCCGAAGAAGCCGCTGGTCCCCTTCACCGTATGGATGGTCCGGAAGATCGAGGCGATGACCTCGCGGTTGCCCGGGTTCTGTTCCAGCTGCAGGAATTCCTTGTCGAGGCGGTCGAGGTTCTCGTAGCTCTCGACCAGAAACTCCTTCACCAAGCCGTCAAGGTCGCCCATGGAGCCTCCGTAGGGCAATGCTACGCCTTGAGGGCCGCCTGGGCAAGCCCGAGGGACAGCCTACTTAGCCCAGACCCACAGGCCACCATCCAGACTGGCGACAACCAGCGCTCCGTCCCAGACCACAGGCGCAAGCAGCTCGCTGGCGCTTTCGAGCCGGAACGGGGAGGAACCGCAGACAGTCAGGGTTCGGTCGTGCACGACGACCGCCTGGCCGGCCCAGGCCAGGGCGCTGATCGCGCTCTCCGGCTGCAGTCGCGGTTCCAGCCGGCCGACCTCGCTCCATCCCGAATCGCTTCGCAGCAGGACCTTGCCGAGGGCGCTGACCGCCACTCCCGGTCCGCCTCCCAGGCAGGGCTCAGGCAGATCCTCGCCCGCCACCGTGCCATTCCAGGTCCACACCCGGCCGGCAGTGAGGCCGCTCACGCCACCGTCGGTCGGCCAGGCCGCCAGGACGGGAGACTCGAGTGCCGCACTGCGCTCGGCGAGACCGTCCTCGACGCGGTAGCTCTCCAGCCGTCCGTCGCGGCGCACCACCAGGATGCTTTCCCCGACCAGCAGCGGGGCACAGGCGAATGCGACGCCGCCAGGGCTCTGCCAGACGAGTGCCGTCGTTCCACGACGGACGGCGTGCAGCCGGCCATCCTGACCGGCAACGATGAGCAGGTTGCGATCGACCACCAGCGGGCTGGTATAGGCCAGCGGGGCATGGTCGGTGGCCACCGGCAACGGGATGCGTTCGACCGAGGCCCCGAGCCGCAGCGCGAGCCGTTCCCGAGTCGCCAGCAGCAGTTCGCCACCGACCATGGCCACCGGAGCGAACACTGGTTCGGCCAAAGGCACACCGGCTGGCACGGTGCGCTGGGCAGCTGCCAGAGGCTTGGCGAACGTAACCGCGCGACCACGGTCCGCGAGCCACAGCGCGCCATCGATGACCGCCGGTTTGGCGGTCAGCGGATGGCCGAGGCTCGCCGAGAACGCCAGGCTGCGCTCCAGGCGCACAGCCACCCGCCATCCGCCCTCGGCCTGGGCTCCGTTCACCGTCACCTGCTGGTATCCGGCCTTCCTCACCTGCAGGCTGAGTTCCACCCGTTCGTCGGCGGTGACATCATGGATCAGGGGAGTGGTGCCGAGAACCGCGCCGTCTGCACGGACGACCTCCGCTCCAGGGGGCGTGCTGGCGATGACCAGGGGCAGATAGGCCAGGCCGATCTCCCTGGCGATCTCCTCGCAGGCCGCCAGGTCGCCGCGCAGTAGCGCACCGCGCAGGTCTTCCTTCAACTGGACGCGCCTGGTCGCCTTGGCGCGGGCGGCGTCGAGTTCCTGTTCGGCCTCGGTGCGCACAGCGGTGAACTGCCAGTTGGGCTGACGGACGATCGCTTCGAGGGCCTTGACCGAGGCGTTCCAATCGCCGACGCGGCCATAGCGGCGGGCTTCATCCAGCGAGGCGCGGGCTTGGCCTTCGATGGCCTGCAGAGCCGTGGCGCGCTGCGTGAGGGCCTCGGCCAACGCTGCTTCAGCCGCAGGCACCTGATGGGCCAATGCGGTGGCATCGGCCGCGCGCTGGGCGGCCGTGCGCTGGCCGACGCCACTGCAGGCCGCCAGGCTGGCGGCGATGCGGTCGATGGCTTCGCGGCGGGAGGCTTGGGGATACTGCTGCAGAGCGGCGGCCAGCTTGGCCCGCGCATCCTCCAGGCCGTCGGCTCCAGCACCCGAGGCGATGGCGACCAAGGCTGCGCGCTGGACCAGCCCGAGTTCCTGCTCGGCCTGGTCGGCCGCCGTGGCGGCACGCGCAGCCCGCACTTCGACCTCAGTGCCGGCTCCGAGGCTGCCGATGCGCATGGCGGCCATCTCGTTGCGGACCTCCTCCCAGGCGCCGGCCTTGGCCTGCTCCTCGAGCCGGGCCAGGCGCTTGGCGAGATCACTTACCTGGTTCTGCAGGTCGCCATCGAGGTTAACCAACTGGGCCTCGAGGCTGGCGTCAGGGCGCGCCTGGCGCAACCGCGCCACCGAGGCGAGACGGAGCTGGAGTGGGTGGGTCTGGCTGCGCGCGATCACCAGGGTGTCGCTGCGCCAGGTGGCGAGCACGGCGTTGGCCTCCTGGCTGCGCGGCCCCTGGACCTCATCGAGGGCGGACAGCGTCCCGGCGATGTCACCGGCCGACAAGCGTGCCCGCACCTCGTCGGCCAGCGCGGCGGCGGCGACCCGTTGCTCGGCTTCTGCATCGCGCAGACGCCTGCCGAGTTCGGCGTCGTCAGGAAGGGCGGCGATGCGGACGCGTGCGGATGCGAACTCCTCGTTCTCGATCAGTTCCCCGATGCGACTGCGCTCGGAGGAGATCGCCGCCTCGACCTGTCCCTTGAGCGTCTCGACGGTACGGATGGCTGCGAGATCGTTCCCCGCCGCCTGCCGCAGGCGATCGATCAGGGCACGAGCCTCCCGCCAATTGCGCGAACCGACCAGCTGTCCTATCTCGCTCTCGTCCTTCCGCAGCGTCTCCTGCTTGCGGTTGTATTGCACCACCAGGAGGGCCACCCCGAGGGAGATGACCAGCAGTGCGATCAGGCCGACCAGGATGATCGGCCGGCTGGACTGGTTCTCGCGCTGCGCGCGCCGGTAGGGCTGCATGCCTGCCGCGGAACCAGTCGATGGCACGTTGGCTGTGGCCGCGGAAGCGGATTCCGCCGGTTTGACCGCCGGCTTGATCCCGGAGGCCGGCGAGGTCACTGCAGGCCGTACACCGCTGGTGCGGTGCTGGTCTATGCGATGGATGACCTTCTTGGCGATGAGCGAACGCAGGACCCGTCCGAGGTTCATGCTGCTGTCGCGGCACAGGCTGGCGATCTCATCGACCGTGGCACGGCCATCGATGAAGTTCAGCACCATCTTCTCGTATTCCGAGAGTTGGCCCGAGACATGCTCGCCCTCGCTCATGGCGAACACCGCATGCCAGCCGCCGACCTCGTGTTCGACCGCCTGCTGCTCGCCGACCCGCTGATCGCAGGTGCGGATCAGGGCCTCGACACCGATGCGCATCTTCAGCGCCGTACGTCCGATGGCGAGCGAGTCCGGTCCCACGCCCGGCGTGAACTCGATGCCGGTGCATGGACCGCGGAAGGCGCGGGTGAGGGCGTCCTCGACCACGGCCTGGGCGACCTGGTCGGCTTCGGCGTCGCTGATCAACTGCCGCTCGACGAGGTATTCGCGAGCCTTGGCACCACCGCCGATGGCGGCGGCCAGTTCCGCCAAACCGGCGTCATCCAGTTTGTGGTAGGTGCCGCAGGCGTGGGCGAAGGCCTGTTCGAGATCCTCGCCCAGATCGATCGCCATCGGCTCGCCCTCGACCAGGCAGATGCCGAGGATGAAGCCGTCGCCGCTGGCCTGCAGGACGCCGGACTGGCGCTGGCGATGCAGGGCGTGGAACTTCTCGACCAGGTGCGAATCAAGCTGCATCGTAGGCTCCGGTACCGGGAGGACTTCCCCGGCCCACGGAATCTAGATGCCCGACGGAGACCTGCCAGTGGGGACCGGCCGCATCCCAGGCGGCCCGCTGCGCGCTACGGGGCGAAGGCGGTCAATGAACCGTTGCCGCTGGCCGCGAAGGCCGCCTCGCCGAGCCCTACCGCGGTCGGTGGAGCCGACAGGGGAGACACCCACTGCACCTCTCCACCCTTGAAGAGCCGGATCGAACCGTCCGCAGCTCCGGCCAGGACGAGATCGCCGGCCACGGCGACCGAACAGGAAGCCGTCGCGGTCAGGGCCAGGGCTGGCTGAACGGTGCCTTCCGTGCTGATGCGGATGATCTGCGACCCGCTGGCGACATGGATCATGCCATCTGCGAACACCGGATCGCCCACCGCCTGGGCTTCGAGCAGGTGCGTCCACCGCAGGGTCGCGCCTTTGGCGGTCAGCCCGAAGCAGGCAAGACGCGAACCGTCGAGCAGGGCGACGAGGTCCCCTTCCGAAACCATGACCAGCTGTCCGATGTCGGCGGCTTGGACGTCGATCTCCCAGATGACCTTGCGGGTCGATTCCTCGACGCCGACCAGCCGCCCCCGGGTGTCGGCGACGACCAGGACGCGATCGATGTCCTTGACCAGCGCGATCGGACCGCTGATCGCGGGGGCGGGCAGCGGGATGGGCTTGAACTGGCTGCCTGGTTCGCCGCTGAAGATGGCCTCGGCCGCATATGCCACCCGTGTCGTGGCGCCAAGCACCTCGTTGACATAGCCGATCGGCCTGCCGCGGACCTCATTGGTGCTCGGCAGCTTCTGGGCCCCGCCGCGGGCATCGATCAGGGCTATGCCGCTGCCCGGCAGGGCCAGCGCCATGCGTCGTTCGGGCAGCAGGACCGGCTGATCGGTGCGCGGACGGCTGCCCAGATCGTCGCCGCCAAGTGCAACGCGCCAGCGGACCTGGCCCTTGGCCGAGAACAGCGCCAACCCGTCACCCGTGGAGGCAGCCAGTTCGCCTCCGGGCAGGGCGCTGAGGGCCAGGATCGGTTTGCCCAGCTCGGCGCGCCAGACCTGGGCGCGCGCCAATTGCGGGGCATAGCGCCAGGCGGTGGTCACATCCTCCAGACGCCGCGGCAGCGGCTGGCAACCCGCAGCTTCGACGACCAGTTCCCCCTTCTGCCCTGGCAGGTAGCGCAGGACGCAGGGCGTGCTGCCTACCGCTTTGCCATCGAGCCGGACCGACGCACCGCTCGGATGGCTCTCGATCAGGAGCGGCAGGCGCACATCGCCGGCCTGGGCGCCGTAGCCGGAGACCAGATCGCGGCCGGCGGTCCAGGCCGCCTCCCACTTCTGCTCATCGATCAGGGCCTGGTAACGCGCCATCGTCTGGGCCCGGGCGGCCAGGGCGCGCACCTGGGCGTCGTGGCGCTGGCGGATCGCCACCGCCTCCGGCGCGCCGCCATGCCGGTGCAGGTAGTCGGCGAGTTGCTCGATGCTGGCGCCGGAGCCGAGCTTGGCGGCCTCCGACCGGGCTTCGCTGAGGGCCGCCGCGATCGCCATCCGGGCGGTACGCACCTGGTCGCCCAGCGACCAGGTCGCGGCCTCGTCGACGATCGCGGCCAGCGTCGCATCGGCTTTCGGCAGGTCGCTGCCGCGCAGGTTCTGGGCATCATCGAGCGCCTTCTGCACCGCAGCGGAGGCGGCATCGGCCCGGGGAGCGAGGCGGGCGACTGCCGCTTTTGCCTTGGTAGCTACTTCAAGACTCGGACTTTCGACCAGGGTGCGATATTGGCCGAGGGCCGCACCCAGGCGTCCTCCCGCCTCGTCGGCTTCGGCCCCCGCCAGCAGGCGGGGGGCATCCTGGATGCGTGCATTGAGTTCGTCGCGCTGCTTCTGCGCCGCATCGAGGCGCTCGGTCACCTGGACGACACGCGGAGAATTGTCCCTGAAGATCGCGCTGTGGCCGGAAAGCAGCTCGCGCGCGCGCTTGAGATCCTTCAATTCGATGGCGGCATGGACCTGCTCAAGCGAACGGGCCGCCGCCCGCGTCCACGCCACGGTCCAGGCGCCCGACAGCTCGGTACAGCGCGTGCGAGCGGAAGCCCAACGCGGCCCATCGCCCAGCGCCTCGACCCGGGCCTGGAGAGCCTCCAATTCGCCACGCAACGGAGCCAGCTGCGGACCATTCGGCGCCTCGGTCAAGGGCTGGAGACGCTCAGCCATGGCGGAGATCTCGCCGTCGACCCGGCTCTTCTTGAGCCACGGCTGGACGGCCATGCCGGCGCCGAGCAGGATGACCAGGATGGCTGCGGCGTAGAGCAGGGCGATGCGCTGCCCGACCTTGGTGGTCGAGCCGAGGATCTCGACCAGGCGCTGCGCCCGCGGATCGTCGCTGGCCATGGTGCGCAAGGCGGCCTTGTAGCAGCGGATGGCCGCCCAGTAGCGCCGGACGCGGCGGTACTGATGGCCCTGTTCGATCTGACGCTCGACGAAGGAGTCGTGGACCAGGGTCTCCAGGCTCTTGATGTGGGCGGTCAACTCGGCGTTGTCGACCTGCAGCGAGGCGAGCTGACGCCAGGCCTCCAGCGCGCCTTCCCAATCCTCGCCCTCCTCCTTGGCCTTGGCCGTGGCGAGCAGCGAGTCGAGCTGGTCGGCGACCGCCTGCTTGCCGCCGGCGGCCGCCCCGGCACGCATCTTGTCCGGATTGACGATGCGGCTGGTCGCCGGGCTGCCGCCGGCGCGGCGGTTCTGCGAACCGCGATGCGGGTCAGCCCCGCAGAAGATGCACAGGCGGTCGGACACGCCCACCGGCCTGCCGCAGGCCAGGCAGCTGAGCTGCAGCGAGGCCTTGCACTTCTCGCAGTCCTGCGCCTCGCGATGATTGACGTGGCCGCACTGCACGCAGACGACGACGTCCTCGGACTGCTCGTCGTGGGCGGCGGTCGAGAAGATGCGGGCCAGCTGCCGCCGGGCCGGTTCGTTGCCTTTGTCCAGCTCCAGCACCTTCAGACAGGTGCTGCGCGCGTCCTCCAGCCGGTCAAGGCCGGTGTAGGTCTCGACCAGCTGGAGCAGTTCGCCGACCGCCTCGCCGGCATTGCGCTTGGCATCCTGGCCCAGCAGGCAGCGCACCAGGGTCTGGCGCAGGGCCGGATCCTTGGGCGCCAGCTGCACCGCCTTGCGCGCATGCGCCACGGCTCCGTCGTTGTCCTGGGCGTTGAGCGAACCGATGGCGAGCTGGGCGTAGCAGGCCGCCGCATCGGGCGCATCGCCGAGCTTGGCCAGGCTTTCGGCGAGCTTCTTCGCCGTCTCGCTGTCGCCGGGCCTTGCGGCCAGGGCGCGGCGGAAGAGCGAGCAGGCGCGCAGATGGTCGTTCTTCGAGACCAGGTAGTCGCCGTGGTAGATGATGTCGTCGCGGGTCAGCGGGACGACCAGACCCTTCTCCATCAGGACGGCCAGGCAGCTCCAGGCGTCGAGCCGGGTGACGACGCTGTCCTTGACGATGTCGTCGAGCGAGCGCACTGCGTCCACAAGCGGGATCACTGCCGACGCCGGATACTCCTGCGAGGCCTCGGTGAGCGCCGCTTCCTGACCTTCGCGCGGGCCGAGCACCAATCCGCCGTCGGGGAAGACCTGGCGGACGCGTTCCCATTCGTCCTGGCGCCGCGCCGACTCCATGAGCAGCGAGTTGATGTTGAAGGCCAGCCCATCGGCCTTCGAGCGCTCGACCAGCTGGTTGATCTCCTCGGCTTCGGGACCAGCGTCGTGAAAGACGAAATCGGCGTAATCCCAGGTGAAGAGGCTCTGCAGTTCCTCCTCGGCCTGGCGCTGGACGGCGTCCTTGACCGCCCCCTCGTCGATGACGCCGCCCTCGATCAGCCGGCTGATGACCTGGGATTCCCGACCGGAGCTGGATATCTGCGCCGCCGTGGTGGCATCCAGCCGGCCTTCGAGGATAAGGCGCCGAAGCAGGGCCTGGCGCTCCTCGCCGCGACGGAAGGCGACGCCGATCAGTTCGCCCTGGTCGAAGACGACATCCCGCCCCCCTTCCACGGCGGCCAGGCGCAAAACGCCAGTGGCCTTGAGTCTGGAGCACCTCGGGCAGCGCCAGAGTGCGAAGGTTGCCCGCGAAGCCCATGCGGGGACAGTAGATGCGGAGCCGGGGGCGTCAACGCGGGGCACGGAGCGCGGGCCGCCCGCCCGTCCGTCCCCCCAGGCGGCCCGCCTGGGGGTGCCTGGGATGCTCCACCACGAACCCCGGCCGGGCCGGCCGGGTGACGGGCGGGCGGGCCGCCCGCGCTCCGGGCAACGCCAGGCCCCCGGGTCCGTATCCACTGCATGACGGGCACACGGCGCGGCTTCACCCTGATCGAACTCCTGGTGGTGATCTCGGTCATCGCCGTGCTGGCCGGGATGCTGCTGCCGGCGATCAACCTGGTGCGCCAGCAGGCCAAGAACGCGCAGTGTTCGAACAACCTCCGGCAGACCGCCATCGCCATGGGAGTCTACCAGCAGGACAACCAGGACGATTATCCCTGGCACCTGACCCTGCTCGTCGGTGGCGAATACGATCTGGTACTCAAGTCGCTGCAATGCCCGCTCGATCCGACCAGGGGCGGCCGCACGGACATGGGCCGCACCAACATGGACCCCATGACCCGGCTCTACGAACCGGGCATGAGCTACATGTACGAGGTCAGCAACAACCCGGGCAGCAACCTCGTCTACGCCGCAGGCGGACAGATGCTGACCGGCGGGGACATCGGGTACTTCTGGCGCGACATGGAGACGCCACCGAGCGACCCGACGCTCACCTGGCAGGACGCCAAGCTCCATCAGGCGAAGTTCGGCAATGCCAAGCCAGGCGTGGTGCCGAGCGGATGGGCCGACTTCGGAAGCCCATTCCCCTCATCGGCGCTGCCGGTCCTCCGCTGCTACTGGCACGGCAAGTGGAGCGCCGGAAACCTCGACAACGAAAAGAAGGTCAACAACGTGGCGCTCGGCTACAACATATTCTGGAGCACGCCGCAGTGGGAACGGGACGTCAATCCCAACATCCCGAAATAGTCACCCATGCACCTCGGCCACCACGCCGAGCCCCCTGACCCGCCCGGCGATCCCCTCCAGTTCCGACGCGGTCAGCGCCGTCGCCCAGGG
>JAIFKN010000115.1 GCA_020049615.1 bacterium | reverse complement strand
ACCTCCTCGTCGTGGATGCTCCAGATGGCGTCGAGCAGCGCCACCGTCAGTCCGGCGGCCACCGTCCAGCCCACCGCCGCGCCCACCGCCGCGCCAACCGCGCGGCTGCGGTTGCGCACATGCAGGCCGATGGCCAGGCCGAGCCAGCCCAGCACTGCCGGCTGCAACGCCAGGCTGAGCACGGCCAGCCAAACCGACCAGCGGCCGCGCCACATGTCCCAGCCGTCGCCATTGACGATGATGCGGACGGCGAGGACCAGGGCGACCAGGATGGCGCCGCCCAGGTGGACCCGGCGCAGACCGCTGACCTTCTGCATGAGGATGTCGCGCGGCGTCAGCGGCGTGGTCAGCAGCACCTCCAGGCTCTGCGCGCTGCGCTCGGCCGAGAAGGCGGTGGCGCCGAGCACCAGCACGGTCAGGGCGAGGCCGAGTTCGATGAGCATGCCCATCCACGCCGCCACATCCTTGCCCGAGTTGAAGGCCAGGCCGTAGCTGAGCACCAGCGAGAACACCACCAGCGCGCCCAGCGGCAGCAGGATGCGCGCCAGGTAGCGCGGGTTGGCCAGGGCACGGCGGTTGCACTCGCGCCAGGCCACCGGGCGTTCGAGCGGCAGGTCGCGTCGCGTGGCGCGGCCGAGGAGGCGACGCTCGAGCCCTTCGAACCAGCCATCGAGGCGCCGGAAGCGCTCCAGCAGCGGATTGCCGCCTTCGCGGTGACGGCGCAGGCTCAGCGCGAGGCAGGCGCCGAGGATGGCGATGGCGGTGACGGCGAAGCTGTAAAGCAGTGCATCCTGCGCCGCCACCTCGACGCTGGCATTGCGATCGAGCAGCCAGGTGACGTCGATCGCCGGACAGTTGGCATGCAGCAAGGCCAGCGGACGGGCGTGCTCCACCGCCATCGGGATGCCATAGCTGGCGAGCATCAGGCCGTAGCCGGTGAACAGCGCTCCGACCGTGCCGCGGCACCAGGCGGTGGCGAGCATGCCCAGGGCGGTGGCGTGCGCGGTGGCGGCGAGCGCGCCGAGGATGGTCCACCAGATCACGGCCTCGGGCACACCGCCGAAGGTGTAGGCGAGAGCCAGCAGCGGCAGCGCCAGGATCTGCAGCATCGCCACCGCGATCAGCCGCGACAGCCACTTCTCCAGCACGATGGCGACCGGGCCCAGCCGCGTCATCTGCAGCAGCGGCAGCGAACCGTCCTCGCGCTCGCCGGCGATGGCGCCAGCGGTCAGACCGGGGGCGATCACCGCCGGCAGCCAGGCGATGAGGTTGCCCAGCACCTCGAACACCCGCATGCCCTTGCCGAGCAGCTCCTGATCCCAGCGCTGGGCCTGGTACAGCGCCATCCCGGCGAAGAAGGCGAGGGCGAGACCGATCAGCACGCGCAGGACGAAGGTGCGCTTCCGCGCCGCCTGCTCGGTCAGCTCCTTGGCGATCAACGGCAGACCGATCGCGTACCTCATGCCGCCCGTCCCAGCCAGCGGTCCAGGCGCCAACGGCACCATCCGCGCAGGATGGCCCAGGCGGCCAGCCATCCGGCCGCGACCACGAACGCCTCCAGGCCTGGAGCGGCCTCGTCGACATGCAGCGTCTCGGCGAGGAACAACGGGCTGAACAGCGTCATCTGCTGCGCCGTCTGCTCCCAGCCTGCCGCCAGCGCCGCCCGTCCGGCCAGCCACGGTCCGAGCAGCACGCCGACGCTGGCGGCCAGCGCCAGCGTCCCGGCCGCCAGCGGCTGGGCGGACCGGGCGCCGAGCAGCAGCCCGCCCCAGCGTGCCGTGCCGCACAGGCCGTAGGCCGTCGCCGCGGCGGCCAGCAGCGCGGGCCAGGCGGCCAGCCGGCATTCGACCAGGGCGCAGAACAGCACCGTGGCGAGATAGGCGTGGAGCGCCCGCCTGAGCAGCAGGCCGGCGCCAGCGCCAAACCCATCGGCCATCTCGGCCCCGCCCAGCGGCGTGGTCGCGAGCACGCCTAGGCTGCCGTTGGCGCGTTCGCGCGGCAGGGCGGTGGCCGCAGCATAGCCCGCCGCGACCAGGGCGATCGCGAAAACCACGTCGGCGGTGATCTGCACGCCCGTCATCTGCTCGGCCTTCCCGCCGAGCACCGCGAGCGTATTGAGCAGCGCCACCAGCCCGACGATCGGCAGCAGACAGCCGAAGGCGCGCAGCCGGGCCAGCTTCAACCGCGTGCCGAACACCGGCGCGTAGAGCCGCGCCCGCCAGGCCAGGGGATCATCTTGCGGCAGTTCGCCGCGATCGAGACCGTGCTTCACCCGCCAGCGCCGTACCTCGCGCTGCCAGCGCGGTCCGGAACGCCAGCGGGCCATCAGGAAGCTCTGCGTCGGCGGCAGTTCGACCGAACGGCGGCGCATGCGCCGCCGCGCCAGGCGCAGATGCCAGACGATGCTGAGCCCGGCTGGGATCAGGCCGCCGACGATGGCCAGCCACGGATCGCCGCCGCCATCGACCAGGGCGCGGTACCAGGTCCACGGCATGCCGTAGAACTGCACCGGCGACCACATCAGGAACACGCTGAGCAATCCGGAGCCGACGGGCAGGAGGATCAGCAGGTGCAGGACGACATCGCGGTAGGCGGAGAGGGCGGCACCGGTGCTGGGCAGACGACGCGCCCCGACCGCAGCGGCGCAGGCGGCGACCTGCATGGCGGCGACCGCCAGCACCGCGCCGGCCGCCAGCAGGCGCTGGTCGGACACGCCGCCGCAGGCGTAGGCCAGCGCAGCCAGCGGGACGGCGGCCAGCGCCACCGTCCCGGCCATGACCAGGCGCGCCCCGGCGAGCTGGGCGATCAGGGCCAGCGGCCCGATCCCGGCGATGCGCAGCAGGTCGAGGGTGCCGCGCTCCTCCTCGGCGGCGACCGCCGGGGCGATCAACGCGGGCAGGCCGAGGTACACGGCGGCGAAGCCGGCGACCATCAATGCATCGAACAGGGCGCGGCCCGAACCCGACTCGAGGCCCTGGCCGGCGAGCAGCCGCGAGCCCGCCAGGCCCGAGGCGAGCAGCAGGCAGCAGGCCACCACGATGCCGAACAGCGGCCGGACCCAGAAGGTGCGTCCATGGGACGCCTCCAGGGCGAGCTGGCGCCACAGCAGCGGCGCCGGCGCATTCACGCGGTGCGGCCCTCGGTCAGCTTCATGAAGGCCGTCTCCATGTCCAAGGCCTCGGGCTGGAACATGCGCAGGCGGGCGCCGAGGCCGACCAAGCCGTCGTGCAGGTTCTCGACCGCGCCGGAATCCTCGCGCAGGCTGACGGCGATGCGGTCGGCCTGGCGCTCGACCGACTCGACGCCGGGCAGGGTGCGGATGCGCGCCAGCAGCTCGTCCGACTCGTCGACCGTCTGGACGTGCACCACGCGCATCAGGCGCAGGCGGCGGAAGATCTCGTCGAGCGGTCCCTCGGCCATCATGCGGCCCTGCTCGTGCACAGCTGGGCCAGCTCGTGCAGGATGTGGCTGCTGATGATGATGGTCTTGCCCATGCGCTGCAGCTCCTTGAGCAGCTCGCGCAGTTCGATGCGGGCGCGCGGGTCGAGGCCGCTGGCCGGCTCGTCGAGCAGCAGCAGATCCGGCTCGTGCAGCAGCACGCGGGCCAGCGACAGGCGCTGCTTCATGCCGCGCGACAGGCCGTCGACCGGCGCGTCCTCCTTGGCGGCGAGGTCGACCAGGGCGAGGACGTCGTGCAGCAGGGTGTCGCGCTTGTCCCACGGGATGCGGTAGGCGGCGGCGAAGAAGTGCAGGTACTCGCGCACCGTCAGGTCCTCGTAGACGCCGAAGACGTCCGGCACGTAGCCGATGCGCTTCCTGACCAGCGGGGCCTGGCGCGCGACGTCGAGGCCGCACACCAGCGCCTTGCCGCGCGACGGCTGGACCAGCGTCGCCAGCACCTTGATGGTCGAGCTCTTGCCCGCCCCGTTCGGGCCGATGAAGCCGAAGATCTCGCCCGGCGGGATGACGAAGGAGATGCCGTTCACGGCGGTGAAGTTGCCGTAGCGGACGCTGAGGTCCTCGATCTCGACGCAGTTCACTTGGTGCCTTTCTTCCGTCCGGTTTCCGGCCCATCCTCGGTCTTCTCCACCGTCGGCAGCTCCTGCCGCCAGACGATGATGTCCGTGCCCTGCTGCCGGGCGACCATGCGGCAGGGCCGCGGATTGGCGAGTCCGGCGAGCGGACCGCGCACCGGGCCGGCCAGGCCGCGGCGGAGGCGGACCCACACCTCCTCGCCACCGGGGAAGCCCTCGCGGCGCGGGCCGGCGAAGACGCGGGCGTCGCCGGCCTCGTGCTCGCCGGGGGTGACCGCGGCCCAGCGCCAGCCGTCCTGCAGCAGCCCGGCGAGGTCGCTGGCGGCCGCCTCCGGCGACGGTGCCGGGCCGAAGTCCGCCGTCGGCAGCCCGGCGGGCGGGCGCGTGCTGTAGCGGCGCAGCAGCACCGGCGTCCACTGCGGCAGCGCGATCTCGACCGATCCGCCGGCATGCCAGGGCCCGCGATGCACGGCGCGGATGCGCACCGCCGTGCCGTCGCCGCGCCAGCGCTCGCCCATCTCCACCGGCATGACCAGCTCGCCCTGCGGCTGCTCCTCCAGCACGCGGTCGCCGCCGGAGAAGCGCTGCTCGACGATGTTGCAGCTGCGCGCGGCGCCGTTGGCGTCGCAGTCGACCAGCACCAGCCGGCGCACATGGTCGGCGCTGCCGAAGGCGCCGCGGGCGATGGCGGTGACGGCGACGGTCGCGGCGATGGCGGCGAGCGGGAAGGTGATCCAGGTCCAGCGGCGACGGCGCAGCCGACCGAGCACGATCCATTCGACCGGACCGACCCACAGCAGGAAACCGGCGAACACCGCCAGGACCAGCGTCAGCGGCACGCGCCCGACCGCCTCCGGCCAGAGCAGCTGGCCGAGGTCGCGCTCGGGCTGGTAGACATCCTGCCAGCGGTTCATCGCAGCGGCCGGCCGGCCCCACAGGGCGAGTGCGATCGCCTCCGGATCGCCACCGTCATCGCGCACGACCAGGCCGAGACCGCTGCGCCAACTGGTCCAGCCGTCGCCGGCGCGCACCGCGCCGCGGCCGGCGTCGAGCGCGGCGAGCAGCCCCTCGACCTCGGGACCGGGACGGCCCGGCGCCAGCATCAGCCGGCCGCCGGCCAGCACCCAGGTGGCGAGGGATGCGGCAACCGGCGGCGGCAGCGCGGTCTGCGGATGCAGCAGCACGGCATCCCACGCCTGCCAGGCTTCCGGCACCACTGCGGCGTCGGCCGGATCGAGGCGTACCACGCTGACGCGGGTCGACAGCGAGGTGTTGTCCTCCGCCGGCTGCGGCGGCATGACCGCATCGCGCCGCAGCTCGATCCCGGCCGGCGCCAGCTCGGCGACGGCGCGGGTGTCGAGGCCGGCGCGGGCCAGCGCCTGGGTGGCGAGCGGAAAGTCGAGCGCGCCCTCGCGCCAGCCCAGTTCGGCGCGCAGGTCATCGTAGCCCTCCCAGCCGCGTGGCGGAGGCAGCAGCACGCGGAAGGCGGTGGGCTCGGTGCCGACCCGCCACACCGGCCCCTCCCAGCGCGCCGCCTCGCCATCGTCGCCCTTCAGCACGATGACCGCCTGGCCCTCGCGGGCGCCGAGCCGGCTGCTCAGCCGCACCTCGACCACGATCGGCCGACCGCTGCGTGGCGGCGACACCGGCAGCAGCATGCCGTCGAGGCCGGACAGGCCGCCATCGCCGGCGGCAACCAGGACGGCGCACAGAAGCAGGATGAGCGGGCGCATCAGCGGCGGTCAACGTGCAGAGTCGCGCCGGGTTCGCCACTGGCAGCCACCCGTAGCGCCGGCTTCAGCCGGCACGGACGGCGGGCTTCAGCCCGCCGCAAGGTATTCCTTCCAACGCTCATCGATCCACAGCCCATGCCAATCGAAGCCTCGCTCGACCAGTCCTGCCTGCACCGGATTGCGCACCACATACCGTATCGCGGCTATCGCATGCTCCTCATCGCGTATGAACCGGTCATGGTACTCCCGGCACCACAACGGCCCCCTACGCCCCACGGTCTGATTGATCCATCGTGCGGACGCGCCTTTCCAGGCCCGCACGATGCTGCCCAGCGGCCGCCCTCCGACCTTCAGCACGGCATGGACATGGTTCGGCATGATGACAAAGCCATCCAACCGATAGGCGATGCCATCGTCACGGATCATCTCCTCGGCGAGCAGATCCGCCAGCACCGGATCCCGCAGCAGGCACGAGCCGTGACCGGCATCGAGCCAGGTGTGCACCTGCTCGCGCAGCAGTGCAGCACGCCGGGCATCCTGGGGGTCGGGACAGGTGGCTGCGATGTCGCGCTGTATACGTTCCAACACCGATCCGGGCATGGCATCGGCCAGACGGAAGGTCACGGCCTGGGTGAGGCCTGCGAAATCGGCATGCGGGAGGCGACCCCGGGTACGCCAGCCGCGGCGAGGTTCAGACATCGCTGCCGGGGCGGGCTGAAGCCCGCCCTCCGTGCCGGCTGAAGCCGGCGCTACCTCCGCCATTCACCAGCCACCACTCGCCGAGCAGCAGGGCCAGCGCCGCCGCCGCCAGCCATGGCCACAGCGCCAGGTCGCCAGGCCGCGACTGGGCCTCGGCCACCGCCACCTCGCGGGCGCGCAGGCCGTCGATCGGCTGCAGCCGGCTTTCGCGCGGCTCGAGCAGGCCGGTGCCGACCTGGGCCTCGGCCCGCGTGCCGCGCAGGCGGTAGAGGCCGGGCAGCGGCGCCGGGATGCCGCTGAGGAGGCCGTCGCTGTCGGCCAGGGCGCTGCTGCCGCCGGCCGGACCGTCGATGGTCGCCGCGCCAGGTCCGACATGCAGGGCCGGCAGCAGGCCGGTGGGCTGCGCGGCGGCCTCGGCCCGACCAGCGGCATGCAGCGCCGCCTGCACCAGGTTGCCGCACAGCACCGGGAAGGCGAGGCGGTACGGCAGATCGCTGCGGTCGCTGTGGAAGCACAGGTTCCAGTCGACGCCATCCCCGCGCAGCCGTTCGAGCAGCAGCGGCCCGGCGTCGCCATGCGCCAGCACCGTCCAGCCCGCCGCCTCGACCTCGCGTTCGCCCGCGCCGCCCAGCCAGGCGACGCGCTCGGCGATGGCGAGGTCGTCGAGGCGCAGGTGCGCCAGCAGCGGATGCGCGGCGCGGGCGTCGACCAGGCGCGAACCGCGGTCGTCCGGCTTGGCCGCGATGCGGCCGGCCAGTTCGGCCGGGACCACGCCGACGCCGAGGCGGACGCGGGCGGGATGGGCCAGGTCGGCGACACTGTCGCCGATAAGCAGGTCGACGCCCTGCGGATCCTCGACCAGGCGCACCGCTGGATGCGCCGTCACCGCACGCTTCCAGCGCGTCAGGCGCGGCGCGACCCAGGTGCGCAGCGGCTCGACCGCCGGCAGCGCCAGCCAGGCCTGGTCGTCGAGGTCGAGCGCATCGTCGCCGGCCGCCTCCACCCGCGCCTGGATCACGCTCGCCGCGCCGCCCGGCACCCGCACCACCACGCGGCTGGCAGACATCGGCGCCGGCGCCACGGCCTTCGACGCCAGTTCGGCATCGCCGGCGAGCAGCCGCAGCACGCCGCCACGGCCGGCCTCGGCCGCGGCCGTCACTTCGGCCTGCACCTCCCAGGCGCCGTCGGCGCCGAGCCGCGCCTGCAGGGCGGTGAGGCCGAGGTTGGCCCCGCCCGGCGCGACGCGCTGCAGCTCCAGCGGGCAGGCGAGGTCCTCATCGGCCTCGGCCGGCAGCACCGCGTCGGTGATCAGCACGGCGGCGGCGAAGGGCTCGGCGCGGTGCAGGCCGCGCAGCAGGCGCAGGGCCTCGGCCGGATCGCCGGCAGTGCAGCCGACCACCAGCCCATCGAGGGCGCGTTCGAGCCGGCGGCGGTCGCTGGTGAACGGCACGACCAGCGTGGCCTGGGCACTAAGCGCGACCAGGCAGGCCTCGCGTTCGCCGCCGACCGCGGCGAAGCGACCACGAGCGAGTGCCACCGCCTCCTCCAGGCGGCTGCGCCCCTGGACGCGCGCGGCCATGCTGGCGCTGACATCGACGACGATGGCCTCGCGCCGCGCTGCCGCGCCGGCGCCCGACCACACCGGCTGGGCCGCGGCGAGGGCGAGGGCGAGCAGGGCGAGGATCTGCAGCAGCAGCGGCAGGTGGCGGCGCAGGCGCTGGAACAGGGCGTTGGCGCGCTGATCCTCGACCGCGTGGCGCCACAGGGCCAGCGAGGCGACCTGCCGCGGCGGGCGCTTGAGACGCAGGAACCACAACGCGATGAGCGGCGCCAGCAGCGCACCGAGCCACAGCAAATGCGGGGCGTGGAACAGGAGGTTCATGCTATTGCCTCCTCCTCCGTGCGTCCTGACCCATCATGCGAATGCACAGGAGGCACAGAGACACAGAGGCTCGAAGAGGCGCGGCCACATTCAGCCGCACGGAAAGAGAGGCCACATCAACATCTCTCTCGAACCTCTGTGTCTCTGTGCCTCCTGTGAGTCGAAACGACGGCATGCGGTTCACGCGAACCATCCTTGCCGGCGGAGCCGGTCGGTCAGCAACGGGGCGAGCGGCTCCTCGGCGGTGACCGCGGCGAAGCGGCCGCCGCGTGCCTGGCAGGCGCCAGCCAGACGGCGGCGCAGATGATCGAGGCCAGCGAGGTAGGCCGGCAAGGCCCCGGCGATCGAGACGTCGAGTTCGGCCCCGGTCTCGGCGTCGACCAGGCGCAGGTCGGCGGCGGGATCGGGGTCGACCTCGGCCGCCGCCAGCACCTGGATGGCGAGCGGATCGAGGCCGGCGGCGTGCAGCCGGGTCAGCGCCGGCTCGGGCGCGCCCTCGTGGGTGAAGTCTGAGAGCAGCACGCAGGCGCCGCGCCCGACATGCCGGGCGAGCAGCCGGCCGACCGCCTCGGGCGGGGTGAGCGCCTTCTCGCCGCCGGTCGACGGCACGATCGCGGCGCAGGCCGCCAGCCAGCGCGGCAGCATGGCGAGGCCGCGCAGCGGCGGCTGGCGCCGCGGATCGCCGGCATCGCCGAAGCACCACAGGCTGACCCGGTCGCCAGAGGCCAGCCCGACCGCGCCGAGCGCCGCCGCCAGCAGGCGGGCGCGTTCCAGCTTGCCGGCCTCGGCCATCGAGGCGCTGGCGTCGACCAGTACCACGAGGTGGCGGTCCTCCTCCAGACGGTAGAGCCGCAAGTACGGCCGCTGCAGGCGGGCGAAGGCGTTCCAGTCGATGGCGCGCAGATCGTCGCCCTCGCTGTAGTCGCGGTAATCCGCCAGATCGGTCGACGCGCCGCCGCGCCCGGCGAGACGCTCGCCGCGGCCGCGGGCGGTGCGCCGCCCGCGCGGGTTGAGCCGCAGGCGCAGCAGCGCCCCGACCAGGTTCGCCGATAGGACGGCCTCGCTCACGCAGCCGCCTCCGGCACCGCCTTGAGCACCTCGTCGACCAGCTTGTCGGAACGGATGCCGTCAGCCTGGCCGTCGTAGTTGAGGATGACGCGGTGGCGCAGCACGTCGGGCGCCAGGCGGCGCAGGTCGTCGCAGGAGAGGTGGGCGCGGCCGGCAGCGAGGGCGCGCACACGGCCGGCGCGCAGCAGGGCCTGGGCGGCGCGCGGACTGGCGCCCCAGCGCACGTAGCGGCGCACCGGCTCGGGCGAGGTCGCGCCCGGATGCGTCGCCAGGACCAGGCGCACGGCGAAGTCGCGCACCTCGGGCGCCACCACCACGCCAGCGGCCAGGGCGCGCAGCTTGAGGATGGCGGCACCATCGAGCACCGTCTGCACCGCCTCGCCGCCGGCCAGCTCGGTGCGGTCGAGGATGCGGTTCAGCTCGTCGCGGGTCGGCGCGCCGACCTCGAACTTGAACAGGAAGCGGTCGAGCTGCGCCTCGGGCAGCGGATAGGTGCCCTCCTGCTCGATCGGGTTCTGCGTCGCCAGCACGACGAAGGGCTGCTCCAGCCGGTGCAGCTGGCCGCCGATCGTCACCGTGCCCTCCTGCATCACCTCGAGCAGCGCGGCCTGCGTCTTGGGCGTGGCGCGGTTGATCTCGTCGGCGAGCAGCAGCTGGGTGAACACCGGGCCTTTGCGGAACTCGGTGCGCCAGCCGCCGTCCTGGTCGCGGGCCAGCACGGTGGTGCCGAGGATGTCGGCAGGCATGAGATCCGGCGTCGCCTGGACGCGGCGGAACTCCAGGCTGCAGGCGCGCGACAGCGCCTTGACCAGCTCGGTCTTGCCCAGTCCGGGCAGACCTTCGAGCAGGACATGGCCGCCGCAGACCAGCGCGGCGAGCACGCCGTCGATGACGCGCTCCTGGCCGACGATGGCGCGGGCGACCTCGTCCCGGGCGGTGGCCAGCAGACGGGCGGCGGCGGTGAGTTCGGCGGCGGGATCGCTCATGGGTTGTCCTTGTCCTGGTTCTGGCGGCGGCGTTTGGCGTCGAGCAGGCGTCCGGCGGTGCTGCCGGCGGTCGGCGCGATGGCGGGCGGTGCGGCGGGTCTGGGCTGGGTCGAGGTCGGCTCGACCTCGGGCAGCGCCTGCATCGGCGTGACCGTGGTCGGCGGCGCGCGGCGCTTGGCCGCGAGCAGGCGGTCGAGGCCAGTGCCGGCGGCAGCCTGCTTCTTCCACGGCCAGCCGAGCTGCACCCGGCGCACAGCGAGGTCGAGCGGCAGCAGGCAGGCGAGCACGGCCAGCGCCAGCCAGGCAGCGGGCGAGGCCGAGCGGCGCGGCACGCGCTCGACGCCGAACAGCGCCTTCCCATCCTCGTCGCCGCTGAGCAGACGGCCGCCGGTGCGCCGGGCGATGCGTTCCAGCACCTGCGGATCAGAGCGGAAACGACGGTACTCCGGCGAGTAGGCGACAGCGAAGCCGGCGCTGGCGCGCTCGTGGCGGTCCTGGCCGTCGGCGTCGCCGCCAGCGCCAGCGATGCCGACGCGATAACGCCCGCTGCCGGCGAGAGCGGCCCGGCCGCGCCAACGGCCCGGCGCCACCGCGCGCAGGTTCAGCGGCAGCTCGGCGCCATCCGGCGCGACCAGGCGGCCGGCCAGGGTCAGCTGGCCAGGCTTGGGATGCAGGTCGTCGACCGAGACCTCGACCGCATCGACGCCGGGCTCGACCGCGATGCGCAGATGACCGCGCGCGCGCACCCGGCCGACCGACAGCACCAGCTGCTCGCAGAAGGCAGCGTACTTGTCCCACGTCACCCACGAGGCGCCCCAGTTGCCGCCGAGGTCGCCGGTGAAGGCGGCGGCAGCGCCGGTGCCGTAGCGCCACGAGATCAGCACCGGGTCGTCCTCGCGCTCGTCCGGACCTTCCAGCGCGGTCAGCGCACCGGACTTCGGCGTGGTCAGGACGTAACCGCTCAGCTGCGGCGGATCGCCGAGGCCCTTGATCGCCGGCGACGGCCAGCGCACGGTCGGGACGAACTTCACGTTCTGCACCTGGCTGCGGCGCAGGGTCTTCGCCTCCTTGGTGAAGATGGCGGGCAGGCGGGCGGGGTCCTGCGGGAAGTACGAGCGGCCGCCTGTGGCGCGGGCGATGGCGGGAAAGGACTCGCTCTCGACCCCGCCGTGCGGGAACACCGACACGGTCGAGATGCTGATCTTCGCCTGCTGGAACTGCGCGATCAGCTCGGGCGTCGGCGGTGACGGGTCGCCGTCGCTGATGATGATGCAGTGCTTGCTCGCCGCGTCGGAGGCGACCAGCGAAGCGCCGACCAGCGACAGCGCGGCCTGGTAGCTCGGCATGTCGCCGGGCTCGCAGGCCTCGACCAGCGGGGCGAGGTTGTCGTAGTCGCCGGCCCGGGTCAGCGGGAAGACCCACTGGTCGCCACCGCCCTTGTCGTAGAGGTAGGCGACGACGCCGACCTCGTCCTCGGCTGACAGCACGCGGATCGCCTGCTTGGTGATGCGCTTGGCCCAGGTGTTGCCCTCGGGGAATTCGCAGGTGTGCAGGACGATGGCCAGCGCGCCCTTGGGCATCACCCGCCGGCCGGTGATGTCCATGCTCACCGGCAGCGCCTCCTCGACCGGGGTGCGGTTCCAGCCGCCGGGACCGAAGCTGTTGCCACCGCCGACCATGAGCAGGCCGAGCCCGAGTTCGCGCACCGCGTCGCGCAGCGCGCGCTGCTGCGCCGCGTCGAGCTGCTCGGCCGGCACGTTGACCAGGATGCAGGCATCGAAGGCCTCGAAGCCGAGCGGATCGTCCGGGCATTCCCAGGCGGCACGGCGTTCGACCCGGCGCGATGCGGCGGTCAGCGCCGCCTCCAGGGCGCGCCAGTCCTCGGTCTTGCCGCCCGGATCGGTGAGCAGCAGCACGGCTCCCTCGCCGGCCAGGTCGATGCGCCCGAGGGCGACGTTGTTCTCGCGCCAGCCGTCGCAGCCGGGCTCGGGTTCGAGACGGGCGAGGTAGTCGTAGGTGCCCGGTCCGCGCAGGGCGAGGGGCAGGCGGAAGCGCGCCTTGCCCGCCTCCCAGGTCACCGGCCGGCGCGCCACCTCGCGGCCGTCCTCGCTGAGCGTCAGCACGCCGCGTCCTGCGCTGATCGCGGCCAGCAGCACGCCGGCGTCGTAGGTCTCGCCGGGGCGGACCTCGCGCGGCAGGTCGAGGCGCTCTAGCCACGCCTCGGCAGTGTGCGCGTAGGCCACCGGCAGGACATCGACGGCGATGCCGCGCGACGTCAGGCGGGCGAGGGCGCGCTCCAGATCGCCGGCGTTGGCCGCGCCGTCGCTCGCCAGGACGATGCGGCCGGGACGATCGTCCGGCAGCACGTCAGCGGCAGTGAGCAGGGCGCGTTCGAGGTCGGTGCCGCCACGTTCGACCCGGGTGGCGAAGGCTTCGAAGGGGAAGGCCTGGCGCGGCGGCAGCTCGACCGCGGCGCCGCGGCCGAACGAGACCAGTCCGGCGGCATCGCGCGCCGGCTTGGCCGCCACCGTCTTCAGCATCCAGCGCCGCACCGCCTCGCCGGCGCTGGGCGTCATCGAGTCCGAGCGGTCGAGGCAGTAGACCAGCGCGAGGTCGTCGCGGCTGGCGACTAGGCGCGGCTCGGCCAGGGCGACGCAGGCGCAGGCGATGAGCGTCAGGCGGGCGCACAGCGCGGCCCGCGCACGCCAGCCGTCGAGACCGGCCCAGCCCGCCGCCAGCAGGCGCCAGCACCACCACGCCAGCGGCGGGTAGAGCAGCAGCAGCCACGGCCGCGCCGCGTCGAGTTCGCCACGCAGGAACCACGGCAGCGGAGCGGCAACGAGCAGCGCGCTCCAGCCGAGCAGCCACCAGCGCAGCGGAGCGGGACGGCGACGCAGCGGTGGGAGGAAGCTCACCATGCCACGACCTGCATGCGGCGGTTGCCGGTGTCGCAGATCCACGCCCGGCCGGTGCTGTCGATCGCGGCGGCCCACGGCGTCGCCAGCTGCCCGGCGCCGCGCCCACCCTCGCCCCAGGTCGCGATCACCGCGCCGGCCGCATCGAGCCGCACCGCGCGCTGCGCACCGTAGTCGGCCAGGGCCAGGCCGGTGCCGGCGGCGGAGCAGCCGTAGGGCATGGTCAGCGCGCCAGCGGCCTGCTCGCCCAGCCACGCGCCGTCCTCGCTGAACACCGCCACACGCGCGTTGAGCGCGTCGCTGACCAGCACCTTGCCGGCCATCCAGGCGAGACCCTGCGGCCGCTGCAACTTGCCCGGCCCACTGCCGAAGGTGCCGAAGGCGAGCTGCGGGGCGCCATCGGGGGCGAAGCGCTGCACGCGGTCGTTGCCGCCATATTCGCTGACATAGATGCGGCCCTGCGGATCGCAGGCCACGCCGACCGGCCAGCGGAACTCGCCCGGCGCGTCGCCCTCGCGGCCCCAGGTCGCCAGCACCGCGCCGCCGCGGGCGAAGACCACGATGCGATGGTAGTGCGTGTCGGCGACGACCAGGCGGCCGTCGGGCAGCTCGCAGATGCCCTCAGGCCGGCCGACATCCCAGGCCGGCATGCGCCACGACGTGCGCAGTGCCAGATCGGGGCCGTAATCCAGCACCCGCCCTGCAGTGTCGAGGATCATCATGCCGCCATCGCGCAGCGGACCCGCTGCGCGCGGCGTCGGCAGGACATCGGCATCGGCTGGCAGGGCGAAGGCCGACACCGAGACATCGGGCGCGGCCCCGCAGCCGGCGTGCAACACCAGCGCCAGCAGCCCGGCGACCAGCCGGCCCCCCTCCAGGGTCAGCACGCGATCAGCCGAGGCGGTCTGCACCGGGTCGTGGGTGGCGACGATCAGACTGGTGCCGGTGGTGGCGGTGCGCTCGCGCAGACCGCGCCACAGCGCTTCGGCCTGGGCGCGTCCGCAGTGCGCGAACGGCTCGTCGAGGATCAGCACGGCGGCGCCGCTGGCCTCGGCCCGGGCGACGTCGAGGCGGTCGCGCTCGCCGGCCGAGAGCAGCTCGGGCGGGACCTCGGCGCGGGCCTGCAGGTCGTAGCTCGCCAGCAGCGGTGCGCGGTCGCTGCCCGGCGGCGCAGCCAGGGCGAGCTGGCGCGCCGCGGCGACGCCCGGCCACAGCCCCGCCCCGCCACAGGCCCAGAACAGAGGCAGGCGGGCATCGCCCGGGGCGCGCACCACGCTGCCGGAGGCCGGCGCGATGAAGCCGCTGAGCACGCCGAGCAGGGTGCTCTTGCCGGCTCCGGAGGGGCCGGTGATGGCGGTGCAGCCCGGCGCCAGGTCGAGGGCCGCGATGTGCAGGTGGCTGCCGACGCGGACCTCGCGCAACTGCCAGAGCCACGGCGCCACGTTCATGGGCGCACCATGCGGCAGGGTGCCACCACTCAAGCCCCCGACCACAGCCGGGCCGAGGCCAGCACCACCCCGCCACCAGCGAGCAGGAGCAGGCCGGCGGCAAGCCGCGCGGTGAGGCCCAGCCGGCGCCAGGCGGCGCGGCGGTGCCACTCGGCGAGCATGCGGCAGTGCGCCGCCGCCTCGGGCAGGCCGAGCAGCGCCGACATCGGCGCGAGATCGACGCCGAGCAGGCGCTGCGCCTGCGCCTCGCTCAGCCGCCAGCGCGCCGCCAGCCCGGCCCGCGCCCAGCGTGCCGCGAGGTCGAGATGCCTGGCCCAGCGGCAGGTGCCAGCCGCGCGGCAGCCACGGCGAGATGGTCAGCAGCAGGGCGGCCAGCAACGGCGGCACCGCCCAGGCCGGCGACACCTGCGTCGTATACCAGCGGCCGGCGGGCAGGGCCGCGGCCAGCACCACGGCACCGACAGCGACGATCAGGCTGGCAGCGAGCGGATAACTGAGATGCCCCCACAGCAGGCGACGACGTTCCGCTGCACGCCAGGCCTCGTCGGCGAGCAGCGTCGCCACCGTGGCGAGGGGCGGGATCGAGCCGCCGAGCAGTTCGGCGGTGGCGGGCGGCAGCAGGCCGGCGACCGCCTCCGGCAGCGTGGCTCCCTGTTCCAGACGCG
>JAIFKN010000046.1 GCA_020049615.1 bacterium | reverse complement strand
CGGCGCCATCGCCTTCGGCATCGGCACCAGCCAGGTGCGCGACGTGCTGGCCTCCCAGACCCTGTCGATGAGCCGCATGAAGGTGCGCCGCATCCAGGTCGACGGGAAGCTGCGCGCTGGCGTCACCGCCAAGGACCTGATCCTGCACATCCTGCGCGTCCTCTCGGCCAAGGGCGGGGTGGGCTTCGCCTACGAGTTCAACGGCCCGGCCATCCACGCCCTCTCGATGGAGGAGCGGATGACCATCTGCAACATGGCCATCGAGGGCGGCGCGCGCTGCGGCTACATCAACCCCGACCAGGTGACGGTCGACTACCTGCGCGGCCGCGAGCACGCCCCGGCCGGCGCCGCGTTCGACAAGGCTGCGAAGTTCTGGCTGTCGATGGCCTCGGGCGCCGATGCCCAGTACGACGACACCAAGACCTTCGACGCCTCGACCATCGAGCCGACCGTGACCTGGGGCATCTCGCCCGACCAGGGCGTGGGCATCACCGAGTCGATCCCGGCCAAGGAGTCGTTCCCCGAGAGCGAGCGCCCCGGCATCCAGGAGGCCTACGAGTACATGGACTTCAAGCCCGGCCAGCCCATCGCCGGGACGAAGATCGATATCGCCTTCATCGGCAGCTGCACCAACGGCCGCATCAGCGACCTGCGCGAGGCGGCCAAGGTCATGCAGGCGCACGGCGGCACGGTCGCGGCCACGGTCAAGGCCTTCATCGTCCCCGGCTCCGAGGCGGTGAAGAAGGCGGCCGAAGCCGAGGGCCTGCACACCATCTTCAAGAGGCACGGCTTCGAGTGGCGCGAGGCGGGCTGCTCGATGTGCCTGGCGATGAACCCGGACAAGCTCAAGGGCCGCCAGATCTCGATGAGCACCAGCAACCGCAACTTCAAGGGCCGCCAGGGCTCGCCGGAAGGCCGCACCCTGCTCGCCAGCCCGGCCATGGTCGCCATCGCGGCGCTCACCGGCCAGGTCACCGATGTCCGTACGGTCTTGAAGTAAGGAGCACCACATGCCTGCGATCATCTCTTCCATCTCCGGCCGTGGCATCCCCGTCCGTGGCAACGACATCGGCTCTCTGCCCGAGGGGGGCTCCCGCTCTCCGGCACGGGACGGCTGACGCCATTGTCCCCCGTGCCTCCGACCTCCGCCCCCCTCGGACTCCCCCTCATGCCCGCTATCATCACTTCCATCTCCGGCCGTGGCATCCCCGTCCGCGGCAACGACATCGACACCGACCGCATCATCCCGGCGCGCTTCCTGCGCTGCGTCACCTTCGACGGCCTCGGCGCCCACGCCTTCGAGGACGACCGCCTGCAGTTGAAGGCCCAGGGCAAGCGGCACAGCTTCGACGACGCGCGCTTCGCCGGCGCCAAGGTGCTGGTGGCCAACGCCAACTTCGGCTGCGGATCGTCGCGCGAGCACGCTCCGCAGGCGATCGCCAAGTGGGGCGTCCAGGCCATCGTCGCGGTCAGCTACTCCGAGATCTTCCACGGCAACTGCGTCGCCATGGGCCTGCCCGCGGTGCGCGTGACCCAGGCCGACAGCGAGGCGATCCAGAGCGCGATCGAGGCCGACCCCACGGTCGAGGTGACCGTCGACCTCAATGCCATGCAGGTCAAGGCCGGCGCCAAGACGTTCGCCTGCCAGTTGGGCGATGGACCGCGCAGGCAGTTCCTCACCGGGCAGTGGGACGCCCTGGGCGAACTGGTCGACGGCCTGCCCCAGGTGCGCGCCGCAGCCAAGAAGCTGCCGTACCTGAACGCCTTCGCCTGACGTAGCGCCCGTAGCGCCCGTAGCGCCCGTAGCGCCGACTTCAGTCGGCACGGACGGCAGGCTTCAGCCTGCCGCGGGGCAATGCGACGGGCCGACTGAAGTCGGCGCTACGGATGCGCCGCGAGCAGCACCTTGCCGCCGCGACCCCCACGTTGCGCATGAGCCACAGCCTCCTGGACCCGCTCCAGAGGATACGTCGCCGACACCGGCAGATGCAGCAGTCCATCGCGCAGCAGCTTCCCCAGTTCGTCCATCATCCCCTCGACCACGCCGGGTTGCACGCGCTCGTACCAGCGCGACACCCAGAAGCCGCAGCAGCGCAGTTCGTTGAATATCACCGCCCCGTTGGGCAGCGACAGCGGCTGTCGCGCGAGGGCGCCGATGGTTACCAGGGCCCCCTGCGGCGCCAAGGCCTTGGCCAGCGTCACGGCGCTGTCGCCACCCACCTGGTTGAGCGCCAGCTTCGCTCCCAGGCTCCGGAGCGCCTTCGCCGCTTCGCGCCCCTCCGGTACCGCCATGGCGCCGGCCGGAGCCTCACCGTCACGTCGCACCAGGCAGGCCAGACGGAGGCCGCGCGCCGCGCACAGGGCCGCCAGCGAACGTCCGACCCCGGAGGCCGGCGCATTGCACAGCACCCAGTCACCGGCGGCCAGCGGACCGAATTCGTGCAGGACGGCCCAGGCGGTGGCGGGATTCACCCCCAGCTGGGCAACCTGTCCGTCGGGCAGGTCGTCGGGCAGGCGGGTGCAACGGACGGCGTCGGCGACCAGTTCCTCGCACCAGGTGCCAAGGCCGTCACGCGGCCGCACCAGGGTGCCGGACGGCCAGGCGCCAGCGACGACTTCACCGACGCCCTCGTTGCCCACCGTGGCGGGAAGGTCCGGCAGTCGGCCATAGGTGCCCTCGATGACGTTCAGATCGGCGGGATTGATGGGCGCCAGCCGCATGCGGATGCGCAACTGGCCGGGACCGGGCTCGGACAGGGGCACGTCCTCGATCCGCAGGACGGCTTCCGGCGCGCCATGGGCGTGGATGCGGACGGCGCGGACCACCCGGTCCGCTTCAGGTCGGCGGATTGGTCTGCACCGGTGAGGGCGCCATGGTGCCGGAATCGTGCAGGGTGGCGATCGGGGCGCTCGACTCCTGCGGGAAGAGGCGCTGGAGGTAGCGCTGCAGCTTCTCGTTGGTCGGGCCGTAGCCGCCGTCGTACATATAGTGCTCGAGATCCTGGCCGAACTCGCGCGCCGTCTGGTAGCGGTTCGCCGGATTGACCTCCAGCGCCCGGATCATGATCTGCTCGAGCTTCTCGGGGATGTGCGGATTCAGGCGCCGCGGCGGCTTGATCGAGTAGTTGTCCATCTTGTCGACCAGGTCGTCGATGTCGTTGACGTTGTAGACCACCGTGTTGGTCAGCAGCTCGTACATCACCAAGCCGAGCGAGAACACGTCGCTCTGGCGGGTGGTGCCGACGAACTTGGCCTGCTCGGGGCTCATGTACGGCAGCTTGCCCATGATCACCTCGGCCTCGTCCGGGGTGTTCATGATCACGGCCTTGGCGATGCCGAAGTCGGTGAGCTTGACCACGCCGCCGTAGGTGATGATGACGTTCGACGGCGTCACGTCGCGATGGACGATGTTGAGCGGCTGGCCGCGCATGTCCTTCGCCTCGTGGGCGTAGTTGAGGGCGCGGCACACGCGCGAGATGACGAACGCGCCGATGTCGACGTTCGAGACCTTGTGCATGTCCTTGTGGGCGCGGATGAAGTCGGCCAGGTTCTTGCCGTGGGCGTATTCCATCACGATGTAGTACACGCCCTTGGTCTGACCGAGCTGGTATACTTGAAGCACGTTCTCGTGGATGAGGTCGGCCACCAGCTTGGCCTCGCCGACGAACAAGTCGACGTTCTCCTTGTTCTTGAGGTACTCCTTCTTGATCGTCTTGATCGCGACGATCTTGCGGAACCCGTCCGCGCCAAGCTGCTCGGCAAGGTAGACCGAGCCCATGCCGCCCGAGGCGATCTTGCGCAGGATCTGGTACGAGGTGAGGTACTGGATTTCCTGCATGGCTCTTACTGGCTTGCTAACCGCAGGGCGGGCCGGTGTCAACGTGGACCGGGAAGTACCCGCTACCTCCGGATCACGCCCAACGCAACACCTCGGCCAAGGGGCGGCGCTGGGGTGGAGCAGGCGATTCGGATGGTATTCCCAGCCAGATCGTGCCGACATGGGCCTCGACCGCCGGGTCGGAGCCGAACCAGCGCAGCACCTCGGGGTGGGTCAGCAGCGGACTGGTGGACCAGAAGGAGCCGAGGCCTGCGTCATGCGCCGCCAGCAGCAGGTTCTGCACTGCGGCCGCGGTGGCGTCGCGATCCTCGCGCCGCTGCTCCTCGGGCCCGGAGAGCACGAGCGTGACCTGCACGACCGCACCGCAGGCGGCAAGTCGCTCGCAGATCGACGGCAGCTTGCGCGGCAGCACGGCATCGCACACCGGCGGCACCTGCACGAAGCTGCATAGCCGGGCGACGCCCCCGCGATCGATCGCCGCGAAGCGCCAGGGTTGGGTCAGCCGATGGCAAGGAGCCCAGGTGGCAGCCTCGACCAGGGACTCGACCGTAGCGCGGGGGACGGCAGCGCCGGTGAAGGACTTGATGGTGCGACGTGCGGAGAATTGCATCTGTGCCATGGGGTTCAGAGGTATGGATGCGCATCGAGGATTCGCCTCAATGACCGCGGCATCCGTGAATACCTAACCTGATCGCCAGCAAATGCCATGTTGTCGGCCAGGTGGCATCTGGCCTGTCCGGGCGGGCGCGGCCACCAAGGCATGCGTATCGCCAGCATGGTCGTAGGCGCCTGCTCCGGTCCGTTCGCTGCGGCGTGATCGACCTATCCGAACGCCGCCACCTGGGGTGATTGCCCCATCGTTACCGTGCTGGAGCCATTGAGGATCCCGCCCGACCAGCCACTGACGCAGGACGCCATCCACTTGAGAACCACCAACAGCCTTCATCGGGGATGCCTGCTTCCTGTCTCGGGGCAGCTCCTCGCCAGCGGGTCCTTTGCCGGATGCGGGATTCCCAGTGCCACTCCAGGCGGACCCGAAGCGCCCCCTGCGGGGATGGCTGCACCCAACAAGTACGCGTATTCCGAGAAGGCCGCCTTCACGGACAGCGACCATGGCCGAGCGGCCTGTTCTGACCGCATGCTTCGGCCGAGACCTCGGCAAGCTCAAGACCGGCCTAGACGATTCTCGGCATGCGCTCGGCGCAACGGGAGTCAGATGACCACTCTCCGTTCAACGATCAACCCGAACACCACAGGATGAACACCATGCGTCTCCAATTCCAGTTCCTCGCCACCACGACGGCTGCGCTGTCCATGGTCGCGACCGCCCACCTCTCCGCAGCCGACATGACCGTCGCCGACCTGCGTCTCGGATTCGGCGTACTCTCGCAGGAATTCAAGGGTGAATCGTCGACCACGATCTCCGACCAGGGCGGCAACATCCTCAGCACCAGTTCGGATGAGGACGGGCGCGATGCCGATCGCAACATCCGCATCCAGTTGCAGTACGTCGCTGGCCTGCTCGGTGCAGGCGGTGGCCTGATCTGGGGCGCCGGAGTGGCGGTGAACCACGCGACCTGGAACGATGACGGGCAGGATGCCCACTACACCGCTCCGGTCGTCAACGTGATGCTGGGCTATGGGTACGCCTTCACTCCGGACTGGCATGTCGAAGCGGCTCCCTTCATCGGCTACGGACGCGGCTACTTCAGCGTCAGTGACGATGGGTCGACCGAAACCAGCGAGGAATGGGTCGATTACGTCGAGTACGGCATCAAGGTCGGCACCTATGTCTCGCTCGGCGAGAGCCTGGTGCTGGGCGTCGAGGTGCCCTACCTCGTCGGGAGGTTCGATCCGGAGTACGACTACACCGACAGCGGAAACGAGGAGGTGACGGTCAGCGACGAACGGCGCAACCAGGGCTTCGGCCTGCTCATGACCATCGGTTGCCGATTCTAGCCGATCACGCATCGCCCGTTCCACGCCATCGGGCGCAGGACGGGCGACGCACCACCCATGCACAGACAGGCGCCACTCATGCTCCAGAGCATCAACCAACTCTACGACGACAAGATCGGAGCCCTCGACGGCGACGTCGGCCATGTCGAAGATCTCTACTTCGATGACCGCAACTGGGCCGTACGCTATCTGGTGACGGACACCGGATCCTGGCTGGATGGGCGCAAGGTGCTCATCTCGCCGCACGCCTTCGGCGGACTTGACCGGGCAGGGAAACGCATGCTCGTGCAGTTGACGTTGAAGCAGATCGAGGAATGCCCTCCTGTCGAAACGCACAAGCCGGTGTCCCGGCAATACGAGGAGCGATACAGCCTGCACTACGGTTTCCCGTTCTACTGGCGCGGAAACGGGCTGTGGGGGATGAGCGGGTTTCCCATCACCGATCTCTCCACGGACGGGATCCCGGAGGATCCGGCCGAGCAGCGGGTCTCGGATACCGATGATCCGCATCTGCGCAGCACCCAGGCCCTGAACGGCTACCAGATCATGGCGGTCGATGGCACCATCGGCCACGTGTGCGACTTCTTCATGGACGACAAGACCTGGGGCATCCAGCAACTGGTCGTCAAGACGGGCGGCTGGCTGTCCGAGACCAAGGTGCTCCTCGACATCGCCGACGTCGTGCGCATCTCCTATGAGGAGTCCATGGTCCATGTGCGCGCCACCAGGGGCGCGATCAGGCAGGCTCCGCCTCTACCTCAGCCTTGAGTCCGCACCCTGGGCAGAACACCCCATGGTGATCCTGCCGAGCCGACCGCATCCTCGTCAGCACCAACCACAAGGAGTAACCCATGAAATCAGCACCAGCGACCACCAAAGCCTCGGCTAAACCGAGGAGCGACGAACAGATCAAGGATGACGTGCTCTGCGAACTGGCCTATGAACCCTCGGTGAAGGTGACCGACATCGGCGTGATGGTCGCCGAAGGCGTCGTAACGCTCGTGGGATCGACCTCGGACCATGGGAAGAAATGGCAGGCGGTGCGCGCAGCCAAGCGCGTGGCCGGGGTCAAGGCGATCGCCGATGAGATCAAGGTCGAACTGGCCGGACCGCACCTGCGCACCGACGCTGATATTGCAGCTGCCGCGGTGCATCAGCTGGAATGGTCGACGACGATTCCCAAAGGGACGACAACGGTCACCGTCCGAGATGGCTGGATCACCTTGGAAGGCGAGGTCGAGTGGTGGTACCAGAAGAACGCGGCTGAGGACGTCATGCAGTATATGATCGGCGTCCGCGGCATCAGGAACCAGATCACCATCAAGCCGCTGATCTCCGCCACCGACGTCGAGACGGCGATCAAGGCCGCATTCGACCGCAACGCCATGCTTGATGCCGCAAAGATCCAGGTGGTGACCTACGGCAGCAAGGTGGAGCTCACCGGCAAGGTGGCGAACCATTCCGAGCGCGAAGAGGCCGAACGCGTCGCCTGGGCAGCTCCCGGGGTGCTCTCGGTCGACAACCAGATCGCTCTGGAATGGAACTGGCGGATGTTCCAATAATGATGCAGGCCCGCTGCGGATATCTGCGGCGGGCCAGATTGGCGGTAGCTGCCCGATTTTGATCAGCCCAGCAGCGGCTTCGCCGATTCCTTGTCAGACTCGTCATGGCGCTTCTGCAGGGCCGCGTCGTTATCGGGCTGGCGGTGGCGAGGCTGCTCGTCTCGTGCGGATCCTCAGCGAGGTTGTAGAGGTCGAAGCCGCTGGGGATCGGCGCCACGCCAGGCAGGCATATACCCCATGGCGGCCGATCCGACCGATCTGATAGACTCCTGGCATGAAACCCACAACGCAGCAGAAACTGGTGGACGATTCCCTCGATATCGTCCCGCATGCGGATCGAACCAACTCCTACAACACGGAAGGCACCGCACCTGCGGCGAACACCGGCCAGGTCTCCCAGGTCGCATATCATCGGTTCCTCGAGCAGGGATCGCGCCACGGGCATGACGTAGAGCATTGGATCGAAGCCGAGGCCCTGCTCCAGGCAGCCCGGAGCAGGGCCATCGCCCAGCGGACGTAGCCGACGACTTCTCGCATGGTGGCCGGGCATCCCCTGACCGGATCGATCTTCCCATGGCCGAGCAGCAAAACCCTGCAGCATGCGCCAGCATGGACATCGCGACATGCATGGTCGGCCTGGCCCGTGGCCGGACCGATATCGCAGTTGACCTGTCAGCGCTTCCCGGCGGCGCGGTCGCCGTCGATCAGCATGGCATGTCGGCACTCGCGTGGTGCGCTCACCATGGCGATCTGACGGCCATGAGACTACTGCTCGCCGCGGGCGCACGGCGAACCGATCTAGGCCCCGATCTGGGTCTGCGCGCCGCCGCCTTCCATGCACACGAACGGGTCGTCGATTGGTGCCTGGCACAGGGTGCCGATCCGCGTTCGTTTGATGAGGCCAGCGGTGAGACCGCCCTTCACGCAGCGCTGTGCCGAGCCAATCGGCCAGCTCACGAACGCATCGCACTGCGCTTGATCGCAGCCGGTGCCGATGTCGGTGCCCGGACGGTGCCCGGCGCCCGTCTCGACAGCTTCATGCGCGACGTGACGGCATGCGGGGAGACCGCACTGCATCGCGCTGCAGCCTTCGCCTCGGTGGCGGTGATAGACGGGCTGCTCGCCGCCGGCGCCACACGCGAGGCACTCGACACCCACGGGCGTACCTCTCTGGCTTGGGCGAGCTGGCACCTGCGACCCGACGACATCCTCAGGCGCCTCTGCTACGGCACGCACAGCATCCATCCCCAACGTCGAAGCAGCTACGACCATGGCGCTGGCTGGTCCCACGACGAACTCGCCGGCCCATCGGTCTGAAACGTCCCCGGGATTATCGACGACCCTCCCCCACGACCGTCCCCGCCCCTGGCCGACAGCTGCCTCTTCCTGAGCGGCGCCGAAGGCTTCCACTGCTGCGACTTGCACGCCACGCGCTGAGGCCGTGCCCAGACCCCCTAGATGTAGCGCCGCCGCACCGTCGCCGAGACCCACTCGCTGACCGCCACCAGGGCGAGAATCACCAGCAGGATGGTCGCGGTCTGGTTCCAGGCCAGGCGCGAGACGGAGTCATCGAGGTGCAGGCCAAGGCCGCCGGCGCCGACCAGGCCGAGGATGGCGCTCTCGCGGATGTTGATGTCCCAGCGGAACACGCTGATTCCGGCGAAGGCGGGCATCACCTGCGGCGCGATGCCGTAGGCCAGCACCAGCGGCGGGCTGGCGCCGGTGGCGCGGATCGCCTCGACCTGGGCCGGGTCGATCTCCTCGATCGCCTCGTAGAGCAGCTTGCCGATGAAGCCGATCGAGCGCAGGCCGATGGCGAGGATGCCGGCGAGCACGCCGGGGCCGAGGATGGCGACGAAGAGCAGCGCCCACACCAGCGAATTGATCGAGCGCGAGGCGACGATGACGAGCAGCGCCAGGGCGCGCACCGCGCCGTGCGGGGTGGTCGGCCGGGCGGCGAGGAAGGCGAATGGCACCGCCAGGACCATGCCCAGCAGGGTGCCGAGGGTGGCGGTGTTCACCGTGTCCCAGGTGGCGCGGCCGATGCGGGTGACGTAGCCGAGATCGGGCGGGACGGCGCGCGAGCCGATGTCGAGGGCGGTGGCCGGCGCGTCGAGGACGAACGCCCAGATGGTGCGCTCGGAGACGTAGCGCCAGCACAGCAGCAGGACGAGCAGCGCCAGCAGCAGCCCGGCATAGCGCGCCAGGCGGACGCCCCAGCCGTAGCGGACCCAGTGCGGGCGGCCATCGCGATGCGGCACGGCCGGCATCAGATGAACCGCTTCCGGATGAAACCCGAGGCGTACTCGCAGGCGAGGACGATGCCGATGATGATGAGCAGGATGGCGGCCGAGCTGGCGTACTCGTAGCGGTCGAAGGTGGTGGCGAGGGTGTCGCCGATGCCGCCGGCCCCGACCACACCGATGATCGCCGACTCGCGAAAGTTGATGTCGAGCCGGTACAGCGCCAGGCCGATCAGGCGCGGCTTCACCTGCGGATGCACCGCGTACAGCAGGGTGGTGAACCAGCCGGCGCCGGTCGCGCGCATCGCCTCCAGGGTCTGGCGGTCGCAGGCCTCGATCTCCTCGGCGAGCAGCTTGCCGATGAAGCCGATGCTGGCGAAGGCGAGGGTGAGGAAGCCGGCGAACGGCCCGAAGCCGAACATCGCCACCAGCACGATGGCGATGATGATCTCGGGGAAGGTGCGGCTGAGGCCGATGCAGGCGCGGGCGGCGAGGTAGACCGGCAGCGGCACCAGGTTGCGCGCCGCGCAGTAGCCGACCGGGATGGCCAGCGCCACGCCGACCACGGTGGCGATGGCGGTCATCGCCAGGCTCTCCAGCACGCCGGCGGCGATGTCGCGCCAGCGGGTGAGGAAGTCCGGGGCGAGGAAGGCGGCGACGAAGCGCCAGCCGCGCTCGACGCCCTGCGCCAGCCGCGCCCAGTCGATCTCGACCGTGGCGACGGCCGCCACCAGGTAGGCAAGGCCGAGCGCGTACAGCCCCCAGCGCAGCCGCGGGTTTGCGATCAGCGGCGGCGGGCGCCAGCGGGCCGGGACCATCACGCCTCCGCAGCGGGAGCGGTGGCCTCGTCCTCCTCAGCCTCCCCTTCAGCGGCGGTGCCGAGCCAGTCCTCGGCGCCGTAGATGCGTGTCAGCACCTCTTCGCTCACCGAGGCCGGCGGACCATCGTGGACGATGGCCCCGGCGTGCAGGCCGACGACGCGGTCGGCGAAGCGCAGGGCCAGCGGCACATCGTGCATGTTGACGATCACCGCCAGGCCGCGCTCGCGCGCCAGGCCGGTGATCAGGCGCATGACGCTGCGCGAGGTCTTCGGGTCGAGGCTGGCGGTCGGCTCATCGACCAGCAGCAGCGACGGCCGCTGCATCAGCGCCCGGGCGATGCCGACTCGCTGACGCTGGCCGCCGGACAGGGCGTCGGCGCGGCGGTCGTGCAGGCCGCCCAGGCCGACGCGCTCGAGCAGGGCGAAGGCGGCCTCGATGTCCGTGGACGGAAAGCGTCGCAACCAGGCGCGGAAGAAGCCGACCGAGCCGAGGCGCCCGGAGAGCAGGTTCTCCATCACCGTCAGGCGCTCGATCAGGGCATGCTCCTGGAAGATCATGCCGATGCGGCGCCGCGCCGCACGCAGGCCGGCGCCGCCCAGGCGGGTCAGCTCGACGCCGTCGAGGACGACGCTGCCGGCGCTCGGCTCGACCAGGCGGTTGATGCAGCGGATCAGCGTGCTCTTGCCCGACCCCGACGGCCCGATCAGGGCCACCACGCTGTCGGCGCTCACCGACAGGTCGACCCCGCGCAGGGCGGGGTCGCCGCCGCCGTAGCGCTTGGCGAGTCCGCGGATCTCCAGCACTACTTGATCTGGTAGGTGATGCCCATCGCCTCGTCGATCTTCCGCACCACCGCCCAGTGCTCCTTGAAGGTGATGGGGATGAAGGTGGTCTGGTCCTGGGCCGCGAACTCCTTGTGCAGGGCGGTGCCCTCCCAGACGAAGGAGGTGAACGCCGCACGAACCTTGGCCGCCAGCTCCGGCTTGAGATTGTGGACGTGGCCGTAGCCGGTGGTGGGGAAGGTCTGCGACTTGTAGATCGTGCGCAGCTTGGCCTTGTCCACCGCCCCGCGCGCGGCCATCCGCGTCAGCACCGAGTTGGCGATGGCGGCGGCATCGTAGTCCTTGTTGGCCACACCGAGGATGGAGTTGTCGTGCTTGCCCGAGAACACCGGCGTGCAGTCCTTCTCGGGGTCGATGCCGAACTCGGCCTTGAGCAGCACCGACGGCGCCTTGAAGCCGGAGTTCGAGGTCGGCGAGGTGAAGGCGAGGCGCTTGCCGCGCAGGTCCGGCACCGCTGTGATCGCCGAGTCGGCGGGCACGATGATCTCCATCTCGTAGCCGTAGCTGCCATCCTTGGCCGCCATCATGGTGAAGGGCACGAAGCCGCAGAGGTTGACCGCGGTCGGCACGCTGCCGGTGTTGAAACCGGTGACATGCAGGCGGCCGGCGCGCATCGCCTCGAGCTGGGCGGCGTTGCTCTGCACCGGGAAGAACTGCACCTTCTTGCCGGTGGTCTTCTCGAGATGCTCGATGAATTCCTTCCACACCCCGCGGTACACCGCCGGATCCTCGACCGGGGTGTAGGCGAAGACGAGGATGTCGGGGTCGACCAGCTGCGCCGGATCGGTCGGCGCGTCGGCAACCATGTCGCCGTCGGCGTCGGTGAAGCGGGGATCGAGCGGGCTCTTGGCCTCGCCGGCGCACAGGGCGGTGACGGCCAGGAGCAGGGCGGTGAGCAGACGCAGCATGGACTGACCTCCGGTGGGCAGGGTTCGTCGGACCGTTCCATGAAGGAATCGTGAGGCGTACGTGAAGGAATGCCGCTCGTGCACGCTTGCGCCCTCCACGTCCCCCGGATGGTTGCTGCATGCGCTTGATGCTGCTGGCGCTGGTGTTCATCGGGCTGTCCGCTGGCGAGGACGCGCAACCGCGTCGGGCCGACCTGCCGCCGTGGGGCGAGGCGCGGGCGGAGCTGGATCCGGCCCTGCCGGCGTGGGTGCCGCGGGCTCCGTTGGCCGACAATCTGAACGAGTTCGGCACCGACACCATGAACAACATCATGACCCTGTGGGCCGAGGCGATGCTTACGGCGCACCCGCGGATCACCGTCCAGATCGAGGGCAAAGGCGGCAGCACGGCCCCATCCGCGCTCATCGAACGCATCGCCCACTTCGGAACCATGGCCCGCCGCATGCGGCCGGCGGAAGTCGCCGCGTTCGTCCGCGCCCGCTCCTACCCACCGACCGAGGTGGTGGTCGCCGCCGATGCCCTCGCCGTCTACGTCCATCGCGACAACCCGATCGACCACCTGACCCTGGCCGAGATCGATGCGCTGTTCAGCGCCGAGCGCCGGCGCTGCCATCCGCCGGTGCAGCGCTGGCGGGATCTGGTCCGGCCCGACCTGGCTCTCCCGGACCTGCCGGTCACCCGCTACGGCAGGAACTCGGGGAGCGGCGCCTACGGCCACTTCCGCGAGACGGTGATGCAACGCGGCCCCTATCATCCCGAGGTTCGTGAATCGCCAAGTGGCCCGACCCTGCCGGCCGTGGCGCGCGACGCCGGTGGCATCGCATATTCAGGCGCCGGAGGCGGCGGTGGCGCCATCCGCGCCGTGCCCATCGCCGTCGACGCCGCCTCGCCGCCGATCGCGCCGGTGCCCTGCGATCCGACGCGCTATCCCCTCGGCCGCCTGCTCTACATCTACCTCGACCTGCCGCCCGACCAGGCGCCGTCGCTGGCGGTAGCCGAGTTCCTGCGCCTGGTGCTCAGCCGTGTGGGCCAGGAGATCGTCGCCAAGGACGGGCTGATCCCGCTGCCCGCCGCCTGGTGCACGGCGCAGCGGACCTGGCTCGGCCTCTAGGGGCCCCCTAGCACGCCATCGTGCGACAACGATCCTGGTTCCTTCTTCTTTTCTTGATTCCGGTACGCTATTCGACGCCACCGCCGCATGCGCGTGGCGGAAGTCGCCGCATTCGTCCGCACCCATCGGGTCCGAAAGCCGCTAAGGTCTCGACCCGTCAGCCGTAGATGCCATACAAGGACCCTACTATGCGCGTCGTCATCACCCTACTCGCAACCGCTGCCTATGCCTCATCTGCCATCGGACCCGAGATCATGCCGTGGCCGCATCCGGACCAGCGCAACTTGGTAGAGGTCGTCGCCGGCATCGCCAATGATGCCGGCGTCCAAGCCATCTTCCGTAACCGAGGGCTGGAGGTGCTGTCGCTGACCTGGGAGGACACCGGACGATGGAAGGGGTCTTCGGTCGGCCCCAACATCAGCGATCTGACCATCCAACCGGTGGTTGCCGCTCACGGTAGTCCGCTCCTTCCGGTTATTCGCTTTCCCAATTTTTCCGACGCCTCAGCCGATATTCAGATCGGCCAGGTGCGGGTGCCAGTGGGCAATGAGCATGCCAAGCCCCTGCGCACCATCGGATTGCATGACTATTTACGCGATTTCAGAATGTACCAGCATGCCCCGACCGGGACCCTCACCGGCAGCCTGCTGGCGGATCGCGACCGTAGTGTGTTGGTCTCGGCCCAGGCCTGTCTGCTGCCGGTGGCGGCAGAGGGTTCTATGCGCTTCGCTCCGGTCTTGTTCAACTACCAGTCACACCTTGGCAGCCCCGCCGTCCTCGCCATACTGGTCACACCCGAGGGCACCTCGGCACAGGTGGTGGAGAACAATCCCTCGCTTAGTGCCGGTTATGCCTGGGGTCAGCGACTTTTCCACAACGCCAACGGCAATCGCGCTGGGTTGCTGGCCACCCGCTTCTCCAACCGTAAGCAAAGGCCAGGACGGCCGCAGGGGGACGGGAAGGACGCTGACGGACTCTCGTGCGTCCTCGTCATCCAGGTGCCGCTGGTTGTCTCCGATAGGCGTATGCTGCCAGCGCCAATGTTGGAAAAGGCTGCAGAAGCGGATGGCGCCAATTGCGTCCCGTCATCAGGTGCCCCACGCGGCATGGAGCAGGCCGTTGTCCAGGCAGGTCAACTGGAGGGTCCTTGGATCGGTCTCAACGGCTGCAACCTCGTCCGTGACCAGCGCTTCCCTGTCCGTGTGACGGTTCAGTTCTACCAGGCAACTGACACCGGCGTGGTTAGCGAATCCGATGCCACCCGCATCAGTCGTACTATCCACCGTATCTACACTGAAGCCGATGCAGTCGGCAGCCTGGTCACTGAAGGGGCGACCGGGCGACCGACCGAGCATGACGCGCCACCAGTTGAGCAAATCAGGCCCTGGCCACAACCGTGGTACGCCGAGCCGTGCGCCAGCTACGAATCGGCAACTGGACGCAGTTGGCAGGATGGTCTAGCCCGCATACGCAACCGCTTGGGAGCGGACTGGATGCCCGGCGACGAGCGGGAATTGCGCAACGCGCTGCTGCTGGTCCGGTAAAACTCAACGCGGTATTTCAAACTGTGAAAGGGAGGGGTCGCATCATCGGGTGACACCAGTGCACCATGTCCCCCAGGCAATCAGTCGCCTCCGTTACATCCTTTCTTCCGCGTGAATTCGCCTAGGACTTTGCGGATACAACAACCTCTGCCTTCTGATCGGTTTCCCGTGAAGGTGGGGGCTGCGGAAACCAAATCCACGATCAATTATATCAATTCACTGCTGTCCAACTAAGGAAGTCCGGTTTCGACTAAACGCATGGTATTCACCGAGTGAAATGCACTGCTGAAAGTGAAACGACTTGGT
>JAIFKN010000136.1 GCA_020049615.1 bacterium | reverse complement strand
TAGGCCCAGCTCTGGTGCAGCAGGATGCGCGCCTGCGGATCCGCTCGGCGCAGCACCTCGACCAGACGTCCGGCGTAGGGCTGGTAGGAGGTGGCATCATGGCTTTGCAGGCTGTACTGCTGGATGGTGATGGCGTCCCAATCCTCCTTGGCCAGAGCCTGATCGAGGGTCAGGCCGTTGTTGTAGCGTGCCTTGGGGTCGGCTGGATCGCGCTGCGCCGCCTCGTAGCGCTGCCAGTGCTGCGCCAGCCGGCCCCCAGGCATGGCGCAGTGCAGCACGACCAGGTCGCGACCGGCGGCGGCGGCCACGGCCGGCAGCTCGTCCAGGACGTTGCGCGAGAAGCTGTTGCCGATGGCGAGCAGACGCACGCGCTGGCCAGAAGGCTCGGCAGCGGTGATCGCGGCAACCGCCAGGACCATCACCAGCGTATGCATGATACCCGCCCACCACTCGGTGTTTTTCATGGTTTTGCGACCGTCACGCGGGCCACCGCCACGCTGGCCGCCGGCAGGTCGCCGACCAGCTGGCTGCCGTCGAGGCGCAGGTTCCACGCCACCGGGGCGGTCTGCTGGCGCTCGATGTTGTGCGCCGATGGCGCACCGCTCAGCACCTGGGCCTGCACGGCCCCGACGGCGGCGGCGGGCAGGACGATGCGGACCGGCTGCGCCGCGCTGGTTGAACGGTTGAGCAGGGCCACGCGGATGTCCGCGCCCTCCTGCCAGGCCCAGCACGAGACCAGCGGCACGCCGGGCACGGCGGGGAAACGCTCCTCCTTCGTCTTGTTGTTCTGAGCAGGTCGCTTCAGCACCACCTCGGGCAGATCGACGGTGGGCACGCCGGCACCCTGGATCCTCAGCTGGCGGGCGGCGATCGCGCTGTTGGCGAGGGCGACGGCCTGCCAGGCGGCGTGCGGGCGGTCCCAGGTGGCGTGCGAGGCCCAGAAGGCGCCGGTGCGGAAGAGGAAGAAGTTCTGCGGGCCGGCACCGTGTTCGAGGCCGCTGAGGAACATGTCGATGGTGGTCAACGCCCGCGCCAGCGACTTGGCGTCGGATTCGACCTGCGGATCGCTGCCTTTGCCCGGCTCGGGCAGGGGATAGCCCGGTCCGGCCTCGTAGAGCGCGAAGGTGCCCGGCTTGCCCAGGCGCTTGGCCCGTTCGGCGGTCTGCGCCGCTGCCACCTCGGTACGCTCGTGTCGATAGGCGCGCTGGTAGAACATCGCCATGTCCTGCCAACGGTCGCCGGCCGCCGCCGCGTCGAGCCCGGCTCCGACGCCGTCCCAGCCGCCGATGTAGGACGCGTAGCTGGTCAGGCGGGCGCTGGGCGTCCGTTCGGCGGCCTTGGGGCCGAAGCCGGCGGCCGAGACGTTCGTCGCCCAGCCGCCGATCACCGGCACGAAGCGCTCGCGCGCCGAACCCGCGGCGTCGAGGAAGGCGGCGAAGGCCAGTTCGGCGTACTCGCCATAGGTTTCGGGCCGGCCGACGAAGGACTGCACGGCGAAGAGCCGGTTCCAGGTCTCGTTGCCGCAATCGAGGTAGATCCGGGCGAACTGGCTGCTCCATGGCTCGCTGCGGCCACGGGCGGCGCGCAGGCGGCCCATCGGCGTCGAGGCGGCCCCGCACAGGTACTCGGCCAGCTGCCGCCACTCGTCGGGCGTGGCGAAGGTCGGGACGACGATCCACGGCTCGGCGCCGACCTGCTGGCACAGCTCCAGCATCTGGTGCAGATCGCCGGCGGACGGCTTGCCGCTGGTGTCATCCAGCAGCAACGGCCGCTCGAAGGGAGCCTTCAGCGACTCGGCGATGGGCAGGGCCGGACCGGTATTCTCCTGCAGGGCCCAGATGCGGATCGTGCCGGGCTTGCCGGCGGCCAGCTCGCGGACCACCTGGGGATAGAAGGCGAAGGGCGCGAGACCATCCTCGCTGAGCAGCGGATTGTCGATCCACAGGGTGCCGGTCTCGCCGGCGACGATCTCAAGGCGCTCGATCTTCTCCTTGGGCGCGGCACCGGTGAAATGCAGGGTGTGGGCCTTCCAGTCGGCGCCGACCGCGACCTTGGCCGTGCCCATGCTGCCGGCACGCAGCTCGACCGTACCGGTGGCCATCCCCTGCTGGCGCAGCCACACCGTGAAGCTGTAGGTCTTGCCGGCGTTGAGGCGGCGGCCGTTTGGCCAGTTGCTGCCATGCAGGGTGCTGCCGATGGACAGGCCGGGCGTGGCCGCGACGCGCAGCGAGGCGCGGCCACCGCCGAGCGGCACGCTGCTGCGGTCGAGGGCCAGTTCAGCGGTCTGGCCCTTGGGAGCGCCCCAGCCATCGATCATCCGCGACAGCGTCTCGTCGTCGGCCATCAGGCGGTAGCTGCCGGCGGCGATGTCATCGAACTCCTTCTGCACCATGTATGCGTCGCCAGCCTGGATCGCCGGACCATCGCCATCGAGTTCGAAGGCGTTGCGCGCCTCGGGCGGACCGCCGAAGGAACGTCGCACCGTGCCGGTGCGCAGCACGCGGGCGGCGCCGTTCTCGTGGCGATAGATGGTGATGCTGGCTCCATCGAGGAATCCATCACGGTAGCGGTCCCAGCCGCCGGCCCCGCCATCCTTGCCCTTGATGGCGGCGTGGACCAGCTCGCTGGCCGAGCCGCCGGTGGCGACGCCGCGGAAGCGCAGCACCATCGGTTCGATGTTGGGGGTCGGGCTCCACTGGTTGGTCATCGGATGGGCCAGCGACCAGGCCCGCGGCGCGTCCACCTCGAGGTTGGTGCCGATACGCAGTGCATCCTCGCGCAGCGTGCCGCCGATGGAGAACACGGCATCCGCCGCCGGCAGGACGGCGGCGAGGGCGAGCAGCAGGGCGGATGTCTGAAGCATGGTGATGGTCTCCTGGTGCGGCTGGACCGCGGCATTCCAGGCCTCAGTCTAGGCACCGGAGTCTCCGTCGCCATGTCCGGTCAGGTCCAACGCATATCCAAGCAGGACAACCGCCGGGTCCTCTATGCGCATGACTGGAACGCCCGTACCGAGGATCGACTGCTGCATGTACAGGTGCTGGCCCACCGCTTCGCCAAACGTCCCGGCGTGACCCGCTTCCGGCCAACGGCCGGCTACCACCACGCGGTCTGCTTCCATCAGGCCGTCCGCCTGGCGCACGGCGGCACGGTGATCCCGGTGCCGGCCGATCATCTGGTGCTGTGGAGCCATGCCGATCCGCCGATCTGGTACGGCAGCACCGTCGCGCCCTGGCCCCTCTCCTGGTTCCAGGTGCGAGGACAGCTTTGGAAGGCGCTGCTGCAGGAGATCGGACTGCCCCTGCTCACCCCGCTTCCGCTGCCGGGACCGTCGGCCATGCATCGCTGCATCGTCGGCCTACACCACGAACTGATCTCGTACCAGGCCGCCGACCCCGAGATCCTCGCCGCCCATATCGGCGTCCTGCTGCGCGAGGTGCGCCGCTGCCGCGGCAGCGGCGCACAGGCGATCCCCGAGAACCGCCTGCAGTGGGCGCGCCTGCATCTCGAGCAGCACCTCGACCGCACGGTCTCCCTGGCCGAGTTGGCCCGCGACCAGGGGCTGAGCCCGCGCCATCTCGCCCGCCGCTTCGTCGCCGCCTGGGGCATGACCCCCGACACCTACCACCAGCGTCTGCGCGCCGATTACGCCATCGGCCTGCTGGAACGCGCCGATCTGCCTCTCGCCGAGGTGGCGCAGCGCCTCGGCTACGCCACGGCCTTCGCCTTCTCCAAGGCGTTCAAGCGCTGGAGCGGCCTCAGCCCCCATGGTTACCGCTGCCGTCGTCGGTCTCCCCGACGGCGCTGAAACCCGGCCGAGGCCCTGGCGGGGTCCCAGGTCGCAGCGCCATTCAGAACCTGACGGTCAGTATCCTACATTCGACATGGCGCCCGTCCCATGAAAGCACGGCGCGGTCAAACGAACCGTTGGATTCGCAGGGCATGTTCAACTCCGTGCCGAGCCGCCGCGCCTCCTGGAACACCTGGTTCACTGCGTCGCCGATGCGGTCACGGGAGTCGCCGCGGATGACGGTCCGCAGGTGGACCCGGCCACCCAGCCATTCGACCTGACTGGTGGCGGTGTAATTCGCGTTTCCGGCGATGATGCGCGCCGTCCGGACATCGAGGGCGGCAGCGAAGCGGCGCGCCTCGGCGTCCGATACCGGTACACGTTGCGTCGCGCAGGCGCCCAGGATCACCAGCAATGCCAGGAGTCGTACCACCCCTTCATAGAAAGGCGGATGGCCGGTCGATCAAGGCTGGGCCGCGCGCTCCATAAACTCGGCGAGCAACCGCAGGTAGATGCGGTAGTTCTCCAGCGACACCCCCGGCGGGGTCTGGTGGTCGACCGAGGGGATGAAGCGGCCACGGCGCATGGCCGGTAGCAGGCGTTCGAACTCGGCCCGCATCGCCGCCTCGCCCTTGGGCATGACCATCTTGTCGTAGTGGCCGATGAACAGCATGTCGGGATGATTGCGCTGCAGCACCTCGATGTCGACACCGGCCTGGCGCTCCAGCGGGAGGATGCCCTCGACGCCGGCGGCGGCGAACCACGGGGCGCAGCGGGTGATGTCACCATCGCTGTCCACGATGACGCGGATGCCGCGCCGCTGCAATTCCGGCACCACGCGCCGGTAATATGGCAGCAGGAACGTGTCGAAGGACTTCTTCGACAGCATCGGACCGTGGTTGTAGGAGAGATCCTCGGCGAAGGTGACGAAGTCAAGCGTGCCCAGGCCGTCCAGTTCGTCGAGGAAGCGCACCACCCACGAGGCCAGACGGTCGTTGATGCGGTGCAACAGCTCGGGCTCGTCGTAGAACGACATGAGATGCCGTTCGATGCCGAGGATCTCTCGCGCGCCCCAGAAGAAGCCGGGCAAGGTCGCCCACACCGCAGCCTCGCCGGCGGCCTGCTGGGCGAACGAGGCCGTGAAGCCTGCGCGATCGACCGGCCAGGCGCCGACGAAGGGCTCGACCGCGTCGTAGGACGGGGCCGTCGCCAGGATCCCGGCACCATGGTGCGGCGGCTTCCATGGGCAGTCCCAATGCACGGCGCAGCACCAGTGCTGGCGCCAGCAGTCGAGACCGAAGTGACGATAGAGTTCGTAGCGGTCGGTCGTCTGCAGGCCTTCACGCTGCCAGCGCGAGGTCGTCTCCCCCCACCAGGTTGCCCATTCGACCATCGGCAGGCGGTCGACCGGCCGGCCCGAGCAGACGGCGTGGAAGCGTTCGGCAACGGACATGGCGGCAGTGGCGGGCATGGGCGTGGTCTCCGCCCTGATGGTAGCCGCAGCCGGGGATCGGGTTTGTCCCTACGTGCCGTCCGACCCGGCTGGCTGTGCGCGGTAGCGGGCCGGCGGCACGCCGAACATGGCCTTGAACCGCCGGCCGAAGTGGCCGAGATCCTTGAACCCGCAGGCTATCGCTACCTCGACCACCGGCTCGTCGCCGCCACGCAGGCGCAAGGCGGCCTCCTGCAGTCGCAGGTCCATGAGATAGGCCATCGGCGTTCGACCGGCATAGGCGAGGAAGCGGCGCGAGCAGTGGAAGCGCGACAGCCCGACTGCCGCAGCCAGGTCGTCGACGCCCACCTCGTCGGCGAGGTGCTCGGCGAGCCAGGTACTGGCCCGTTCCATTTCCGGATCGGCGTCCGCCGGTCCGCGCACCCCGGTGGACTGCAACTGGCGAGCGACCAGCACCAGCAGCTCGCGCAGCATCGCTTCGAGCATGGCGTGATGCCCGGGCCGGGCCGCCTGCTGCTCGTCCCACATGCGCAGCAGCAGTCCGTCAAGCGGCGACGGATCATCCAGCGAGCAGGCGAGCAGGCGGTTGCGGCGGTTGGCGAAGCCGGGATGCACCGGGATCAGCCGTGCCAGCGCCCCGCGCAGGTCGGCAGGCAAGCTGGGCAGGGCATGGCGTGCCGGATCGAGATAGATGTTCCACAGCGACACCGCCGTGCCGCCGGTGTCGATGCGGTGCGGGACGTCCCACTGCACCACCGCCAGCGAACCGGCCTGCTCGGCGAAGCGCTGGTCGCCGATGTCGTGATGGCAGCGTCCGCTCACCAGGAAGCTGGCATAGAGCACATCGTGAGCATTGAACGGCGAATCGCCGCCGACCGCGGCGAAAGCGGGGAAGCGCTGAACCGCCACGCCGATAGCGGCGAGGGTCGGCCATCGTTCGCGCAACCGGTGCCGATTCAGCACGCGCCACTCCACGATGACCGGCCTTCAAGCATGTGCATGGACCACGACCCCATCGTCCCGTGGCTGCGCTGCTGGCAACAAGCGCCGGCTCCGACCGCATCCTGGTGCGCGACATGGAAAACCCCGGGCGTTACCCCGGGGTTTTCATTGGCGGACAGGGAGGGAGGATGCCCCATCCGTGTTCGTTGTTCGTAATTCCTTATATGTCAGTTCATTACAAAATCAAGCCGGCTCCTGAAAACGGCATACTGCCCAAGCCAGACCACTGGCAGCCGACCGTGACTCCGGACGTCCCAACGGCTATCAGAGTTCGACAACTACTCGACCCCCTGCCAGACGATGCCCCCAATCGGGTGGACCCGAACCGCTCTCCCACGCGACGCGGACTTGCGGGGTCACTTGCGGGGTCACTTGCGGGGTCACTTGTCTCCAGCCGCCTCAACGGCTAGTTGTAACCATGTCGACGACTGACCAACCCCAGGCCGGGCCCACCAGTGACGTGGTTGCGCCCCAACCGGCAGACCCCGAACCACTCACCCAGGCGGACGTCCTGCGGGCACAGGGTGTGGTGCGGAACATCAAAGACGGCCAGGTGCTTGCCGAGACCCTGCGAGGCCTGCTGGCCAACAACCCGACGGTCATGGCGACCATCGGGCTGCGCGGCAAGACCCGATCGTACATCGGCAGTCTGGCCACGTCGGCCTGGCATGCCGCCACGGATCTGACGGGTGCCGAGCATGCACCGTTCCTGCGTGCTCTCGCCGTGCAGGCACCACCGCCTCTGCCGCAGGGTCCGTTGGGCAAAGCGGATCGCGTCCTGATGTCCATGATGGGTGAAGCGCCCGCCGAGCACCTGGAATGGATACGCCGACTGTTCGTCCGGGTCCTGCAGCAGCTTGGCGCACCACCGGCTGCCGGGGCCGTCGATCCCGAACTCGACGACGTGCTGCGGCATCCGGTGCAGTCGCAGGACACACCTCCAGACTTGGACGAGCACACCGACGGTTTCCTGAATCTGCCTCGTCCTCCTGTCCCGCAGCGGCAGCTGCCTCCTCCGATCCCGCTGGCCGACGTGCGGACCTATCTGGTGCCGATGGCCGAGCTCTGCGCGCGGCTGACTGACCAACGCCTGCGTCAGGATATCTGGGCCGACTGGTGCCACGACATGGAGCGGACGGCCCCAAGCTTGGCCACGAAGACCTACGGCCAACTCCATCCGACGTGGCAGGACCGCCTGCCCGTCCCGCATGCCACGTCCATGGCGGATCAACCACAGACGACCGAGCCCTGGCAGCCGGTGGAGCGAGCCGCTCATCTGGTCGGCTACTCCACCGGGGCGCTCCGGAACATCATACCGCAGTTGAAGGAACTCGACCCGACGTGCGTTCGGAAAACGGATGACGGTCTGGAGTGCCATGTCCCGACACTCCGGACGCTCAAGGAGTCAAAGCGGATCATCTCCCCGGCGACGTGGCGGCGCATGCATCCCCCACCCAGCACGCCAACGTCCTGATCCACCAACACCAGCATGTCCCGACAAGGTGCACGATGTCGTAGGACTCTATCTGAATCCCCCAGACCAGGCCCTGGCCCTCTGCGTCGATGAGAACTCGCAGATCCTGGCCTTGGCTCAGGATCAGGCCGTTGGCTGCACCCACCGCCACCTCGATCGACCCTCAGGAGCGTTGGCATCGAGATCGCCATTGTGGGGGGGTGCCGGGGCCTCCCGGGGCCTCCCAGGCGCCACTGGCGTCAGGCCGGACGCACCAGAAAGTCACCGCGGTGCCCCAAGCCTACATCATTGCCGGCCCCAATGGCGCCGGAAAGACGACCTTCGCCCGGGAATTCCTGCCCGATGACGCCGGTTGCACAACCTTCATCAACGCCGACCTGATCGCCGCCGGCCTGTCGCCCTTGCGCCCCGAGGCCGCTGCTTTCGCCGCCATGCGCCTGATGGCGGAGATGATGCACGCCTGCGTCCGCGACGGCCGGGATTTCGCCATCGAGACCACCCTCGCCGGCCGGACCTATGCCGGCCTCATCCGCTCCTGGCGCGCCGCCGGGTATGACGTGCGCATCGTCTTCCTGCGCCTGATGCTGGTGGAGCAGGCTATCGATCGCGTCGCCCAGCGCGTACGCCTTGGCGGGCACCACGTGCCCGAGGACATCGTACGCCGCCGCTTCGACCAGGGCTGGCGGCATTTCAACGACCTCTATCGCCGCTTGGCGACGTCCTGGACGGTCTATGATGCATCGGGAGAAGCACCGGTGCTCATCGAGCAGGGAGTCGGGTCATGATCTCGCCAGCGAACACGGGAGCGATGGACAAGGTGGGACCGGCGCTGCTACGCGCCGCGCAACGAGCGCGTGAACTGGCCCGGCGCAACGGGGTCCACCTGGTGGTCTGCCGCAACGGGAAGGTCGTCCACGTGCCGCCGGAGGAAATAGAGGATCTCCCCGGGCAGGCGGCGCTTTTGACCCGACGCTGAATCGTGGCGGAGCGTGCGCCCGCCGCCGCCGCCAGTTGATAATCATGCGCTGAGTCGCAACCCATCCCGTGGGATCGCGTGCGCGTGCGGGCTATCAGGTGGCGGCCAGATCAACCTGGATGGATATGGCATCGCCGAAGCGCCCCTTCCCGAGTTGCTGACTGTTCGGTGTCAGCCCACGATCGGCTGCAACCGGCGGCTCTGCCGCTCGAAGCAGCGCATCGCCCGGCCCAGCCGCTGGGGATCATCCCACGACGTGCGCCCGGTCTCGTCGAGGACGGCGCAGGCGTCGCGAATGACGCGGGCGTGGGCGGCGAGGGGGCGCAAGCGTGCCTGCAGCCAAGCCGTTGGCGTGTCGAAGAGATCCGGGGCAATCGGCGCGGCGTCGGCGGTGAACTGATCGTTCTTCAGCACGGCGACGCAGAGCAGCAGGGCGAGTTTGACGGCACGCGCCTCGGCCGCCTCGCGCTGGGAGAGCGGGCGGCCATCCAGGGGAATCCGCCAGGGGCGCAGACGCCGATGGCGCCGAACCAAACCTGGAGCCCGTCTGCTCATGGGACGCTCGCGGCTTCGTGACGGCTGGCCTGATGCACCGCCGCCTCCAGGCGCTGGAGGTCCCGGTGCAGCCGGTTCCGTTCCGGATGGTCTGCTGCGAGCACGGCCAACCCGACCGCGGCGGTGGCGTAGCGCCGCAGCGCCCGCTCCAACCGCCCACCCGCGAGGGCGACGCGACCGCCCAGGATATCGATCTCGACGACCAGGGCCGGCCGATCATCGGGTGGGCACGTCGGGTGGTCGCAGCGAGCCAGGATCTGGCGTGCCAGATCGTCAGCCTCGAGTGCCACAGCGATCCGCAGCAAGCGGACCCATTCCGTGCGGATACGGGGCGTCGGCTGCGGCATGTCGCGCAGCAGCGATGCGACTGCCCGCTGCAGCCGGCTGGTTACGCCGCGGTTGACCGTGCCGTTGCTCAGGGTGCAACTCTCCAGCCACGCCACGTCGAGGCGGTATTGGATGGATGCTGGCGGGGGAGCACGGTGCTCCGCTCGCTCTAGCCACCGGCGGATCGCAACCGCATCGCTGCCGCGACGGAGGCGGATCGCCTGCTCCAGATCGCTGATGCCGATGGCCAGGCACAGCGCATGCCGCGCGGTGCTCAGACGCCGCGCGCGGTGTCGGGCTGTGCGGGCCTGCTGCCACCGATGCCGGGCATCGGCGGCTGCGCCGATCAGGAACCAGGCGTATGCCTGCTCATGGTGGCTGGCGCCTGATGCGGGAGTGGTCAGCGGCTGGCAGATGGCCTCGACCTGCGCCCACTGGCCCCGCATGCGGGCGACGATCGCGCCGAGGAACGCGGCTTGGGTGGGCGTGGTCGTCGGGTCGTCCACGATCCGCTCCAGGTCGCGCAGCACCGGCCACTCCTCGCGGAGCGCCGGATCGGACCGAGCGGCCCGGATCATGTCGCCGGGAGCCTCAGGCACGGGTCGCGACCCGCGACGCGCGCCGGCGAGCGCAGCCGCTGCCGCGATATGGGAAGCCGGTCGGGATGCGGCGGACCCCGCAGTTGAGGAAAGCCTCCGGGATCGAACGCCCCCCGCCGATCGACCAATCATCGTCCTCGGTCTCCCAGGCCAGGAGCCAGAGGCGGCCACGGCGGGAGAGGGTGTAGGCGCGTTTGGTGCGGGGGCAGGTCCACGTGCAGACGGTGCGGGGTTTGGCGGTGGTGGTGGCGGTTGGCATAGATGGCTCCGGTCGCGCAGTCTACCGATCGGCTGGGCGACTGTCCAGAACGGCTGAGAACGCACCATGAACGAGGCCGTGGCGCGCGCATCGATGGGTTTCTACCGTCGTCCGAGATGGGTCAGAATACATCCCATGCTGTCGACTCCTGGCGAACGTGACATGCACCGGCGTCGAGCGGTCCACAGCCTGCCATGGTGACGCGGCGCTGACGCGTCACGTATTATGCGTGTCGATAATTAGTGAAATGACGTCATCGCGTATAAAATCAGCGTATTCCACGCATCCCATGTGCGTGGCTGGTGGGCTTATGCATCCCTGGTGCCACGGGTCGAGGTGGAGACCCACCCATGGCCAAGCACCACCCCCAACCCACCCCCATGACGTCGTGGCAGCAGTTCCTAGCCGCCGCCGGACCGGACGCGCTGACCCGCATCGCCCTGGGCATCTGCTCCCGCGCCGCCGTCCCTCGGCGGATCGCCCGCGAGGCGGCCGAGGAGGCGGCGCAGGAGGCGGCCGTCCGCCTGCTCGACCAGCCGTTCGATCGTAAGAACCCCTGGGGCTGGACCTTGTGCATCGTCCGGACCGAGGTGCGCCGGGCCCTGCTTCGCTATTGGCCGCGTCATCACAAGGCCTGCGCGGAGGACGTGGCGCAGATGCCGGCTCCCGAGGCCCCGGTGCCGCTCGAGGTGCTGTCGCTCGAGTCCATCCGCGCCGCTGCCGGGTCGACCTTCCGCTACCTGGAGATGGAAGCGGCCATGCCGGCGGCTGACGCCGCCGCCAAGGGCGCCGCCCTGGGCGTCACCGCCGACGTCTTCCGTACCTTGGTGTGCCGGGCGCGGGTCCGGGTGCGGCGGGCCATGGCGCTCAGGTCGGCGTAGGTGGGCGTCCTGTTCACATCGGGCCCATCGTCGACTCCCCAGCCTGGAGGTTGCACCATGACCGCAGAATCCGATCGCCGTGCGCAGGATGCTCTATCAGCCCGCCGCTCCCCCCCGTCGAACGACTGGTCGGAGCGGGTCATTTCGGCCTGCCAGGGTCTCGCCCTGCCGCCCGTGCCGGCCTCTGCCGGGGAGTCGGCCCAGGCCGAACCGGCCCTGGCCATCCTCGACAGCCTGACGGCACCGCCGGCCCTGACCTCGCGGCAGCGCCAGCAACTCGCCGCCCGGTGCACGGCCTGGCTGGATGCCCAGCCTGGCATCACGCGCGATGCCCTGTGGCAGCGGGTGCCGCGGATCATCGCAGCGCGGGCCAGGACGCTCGCGGAGCTTGCCGATCTCGGCGGATCCTCGCCGAGCGCCCAGCACAGCCTCGATCACCTGTGCAGCCGGGATCCGGTCCGCGCGGCCCTGCTGGCCATCCGCGCGGCCGTGCAGGGGATCAGCGATGTGCCGTGGCCGGTGCGAGCCTGCTTCGTGCCATTGCCTGTCGGCGTGCGGCC
>JAIFKN010000293.1 GCA_020049615.1 bacterium | reverse complement strand
GACGCAACCGAGGCCCTGCTCGAAGTGCAGCGCCGGCTGCAGACCGCGCAGCGCAACGAAAGCCTCGGCCTGCTCGCCGGCGGCGTCGCCCACGACTTCAACAACCTGCTTGGTGCGATCCGCGGCAACGCCGAGCTGGCCATGGGCAAGCTGCCGCCCGGGAACGAGGCCCGGCCACGGCTCGAACGCGTGCTGCAGGCGGCCGATCGCGCCGCCGGACTGGTGAAGCAGATCCTCGCCTATGCCGGCAAGGGCTCGATCGAGGTCCGCCCGATCGACTTGGCCGACGAATGTCGCGTGCTGGGCGACCTGCTCAAGCACGCCGTGCCGAAGGAGGTCTCCATCCGTTTGACCGTCGAGGGGAAACCTCCACAGATCCTGTTCGATCCGGCCCAGTTGCAGCAGGTGCTGGTCAACCTCATCGTCAATGCGGCGGAGTCGTACCGCGGCGAAGCTGGTGTTGTGCGAGTCGAGGTCGCCCACGACCGTGAGGACCAGGGCATGGTCCGGGTCGATATCATCGATCAGGGCTGCGGCATGGATACCGCCACCCAGGGGCGCATGTTCGAGCCGTACTTCACCACCAAGAAGACCGGACACGGCCTCGGCTTGGCAGCCGTTCAAGGCATCTGCAAGGCGGCCGGGGCCCGGTTGGACTTCACCTCGACCTCTGGCCGAGGCACCACCTTCTCGGTGTACATGCCGATAGCGGCCGGCCCCGGTGCGATGCGTCCGTTGCCGACACCGCTGCCGGTCGCGGGCAAGCACCTGCTGGTCGCAGACGACGACGAGTTGATGCGCGACACGGTAATTCAGATGGCCCAGCAACTCGGATACTCGGTCGACGTCGCCAACGGCGGGGTCGAGGCAGCGAGACTGCTCAAGGATCCGGCACGCGCCTACGCCGCTGCGATCATCGACTGCGTGATGCCTGACCGCGACGGCACGGAGGTGGTGCGCGAACTGCGCCTCGCCGGTGATCGCCGGCCGATGGTCCTGGTCAGTGGCATGGTCGAAGCGGCACGGATCGGCACCGGCATCCTCGACCGTAAGACGCGGTTCCTCGCCAAGCCTTTCTCCAAGGCGATGTTCGAGCGCACCCTGATGGTGCTGCTGCGCTCAGACAGCGACGCGGAAAGCGGATCCAGTTCGACCTTCGCAGCACTGCAACGCGAAAGCAGCGTGCAGATGGCGCTCCGACCCAAGGAGGTCCGGAGCGACCGTGATCCCCGCCAGGGATCCTGAGATCCGACCGCCTGTCAGGCGATCTTCATCAGGTGGTCGAGCCGCAGTTGCCTCAGCTGGGTCACGACCTGGGCGCGGGCGCCTCGCACCTGCACCGGGACCGGCTTCGATGACTGGACGATCTGCAGCATCCACGCAATCAACACCGAGTTGACGTGCTCGACACGGTGGCAGTCGATGACCACGGCATCAGCCCCGACCCCGGCTGCCCACTGGTGGTAGAACGGCTGGCCGATGTTGTGCCGGCGCTCGGACGAGGCGCATACCTCCAACACCACCTCACGCCCCGACACCACCAAGGAGAAGGGGAGGTGCTCAAGTTCGCGGCGCTCGTCATCGGCAGGCCTGAGGCCGAGACGGGTTGCGAGACCAGCAACCAGCGCAGCTGCCCGCACGGTCGGCCGCAAACCGGCAAAGCGCACCCCCTCGCTGCGCTGCAGCGCCGCGATGCCTTCGGCGGGCAGGCGCTCGATCGTCGAGCCCGGGATGGGCGCGACGGCCGCAGCGGCCACCAGGGCGGCGAGCCGCTGTGGATCGGATGGGGCAGCCAGCCAGGACGCCAATGCGGCGCTCGGAGCCGGACCCGTGCTCTCGGTCATGGGCGGACCTTAGCAGTTCGTATCAATCCCTCAAGGATCCTGCTGGGACGGCTGTCCAAGCGCCTGACGCTGCAGCAGGTGGTAGTACCGTCGGCAGAAGCGGTGGGCCTCGTCGCGGACATATTGCAGCAGACGCAGCCCGGCATCGCGCCGCTGCAGACGCAGGCTCCGCCCGCCCGGCAGGATGATCGTCTCTTCGCGCTTGGCCAGGCCGACGATAGCCGGCAGTTGCACCCCTTCCGCAGCCAAGGCCTCGAGCGCGGCATTGAGCTGTCCCAACCCGCCATCAATCAGCACCAGGTCGGGCAGGGCCTGGCCTTCATCGCGCAGGCGGCGATAGCGGCGCCCGACCACCTCCTGCATGCTGGCGAAGTCATCATTGCGCTTCAGGTCGATGGCGCCCTTGACGCGGAAGCGGCGGTAGCCGTCCTTGTTCGGCACCCCACCGACGAACTGGACCATGGCGGCGACGACGTGCTCGCCGTGCAGGTGGGCGATGTCGAAGCCTTCGATGGTGCGCGCAGGGCCGACCAGACCGAGGTGCTGCTGCAGGGCGGTGACGCCGGCGCCGATGTCGATGACCGGGGCCGATGGTTCACGGTAGTCGGACAGCTTGCCGCGTTCCGACAGGCGTTCGATCGCCTGGATCTGATCGCGGATGCGCGCTGCGTCCTCGAAGCGCAGTTCGCCCGAGCAGGCGCGCATGCGCTCGCGCAACTGGCCGAGCAGCGGTCCGCGCCCGCGCCCGGTGACGAAGGCGCGCAAGGCGCGGATATCCTCGCCGTACTCCGCTGCGCCGATCTTCGTGGTGCACGGCGCGCTGCAGCGCTTGATATGCCAGTTGAGGCAGGGCGCGAACGAGCGCCGCACCGGATCAGTCTCGTGGATGTCGAGTTCGCAGGTGCGGAAGCGGAAGGCGCGCTGCAGGAAGTGGTAGGCCCGGCGCAGGTCGGTCCCGCTGGTGAACGGGCCGATCAGGTCGGCGTCGGCCAGGCGCCGGTCGCGGGTGACGAAGACGCGGGGGAACTCCTCGCGGGTGATCGCCAGCAGCGGGTAGTCCTTGCCGTCCTTGAGCAGGACGTTGAAGCGCGGCTGCAGTTCCTTGATCAGCAGCGATTCGGTCAGCAGGGCCTCGACTTCGGAGCCGGCGATCAGCCACTCGATGTCGACCGCCTCCTGCAGCATGCGCAGGGTCCGCGGCTGGTGGTCCTCGAGGCGCTGCACGTAGCTGACCACCCGGCGCCGCAGATGCTTGGCCTTGCCGACGTAGATGACCCGGTCCTCGGCGTCCTTCCACAGGTAGCAGCCGGGGTCGTCGGGGACGGTGGCGATCTTGGCGAGGAGTTGTTCGGGAAGCATTGCCACAGGGGTTAGGGGTCAGGGGAAAGGCAACTCCATTGCCACAGGGGTTAGGGAAAGGCAACTCCATTGCCACAGGGCAGCGCCATTGGCAACACTCACGGCATAAGAACACGGCCCTAACCCCTAACCCCTGGGGCAATGACTCACGGCAGGAATGCATCCACATCATCACCCGGCGGCTCACGCCGCGCCAGCAGCCGGGCGTATTCCGAGGCCGCGACACTGCGCGGGGCCAGCGATTCGGCGACACGCTTGGCCGAGGCCCAGCCCTGCAGCTCGGCCTCCGGGCTGATGCGGCCCATCAGTAGGTTGCAGCGCAGGAACACCAGGTAGGTGTCGATGGCGTCGCAGGTGCAGTAGTCGTCGATGCGCTCGTGCTCGCCGCGGTTCCACAGCTCCTGCACCATGCTGCCCTTGGTGTCCATCTTGCCGCAGCCACCGACCAGCTTGGTGAAGAGATCCAGGCCCCCGTTGGCGTGGGTTGCGCCGGCGTTGGTGATGAACTCCTGCACGTCGAAATGGTAGGTGGTGTTGTAGCGGTTGCGCGGCTGCTGGTAGCCCGGCCCGTCCATGCGGAACCACTCCGGCACCGGGATGCCGAAGCGGTAGGCGCAATGCTCCATCACCGGCAGATCGAAGAAGCGGCCGTTGAAGGTGACGAAGCACGGCGGTTCGCCGCGGTTCTTCTCGAGATGCTTGCGCCAGCCGTTCCAGAACATCCGCGCGATGACCTGCGGACGGAACTTCGGCCGGTCGAGGTTCTTGACGTCGATCAGGGTGAAGTCGTCGGCGACCCGGGCGATCGCCACCGACACCGGCAGATGGTAGGTGTGCGGGATGAAGTCGCTCTTGCCGGCGGCGACCAGCTGCTCCTGCCAGCGCTTGATCGCCTCGGCCGGGGTCAGCTGCGGCTGGTCGGGGAAGCGCGACAGCTGCACCAGGCGGCCATCCACCACCGATTCGAGGTCGAAGACGAGGAAGGCGGCGCGGTCGCTCATGCCCGCGAGGGTAGGGGCGCCAGCCGGTTGTCGAACGGCGCCTGGCGGAAGGATGCCGGGGTGGAACCCATCGTCATCGGCGGCCCCCTGCGCCTGCTTGCTTCGCTGGTCTGCTTCGCCACCTCCGCAGGCCTCACCGTCCTCGGTATCGGCTGGGGCTGGGGCATCGGCTGGATGGCCTGGATACCGGCGCTGTTCCTGCTGCTGCCGGCTCTCGCCCTCAGCGGCAGGCGCGAGCTGCGTCGCACTGGGCAGGGCCTGGAGATCCACGATGGCTGGCTGTTCCGCCGCATCTACGCCTTCGGCGTCGGCGGCGGCGAACTGGAGGTGCTGCCGGCCGGCGGGGCGTGGACCGTGGTCCTGCACCAGGCCGGTCGCGAGATGCCGCTAGCCACCTGGGTGGCGCGGACGACAGCCGACCGCGTCGCCGGGCTGCTCGCGGACCTGCCGCGTCGCGCCCCCCGCCGCCCCGCTGGCGACCGCTGAGTCCGGCCTTAGCGTGATGGCGATGGAAGACGAGCTCATCCGCGCCGCCGGCCTGCTGCTGCGCCGCGAATCCGGCGGCCGGCGCAGCTGGCTGCTGCTGCGCAACCGCAAGCGCGGCGAATGGGGCTTCCCCAAGGGCCACGCCGAGGACGGCGAGGATGACGTCACCGCCGCCCTGCGCGAGTGCGCCGAGGAGTGCGGCATCGCCCTGGTCGCCCTCGACGGCACCCCGCGCCTGCTGGTCTACCGCCTGTCCGACGGCAGCCCCAAGCAGGTCGCCTACTACCCGGCCCGCACCATGCAGGACCGCGTCGTCCTGTCGCACGAGCACGACCGCGCCGGCTGGTTCGACGCCAAGGGTGTGATCGAGCGCATGCCCTACGAGAGCCTGCGGGCCCTGTTCCGCGCCCATCTGCGCGACTTCCGCTACCGCTGATGCAGCGCTTCGAATGTTATCTGCGCGAAGGCGACGACACACCTGACGAGGAGGTGGTGGCCGACATCCTGACCGGCCTCGGCTGCCGGCTGCAGGGCGGCGGAGGCTACCGCCCCGGCACCTGGGCCGACCCCGCGACCGGCGCCCGGGCAGTCCTCGATCTCGGCTCCCCGCCGATCGAGGAGGACGTGCAGCATCCGCCGCGCGCCTACGCCGGCTGGACGCCGCTGCGGCTGGCCATCCAGCTGCCGCTGGTCTGCCCGCACTGGCAGGCGGTCGAGGGCTTCCAGCTGATCGAACGCGTGCTCGCCGCCGTGCCCGGCTCGTTCGCCCTCGACTGCGAGGACATCCAGGAGCACAAGGACGCCGAACCCGGCCCATTCGCCTGGAACCGTCCGCGGGCCCTGGCCAGCTGGGAGCGCCAGCACACCGCGCAGATCGAGACGCGCACCGACCTGGCGCGCATGGGTCGCGGCGATTCGCTGCGCTTGTGGCGCTGGCGCCGCGAACGCGAGTCGGCCTGGCCGGCAGCCACCGTGCTGCGCGACCGCTCGACAGCGGAGGCCCACGCCGTCTGCGTGTGGCAGGATCCGTCGAGCGCCTGCGTCCTGCCGGCCATCGGCCTGGTGCTCGTCCGCCTCGAACAGCCGCGCCTGCTGCGGCGGGGCGAACTGCCGGCCGGCGAGCCGCAACCGCGCGCCGGAGGCCTGCTGGTGGCGCCCCCTGCAGCCTGGCCGGCAGGCCTGCCGATAGCCCGTTTCTCGTCCTGCGATGACGAGATGTGGATCGATTAGCTTCGCTGTGCATGCTGGCGGCATGCGCCATCTCCGTCACGCCGCTGTCCTCGCCCTGCTCGTCGCCTGCGCCGTCGGACTGGTCGCCGGCGAAGGCTCCCTGCGCACCCTGACGCGTGGCGACCTGCGCATCGACCTCGCCCTGCCTGATCGTGCAGCCGGACATTACCGGGGCATCCGCTTCGACCACGGCGGCATCGTCACCCAGGCGAGCCTGCGCGGCCACACCTTCTTCGGCCTGCTCAAGCCGCCGCACCGGCCCGAAGCCCACGATGGCGCCGCCGGAGCCCCGGAGGAGTTCCATCTCGCCTCTCCTCCCGGTTTCGCCGAGGCCGCCGACGGCGGTCAATTCCTGAAGATCGGCGTGGGCGCGCTGATCCGGCCGAACCGCAAGGGATACCTCTTCCGCCTGCCCTATGAAGTTGCCAGCTGGGCGACCTGGACGGTCGTCGAGGCGCCGGAGGCCATCACCTGCAGCCACGACGCGAAGGCTGGCGCGTTCGCGGTGCACGGCTCCCGCACCATCCGCCTCCTGCCAGACGGGGACGGCTTCGCCATCGATCGCGAACTGCGCAACACCGGAGCCGTCGAACTCCCGGTCGAGCACTACAACCACGCCATGATCATCTTCGATGGCAAGCCGATCGGTCCCGGTTACTCGCTGACCTACGCCGCCCCGGTGACGGCGGCGCACCGGTCGCTGGCGGTCGAAGGCGCGACCTTGCGGCTGCTCGAGGAGCCGGCTGGGCATGTGCATACCGCCATCGATGGCCTGCCCGGGACCCCCGGCGCGGCCAGCCTGCGCATCGCCAACGCCGGAGCCTGGCTGGAGCTGTCCGGCGACACGACCCCGGCCAAGATCGCGCTCTACGCCGAACGCACGGCGCTGTGCCCCGAGTTCTTCGTGCGCTTCGTCCTCCGTCCCGGCGAGTCCCGGCGCTGGTCGCAGACCTTCCGCTTCGGTGCCCCAGCCTCGCGCTGATCCTCAGGTCCGGCCTGGCTGCAGGCGGATCGTCCAGCACCGTTCGCCATGCGCCGGCAGCCGTGCCGTGGGTGGAACGGCAGCCATGCGGCTGAGCCGATCAGCGCACACGTTGGTCGGCTCGAGCGCCCATTGCTCCTCCCCTGGCAGCCGGTTGATGTAGACACCGGTCCACGGCAGGACGAGCGGATCCCACCGCATCGTCAGGCTGCTGCCGCCGCTGCGCAGGATGGCCGAGGCGCGGTCTGGCACGAACCCCTTCAGCGCGGTGTCGGAACCGATCTCGCCCGCCGACAGGTCGTAACCCGGTGCGGGATCTGGCCAGCTGAGGTCCTCGCGCCTGCGGTGCAGGCGCAGGCGGACCAGGGCCGCTCCCGGCAGCTCGAGCCGGTCACCGGGATGCCAGGCGAACAGCGGATGCCAGGACCACAGGTAGGGAACCGCATGGGCGGCGCGATTGCGGATGCGCCATTCCAGGCGCAGGCCGTCGCCGTCCGGAGCGATGATGCGTTCGCACGTCAGGCCGCAGGTGGGCAGGTCGATCGCCAGATGCAGTCGCTCCACCGCGGAAAGGACGCGCCAGGGGCGGTGCCAGACCAGGCCGTGATCCTCGTAATGCACGCCCAGGACCACATCCTCGGTGATGGTCGGGAAGCAGTCGTCGCATCCTTCACGATGCGGCTTGAAATCGCTGTCTGAACCGACCGGGGCCAGTCTCGGACCCCCAGGCGGCGCCCACAGCCATTCGTGACCACCGGCGAGCAGCGACGTCAGATGAGCACCTCGTCCCGGCAGGCAGGTCGCCCGCAGCCGGCCTCCGGCGACGGTGAAGGCCTCATAGCCGCCGACCTCGCTCCGCGTGACGCTCATGCCGTCGCACTGGCCAGGGCGGCGCGATGGGCAGCGACGCCATCGCTGCCGCGCAGATCACATTCGATCAGGCCCAGGCCGGGGCGCTGCAGGGCGGCGGCGAGGCTGGAGGCCTTGTCGCAGCGCACATACGGCAGGCGGAACTGGGCTGCGGCATGCGCGAAATCGAGCTCGTGGTCGGTGCGGACGAGCTGCCGGTACCCGGCAACCTGCGCCACCGGCAGGAAGTCGAAGATCGCGCCGCCGCCGTTGTTGAGCACGACGATCGCGCCCTCGCCGCCAGCCAGGGCGAGCGAATTGAGATCGTGCAGGCAGGCGAGATCGCCGATCAGGCAGATGCCGCGCCGGCCGCGGCTGGCACCGAGGAAGCTGGCGATGGTGCCGTCGATGCCGTTGAGCCCGCGATTGCACAGCACCCGACGATCGCCCGGGGGCAGCACCAGGTTGGCGTCGCGCACCGGCATGCTGCTCGCCAGCCACAGCAGATCGGCTGCGGCGGAACAGACGACGGCTGTCGCAGCGGTGGCGTTCCAGCCGCTGACGACCGGCAGGTGGTTGCGCCACAGGGCGGTCCATGGCTCGTCGGCACGGCCGAGGACGGCGATCAGACGGTCGATGGCGAGGCTGTCGGGATCGACCAGGCGATGGGTGGCGCTGCCGATGAAGTCGTCGTTGCGCGGTCCGCCGAGGACGATCTGCGGACACCGCTGCCGGGCCAGCCATTCGTAGCCGGTACGGGTCAGCGGCGGGGGTCCGATGCGGATGATGACGTCGGGCTCGCCCGGCGGACGGGCGTAGAGCGCGTCAGGGCAGGCGGCGAGATGCGGCATGTCCAGCCGACGCAGGCCGCTGCAGGCGTCGGCCAGGACCGGGAAGCCGGTGGCCTGGGCGAGATGGGCAACCAGGGATGATGCCAGCGTCTCGGCGCTCCCGGGAGTAGCTCGGCCACCGGCGGGCAGGTCCAGCCATCGGGGATCGGCGGCAGCGGGTCGCGCAGCGGGACGTTGAGGTGCACCGGCCGGCGGGCGTTCGCCACGGCTGCGATGCCGGTGCGCAGGCGCTGCAGCGCCGCGTCCTCGGCCGCCGCCTCGCCGATCACGACCTCGTCGGCGAAGACGCCGAACAGGCCGGTCTGGGTCATGGTCTGCGGCGCGCCGCAGCCGTGCAGCTCGGGCGGGCGGTCGGCGGTGAGCAGCACCAGCGGCACGCCGGCGGCGTCAGCCTCGCACACCGCCGGCAGCAGGTTGGCGGCCGCCGTGCCGCTGGTCACGCACACCGCCACCGGGGCGCGCTCGGCCTTGGCCATGCCGAGGGCGAAGAAGGCCGCGCCGCGCTCGTCCCAATGCGTCGTCAGCCGGCCGGCGAACACCGTGGCCAGGGCGAAGAGCAGCGGGCTGTTGCGCGAACCGGGGCAGAGGACGACGTGGCGGCAGCCGGCGCGATCCAGCCCCTCGGCGAGATGCCGACCCCACCACGCGTTCAGGTTCGCGTCAGGCATGACCGACGCGGAGCGAGTGCCGGATCAGCTTCAGCTTCAGCTCCGTCTCCTCGTACTCGAGCTGCGGGTCGGAGGTCTCGACCACGCCGCAGCCGGCGAAGACGCGGGCCAGCTTGCGGTCCGGCGACAGCAGCGCGCCGCGCAGCGGGACGATGGCGCGGCAGGAGTCGGGTGCGATCCAGCCCAGCGCACCGCAGTACAGGCCGCGGCGCAGGCGCTCGTGGCGGGCCAGCCAGCTGGCGGCGGCAGAGGACGGCAGGCCGCAGGTCGCCGGGGTCGGGTGCAGCGCGGCGATGGCGTCGAGGTAGTCGGGGTCGGCGAGTTCGGCGGCGAGCCGGGTCTCGAGATGGTACACGCCGCCGCAGCGCCGCGCATGCGGGCTGGCCTCGACCGCGAACGGGCGGCAGCGCGGGCGCAGGCAGGCGACGAGGTGCTCGACCACCAGGCCGTGCTCCTTGCGCTCCTTGGTCGAGGCGACCAGGGCGGAGATGCGCGCCAGATCGGTCTCCTCGTCGTCGCTCGCCTCGCAGGTGCCGGCCAGGGCGTGCGTTTCGACGACGTGGCCGCGGGCCGCGAGCAGCAGTTCCGGCGTGGCGCCGAGGAACAGGCCGCCATCCGGCAGGTCCTGGGCGTAGACGCAGGCGCCGGTGCCGGCGTTGGCCTTGAGCCGGGCCAGGGCGATGTCGTCGCGGTGGTCCGCCGGCAGGTGGTGGTCGACGGCGCGCGCCACCACCACCTTGCGGAAGGCGCCGTCGCGGATCAGCCCGGCGGCGTCCTCGACCATGTCCTTGAAGCCGGTCGGCGTATGCGGCCAGGGCGCCGGCGCGGCTTTCGCCGGGGACGACATCGTTCCTTCGACCTGATCGATCGTCACGCCATCGCGTTCGATGCGCAGCCGCGAGGGCAGCCACAGCCGCGCGCCCGGCACCGCGCCCCACGGCGAGCCGACCGGCCCGGCGTCCTCGAAGGCGAGCGCGCCCATGACATGCGGCAGCTGCCCGCGCTGGCCTTCGAGCCGTCCCAAGGCGCGGCTCAGGCGCATGCCGCGGCCCGGCCCGCTGGCGCTGGCCTCCCAGGCGACGCCCTCGGCCAGGACCACGCCGGCGTCGTCCCACAGCAGGGTGCGCGGGAACGCGGCCTCGGTCCAGGAGAGGATCGGATCGTCGATCGTCATTGCCACAGGGGTAAGGGGTTAGGGGTTAGGGTCGTGACGCGAAACGCTGGGCGAGGGTGAGGATGGATCGCGTATATGGGAAACAACCAGGACAGGGCTGCGTCCGCATCCTACGACCCTAACCCCTAACCCCTGACCCCTGGGGGCAATGATCACCTGGCCACAGCCACATGCCGGGTCTCACGTATCAAAGTGACTTTGACCTCACCGGGGAACGCCACTTGGTCAGCGATGGCACGGGTGATGTCGCGCCCCATCTTGGCGAGCTCGCCGTCGGGCACCGTATGCTGGTTGACGATGACGCGCAGTTCGCGACCGGCCTGGATGGCATAGGCCTTCTGCACGCCGGGGAACTTCACCGCGATGTCCTCGAGCTGGGCCAGGCGTTTGAGGTACTGCTCCATGTTGGCGCGGCGCGCACCGGGGCGGGCGGCGCTGATCGCGTCGGCAGCGGCGGCGAGCACGGTGTACGGGGTCAGCGGATCATGGCCCTCATGGTGCGCCAGCGCGGCGTTGGCCACCGTCTCGCTCTCGCCGAAGCGCTTCAGCGCCTCGTAGCCCAACTGCGGGTGGCTGCCCTCCTGCTCGTGATCGATCGCCTTGCCGATGTCGTGCAGCAGGCCGCAGCGCCGGCCGAGGCGGGGATCGAGGCCGAGGTCGGCGGACATCGCCCCGCAGAGGAAGGCGACCTCCTGGGTGTGGACCAGCACGTTCTGGCCGTAGCTGGTGCGGAAGTGCAGCTTGCCCAGCAGCTTGATGATCTGCGGGTGCAGGCCGCTGACCTCGCAGGTGTAGGCCGCCTCCTCGCCGAGCCGGATCAGCTCGCGGTCGAGTTCGCCGCGCACCTTGGCCAGCTCCTCCTCGATGCGCGCTGGCTGGATGCGGCCGTCCTCGATCAGGCGCTTGAGCGTGCGCACGGCGACCTCGCGACGGACCGGGTCGAAGCACGAGATGTGGATCAGGTCGGGCGCCTCGTCGATGATCACGTCGACGCCAGCAGCCTGCTCGAACGCCTTGATGTTGCGGCCTTCCTTGCCGATGATGCGGCCCTTGTACTCCTCGCTCGGCAGCTGGATGCGCGCCGAGGTGGTCTCGGCGGTGTGCTCGGCGGCGTAGCGCTGCACCGCGCGCGAGACGATCTCGATGCCGAGATCCTTGGCGCGTTCGTGGAAGGCCTTCTCGCGCAGGGCGATGCGCGCGTTCTGCTCGGTGGCGAGCGAGGCGTCGAGCTTGGCCATCAGTTCGGACTTGGCGTCCTCGGCGCTCAGCCCGGCGACCCGCGCCAGCTCGGCATCGATGCGTGCCTCGCCAGCAGCGACGGCAGTCTCGCGCTCACGCAGGCGGACGCGCTCGCGCTCGCCCTCCTCCTCGCGCGCCCGCAGCTTGCTGTCGCGCTCGTCGAGCACGCCCAGCTTGCGGTCGAGCGAGTCCTCGCGGGCGGCGATGCCGCGCTCGCGCACGGCCAGTTCGCCGTCGCGGGCCTTCACTGCCGACTCGCGCTTCAGCGCCCGGGCCTCGATCTCGGCCGCGGACTCCTGCTCAGCGGCCAGCTTGCGCTGCTCAGCGGCCAGCTTGGCCCGCTCGGCGGCCAGGGCCTGCTCGGCGCTGGCCGTCGCCTTGGCCTGCGCCTCGCCGATCAGTTGGGCCGTGCGGGCCTGCAAGGCGCGTTCGTGATCCAGCCGTAAAGCCGCCGTGGTGCGCACTTTGGAGACGATCCAGGCGACGGCGCCGACGACCACAGCGATGACCACTGCCAGATAGGATTCCATGAGCCGGGCAGGATAGGCCCGATCCGGCTGCCACCAAGCCCCCAGGACCGCGGGCTTCAGCCCGCGAGGATGTGGCTCCCCCAGGGCTCCAGATCGACGAACAGGTCAGCCCCCTCGCGCTCCAGCACACCACCGTCCCGCGCTTCGACCCAGCGCTGCCTGCCGTCTTGGCCATGCCGGACCAGGCCCTGGCTGCGCCTGTCCGACCAGTTGACCACGGTCAGCAGGCGCTGCCCAGCCCCCTCCCACTGCCACGCCAGCAGGTTGCGGCAGCTCTGGTTGTCCGGCCAGCCGTTCGTCTCCAGCATGCGCCACTCGCCGGCCATCGCCGGTTCGCGTCGCAGCTGCACCAGTGCACGCCAGCGGACGCGCTCGGCCGGATCCAGGGGCTCGCGTCCGCCCTTGGCCAGGGTCACGGGCACGCGTGTGCGATGGCCGTGCTCCTGCCCGGCATGGAAGAGCCAGATGCCGGGCAACGTGGCGAGGACGGCTGCGGCGGCCCGGCGGCGTGGTTCCGGGAAGGCGCTGGCACAGCGCGGCTCGTCATGGTTCTCGAGGAAGCGCACGGCGCATGGCGAGGCATGCGCGCGGTCGCGCACGGCTGCCGCATCGCCCTGGCGCAGGGCGTCGTAGAGGTCCTTGTCATAGGCGGCATCGAAACCCTGGTGGAGCAGATCCTCCTCGCGGCCCCAGTAGGCCTCTGCGATGCTGCCGAAGCCGGTGGCGTGCCGTCGGGCGGACCCGAGCACCTGCGGCCAGTAGCCCGTATGCGCCGGCGGGGTCGGACGACTCCCCCAGGTGCGGGCGAAGACATCCTTGAGCGCCAGCATGGCCATGTCACAGCGGACGCCATCGCACAGCCGCGACAGACGGGCCAGTTCCTCGCCCGCGGCGGCGCGCAGGCCTGGGTGGTTGAGGTCGAGCTGCACCGTGTCAGGCCAGGCGGGGAAGAACGGATCCTTGCCGTTGGCGACCACACGGCCCTCGACCCGGAGCCCATCCACACCTTCGCCGCCTGGCACCGCCCAGCGTACCCAGGGGTGGTCGGGCGCGACATGGTTGGGGATCCAGTCGAGCCACAGGCGGAGCCGGTGACGTTCCATGGCGATGCGCGCCGTGGCCAAGGCGGCGTCGCCACCGAAACGGGGATCGACGCGCCACGAACGCACGGCATAGGCCGAGCCGCAGACATCCTGCCTGTCGGCCCAGGGCAGCGCGGCTCGGTCGGCGGCGAAGGCCGGATGCCGGCGCGCGATGCCGGCCGCGACCGGGCTGCGCTCCCACACACCCATCAGCCACACGGCATCAGCGCCGAGTTCGGCGATCTCGGCCCAGCAACGGTCCGGCACGCTGTCGAGCGCCACCGGCCGGCGCAGGCGCGCCGCCAGGTCGTCGAGCCAGGCGGCGCAGTTGATCTCGTAGAGCACCTTGGGTGGGGCCATGATGCGGGCATCATCGCGGGCGTGCGGCGCCGTCCATCCACCCTCCGAACGGGACTTGCCCGGGCCGTCCCGGACGTCAGGCGTGCGGGCGCCCGCCTTGCGGCGGCAGCACGAACTGGTGCGGCCGGCGCAGCAGCCGCAGGGCGATGCCGCGCAGCACCAGCAGCAGGTCGGCCAACGGCAGCTCGAAGGCACGGGAGGCGGTGAACAGCGACAGGCCGAAGCTGACCGACAGGTTGAGCACGAACATGCACGCGATGCCGGCCACCGCCCAGATCGCCTCCCACGACAGGAGCGGCCCGTCATGGGCGCAGACGGCGAAGGCGAACATGCCGGAATTCAGCGTGACATGACGGACATCGAGCGGCATCCCGAGAAACGACCCGAAGGCAGGCAGCATACCCAGCATGAAGCCGAGGCTGATGTTCGTGCCCCAGCCGGAGGCGTGCCTGCGCACCGTCTCGCCCCAACGGGCCAGCCGGGCGCGCCCCATACGCGATCCCAAGGGATGCTCGGCGATGCCCTGGGGGATGCGGTGGTAGACCGCGAAATTGTCGACCCAGCCACCGATGATGCTGCTCGCCCACAGGACCACGCCGGTGACCGCCGCATAGAAGATCGTGCCGCTGGCGATCGGGCTCAGGCTGCGGTACAGGCCTTCGACCTCCTCAGCCTGGACCCAGTGGTGGCCGGTCATCAGCCGCCACAGCGTATCCATCGCCACTGCCCCGGCGGAGACCATCAGCACGTTGCCGGCCGCCGCCGCCAGCTGGCTCGAGCAGATCGCAGCCGCCTGGTCGACCACGTGCTCGATGCGGTCGGAGCCGGAACTGCCGCGCAGGACGCCCGCCAAGGCCGCGGCGGTCATCGCCGGCTGCTTGGTGGCCAGCATCAGACCCAGATGCTGCATGGCGACGAAGCTGGCCGCGTAGTTCAGGCCGAAGAGCATGCCGGTTGCCGCCGGCGCGACATGCGCGACATGCGCGAGGTGGTGGATGGCGAGCTTCACCGCCGCAGTCGCCGTGGTGAGGATGCCGCCGCCCATCGAGGCGAGCCAGATATGGCGGTATTCCGCGGTGCTTCCGGCGATATAGTGGCCGCCAACCTCACCGCTGCGGTCGACGATGCGGCGGTGCAGCAGGCGCAGGTTGGCGGCAGCGAGCTGCCCGACGCTGCGATCCTGATGATGGCGCAGGATCAGCCGGGCGAGCAGGGCATGCAGCGCACGCGACCGGTCCACCCCAGGCTCGGCCAGCATGATCGCGACCATATCCTGCATGCGCACCAGGCAGCGCTCGATCACATCGATGGCGAAGACGATGTCGACGTTGACGCCACCGTCCTCGAGATGGGCGCGCACTCCAGCCAGGCGGCGCTGGCAGCCGGCGACATCGTCGCGCCAGGCCGGAGCGTGCGGCAGCGGATCGCCGCACGCCTCCCAGGCCGCCACCAGGGTCTCGGACGAGCGCTGCAGGCGCAGGAAGGGATCGTCGGACACGCGCACCGCTTCGCCGCGTTCGCGCAGCCGGGGCTCGAGTCCGTGGCTGGCGGTGCGGAGCGCGAGGATACGGAAACCGTCGGCGAAGGCGCGGCGGATGGGCAGCCACTGCTCCGGTTGCTCCTCGGGCGCGAAGGCCTGGATCAGGATGTGGAACGACGCGTCCGGCATGTGCTCGAAACGGCGCACCGCCGCCTCGCTGGGAAACAGCCGGCGCAGCACCCGGGCAAGGTCGTGGTCATCGCGCGGTCGCGGCAGGACCTGCGCCAGGATGCGGTCGCTGGCCTCGGCGAGGAAGCCGCGCTCGACCGGGATCCCTGCCACGCCGAACAGGTTGGTGCCATCGGATTCGGCCAGGATGGCGGCGATGGCTCGGTTGAAGCGCTCGCGCAGAAGCCCGTCGCCATGCAAGGTGAGGGCCAGCCGCGACAGCCGATCCGACATCGCTGCCGTCTGATCCGGATCGGAGAGGATCTCCCACTTGACTGAGCCATGCCTGGTCCAGGCGTTCAACTCGGCGAAGGCGTCGATGCGGGCGGGCAGGTCCTCGGCCTGGCACAGGCGCTCGAGCAGATTGCCGAGGATGTCCGGAGGCTGCGTCATGCCCAGCGCCTCGGTCGCATGCAGACGCAGTGCTTCGCCACCGGCTCCGCCGGATCGGACCAGCCGATGGCGGCGCCATCGATCACTGCCAGGTGGGACACGCTCATGCGGCGGGGCATGATGCGACCACCGCCATGCGCTCCAAGCGGGAAGCGTCTGTCTGGAGGCTTCCTCGCTTGAGCGCCCTCCCCCCGGTCATATCCCCCATCCTCCTAGGGTTCCCGCGCATGCCGACCGACCGGACTCTCATCCTGACTCTGCTGCTGGCCCTCGCCGCCTGCGCCCGGGACACCCCGCCAGACGCGGAACTGACCACAGGTGCCCTGCCCGACAAGCCGCCGGAGCAGTTCGTCAGCCCGGTCGCCGATCCCGGCACGGTGCAGGATGGCTGGCTCGCCGCCTTCGACGAACCCGTGCTGCTCGCCCTGGTCGCTGAGGCGCAGGAGAAGAACCGCGATCTCGCAGCCTCCCGGGCCCGCCTCGAACAGGCCGCCGCGCAGGCCCGTCAGGCCGGCGCCGACCTCATGCCGCAGGTCGGCTACGCGGTCGGGGCCCAGAGCGCCGGCACCAGCAACAGCTCAGCCCGCACCGACAAGATGGGTGCCGGCCTGACCCTGTCGTGGGAGCTCGACGTCTGGGGCCGCCTGTCCTCGGCCCAACGGGCGGCGCAGGAGCAGTTCGCCTCGCGCGCTGCGGATCTCGAGTTCGCCCGCCAGTCGCTCGCCGCCTCAGTTGCCAAAGGGTGGTTCCTGTGCGTCCAGGCCGAGCAACAGGAGCGCATCGCCATCGCCTACGCCGACCTGCAGAAGCGGAACGTCGAGCTGACCGCGCTGCGCGAGCAGAACGGCCGCGCCACCGCTTATGACAGCGCCCTGGCCAGGGCCACCAGGGCGACCGCCGAGGACAGCGTGCGCAAGGCGCGCAGCGGTCGCGAGCGGGCCGCCCGTTCGCTGGAACTGCTGCTCGGCCGCTATCCACGTGCCGAGTTGACCCCATCGGCCGTGCTGCCGAAGCTGCCGGCCAGCCCTCCGGCCGGCCTGCCCAGCCAACTGCTCGAACGCCGCCCCGACCTGATCGCCGCGACGCGTCGCGTCGCAGCCGCCTTCAACCAGGTCGAGAGCGCGAAGGCCGCCCGCCTGCCGCGCCTATCCATCACCGCCAACGGCGGCGTGTCATCGCAGGAGTTCCGGAGCCTCTCCCTCGACGATCTGTTCTGGAACGTCGCCGGCAACCTGGTGGGTCCGATCTTCGACGGCGGCCGGCTGAAGGAGCAGGTCACCATCGAGACGGCGAAGCAGAAGGAGGCCCTGGCCAGCTATGGCGGCGCCGCGCTCAAGGCCTTCCGCGAAGTGGAGGAGACCCTGGCCGAGGACAACCGGCTGGCCGAGCGCGTCGCCCTGACCGAGACCGCCGCCACCGAGCAGGCCGAGGCCGAGCGTCTCGCCACCCTGCGTTACGAAGCCGGGGCGATCGACCAGTTGGCCCTCATCCTGGTCCAGGCGCGCACCCTGGACGCCCGCCTCGCCGCCGTGGCGATGCGGGTCGAACGGCTGACCAACCGGGTCGATCTGCATCTCGCCCTGGGTGGCGGCTTCGAGCCACCCCCGCCAGCACCCGACGATGCCCTGCCCGCCTCCACGGTCGTCACCGCCCCCCAGGCCAAGCCATGATCCGCACCGCAGCGCTCACCGTCCTCGTCCTCCTCGCCGCCTGCGGCAAGCCGCCGGCCCCGCCCGCTGCCGGTCCGCCCGAGGTGCGCGTCCTGAAGCTGACGGCCGAGGACGTCCCACTCGCTCCGACCTACGTCGGCCGCACCACCCCCGACCGCTCGGTGCAGCTGCTCGCCCGCGTCACCGGCATCCTGGTCGAGCGCCCCTACAAGGAGGGCGTACCGGTCAAGGAGGACGACCTCCTGTTCAAGCTCGACCCGCGTGAATTCCAGGCCGCCGTCGACAGCGCCAAGGCGAGGCTGGCCCAGGCGGAAGCCCAGGTCGCCAAGACGGCAGCCGACCTCAAGCGTACCGCTCCGCTGGCCAAGGCCGGCGCCGCCTCGCAGGCCGACCTTGATGCCGCCACCGCCGCCAGCCTGGCCGCCAACGCCGACCGCGACGCCGCCAAGGCGGCCCTGGTCAAGGCCGAGCTCGACCTGTCCTTCACCATCATCAAGGCCCCCTTCGCCGGGTTGGTCAGCAAGGCGGCGGCCGATCCCGGCACCCTGATCTCGCCGCAGACCGGCGTGCTGGCGACCATCGACCGCGTCGATCCCATCTCGGTGGAGTTCACTGTCAGCGAGGCCGAACTGGTCCGCTGGCGTTCCGAGATCACCGCCGGCCGCATGCGCAACCCCGGCACCGACCACCTGCTGCTCAAGGCCCGTCTGGTCGACGGCAGCGAACTGCCCGAGACGGGCAAGCTCGGCTTCCGCGACGTGCGCATCCGCCCCGAGACCGGCACCGCCCTGATCAACGCCAGCTTCCCCAACCCGGAAGGCCGGCTGCGCGCCGGCCAGTTCATCCGCGTGACGGTCACCGGCGCCACCGGCGTGGGCTACATCCTTGTGCCGCAGTCGGCCGTGCTGCAGAGCCCGACCGGCGCCAGCGTCTACGTGCTCAAGGACGGCAAGGCCGAGGTCCGCCCGGTGGTGATGGGCGAGTGGTTCGGCGACCGCTGGGAGGTGCGTGAAGGCCTGCAGGCGGGCGACGAACTGATCGTCGACGGCCTGCAGAAGGTGCGCGCCGGCGCCCCGGTGAAGGCCACGGCCTGGCAGCCTGCGGCCAAGCCCGCCGAAACAGCCCCTGCGGCCAAGCCCTGATCGGCGGAAAACACCGATGTTCTCCAAGTTCTTCATTGATCGGCCGATCTTCGCCTCGGTCCTGTCGATACTCATCGTCCTTGGCGGCACCCTGGCCATCAAGGGGCTGCCGGTCGCCATGTTCCCGGAGGTGGTGCCGCCGACCATCTCGGTCAGCGCCGTCTACCCCGGCGCCGACGCCAAGCTGCTGTCGGAGACGGTGGCGGCTCCGATCGAGCAGCAGCTCTCCGGCGCCAAGGACCTGCTCTACTTCCAGAGCACAGCCGGCAACGACGGTCGCCTGTCGATCGTCGTCACCTTCGCCATCGGCGCCAACCTCGACATCGCCCAGGTCGATGTGCAGAACCGCGTGAACCAGGCGGCTCCGCGCTTGCCCGAGGAGGTGCGACGCCAGGGCATCACCGTCCTCAAGAAGAGCAGCAACATCCTGCTGATGAGCGCCCTGGTCGCCGACGACCCGCGCTACGATCAGCTCTTCCTGTCCAATTACGCGACCATCAATCTGCTCGACAAGGTCAAGCGTGTCCCTGGCGTGGGCGACTCCCTCGTCTACGGCGCAGGCGAATACGCGATGCGGGTGTGGCTGGATCCGGACAAACTGGCGGCCAAGGGCCTGACGGTGGGCGACGTGCAGAAGGCCATCCAGGAGCAGAACGGCCTCTACGCAGCCGGCCGCATCGGCCAACGACCAGGCGGACCCGAGGTGCAGCTCACCGTGCCGGTGACCACCAAGGGCCGCCTCGACGCGCCCGAGCAGTTCGCCGCCATCATCCTGCGTGCCGACACCGATGGGGCGACCACCCGCATCAGCGATGTGGGCCGGGTCGAGCTGGGCAGCAGTTCGTACGACTCGTTCAGCCGCTTCGATGGCAAGGACACCACCTTCCTGATCGTCTACCTGCAGGACGGCGCCAACGCCCTGGATACAGCCGCCAGGGTGCGCGCTGCACTCGACGAGGCGGCGAAGACCTTCCCCGAGGGCGTGCGCTACGAGGTGCCGTTCGATACCACCATCTTCGTCGGCGAATCGATCTCCGCGGTGATCCACACCCTGCTGGAGGCGATCGTCCTGGTCATCGTGGTGGTGTACATCTTCCTGCAGAACTTCCGCGCCACCCTGGTGCCCCTGCTGGCGGTGCCGGTGGCGGTGATCGGCACCTTCGCCGGCCTGCTGATGCTCGGCTTCTCGATCAACGTGCTCACCCTGTTCGGCTTGGTGCTGGCCATCGGCATCGTCGTCGATGACGCCATCGTCGTGGTCGAGAACGTCGAACGGATCATGCACGAGACCGGCAAGAACGTGCGCGACTCCACCATCCAGGCCATGGCCGAGGTCAGCGGGCCGGTGGTCGCCATCGTCCTGGTGCTGTCGGCGGTGTTCGTGCCGGTCGCCTTCATCGACGGCCTCACCGGTCGCTTCTACCAGCAGTTCGCCTTGACCATCGCCCTGTCGGTGGCGATCTCCGGCCTGGTCGCCTTGACCCTGTCGCCAGCCTTGTGCGTGCTGTTGCTCAAACCCTCGCATGGCGTGAAGCCGATCTGGTTCCGCTGGTTCGATGCCGGCTTCGGGCGCATGACCGACGGCTACACCGGCATCGTGCGCTGGCTGCTGCGCCACGCCGTGGTCGGCCTGGCGGTGTTCGCGGTGCTGTGCCTGGCCACCTGGCAGCTCTTCAAGCAGGTGCCGGGCGGTTTCATCCCACCCGAGGATCAGGGGTACATCGTCTCGTGCGCGATGCTGCCCGAGGGCGCCTCGCTTGAGCGCAACGACGCCATGGTGCGCGACATCGAGGCCCACTTCCAGGCCGACCCGGCCGTGGCCCATGTCATCACCCTCGGCGGCATGAACATGCTCGGTGGCGGCGCCAACGCATCCAGCGCCACCACCATCTTCGTCCCGCTGAAGCCGTGGGCCGAACGCGCCAAGCCCATCGATGGCGTCGATGTCGGCCTGCGTGGCCTACTCACCCGCGCCTACATGGCGTTCAAGGACGACAGGCGCGGCGTGTTCCTGCCCTTCAACCCGCCGCCGGTGATCGGCCTCGGCACGCGTGTCGGCAGCGAGTTCTGGCTCCAGGACCAGGGCGACCACGGCCTAGCCGGCCTGACCGACGCCAGCGACAAGTTGAAGGAACTGCTTGCCAAGCGGCCGGAATGCAGCGGCCCCAACACCGTCATCACCTACACCCAGCCCCTGCTGCGCATCGATGTCGATCCAGAGCGCGCCAAGTCGATGGGGCTCAGCCTCGACCAGGTCTACTCCGCGCTGCAGACCCAGCTCGGCTCGCTGTACGTCAACGACTTCACCAAGTTCGGCCGCGTGTGGAAGGTGCAGTTGCAGGCCGAGCCCGAATTCCGCGCCACCCCGGAGGCCATCGACCGTATCTATGTACGCAACAGCCACGGCGACCTGGTGCCGCTGTCGGCAGTGGTGACGCGCGAGTGGCAACCCGGTCCCAACCTGGTGACCCGCTTCACCAACTTCCCGGCCATCCAGTTCACCGTCGCCGCCGCGCCGGGCCATTCCACCGGCCAGGTGATGCAGGCGATCGAGGCGTGCATGCGGGAGATGCCCGACGGCTACGCCATCGCCTGGTCCGGCGCCTCGCTGCAGGAGCGCCTCGCCGGCAGTCAACTGGCACCGATCCTCATCCTCGGCCTGATCGTCGTCTTCCTCATCCTTTCGGCGCAGTATGAGAGCTTCCGCCTGCCCTTCGCCGTCGCCCTGTCTGTGCCGCTCGGCCTGTTCGGCGCCCTGGCCGCCTGCTGGCTGGTCGGTCTGGACATGAACATCTACGTGCAGATCGGCTTGCTGGTGCTGGTCGGCCTCGCCTGCAAGAACGCCATCCTCATCGTCGAGTTCGCCGCCGAGCAGTCACGGGCCGGCAAGCCGGTGCTCGAGGCGGCCGAGGTGGCGGCGAAGCTGCGCTTCCGCCCGATCCTGATGACCTCGCTGGCCTTCATCCTCGGCGTCGTGCCGCTGATCCTCTCCAGCGGCGCCGGCGCCGCCGGCCGCGTCTCGATCGGCATCGGCGTGTTCGGCGGCATGCTGGCGGCCACCGTGCTGGCGGTGTTCCTGGTGCCGGTGTTCTACCGCATGGTGGTCAGGCGCTGAGCGTCGGACCGCACCCGCTGGCACGCCGCACCTCCTGGCCATGGACCGGCGCCGGCATGGTTCATCTCTCGGCGTTTCGCATTTGACACGGGCCCCATCCGGCGCAGATGGACCATCATGACCATCGTCGCCGTCTACGACAGCAAGCCCTACGATCGCGAGCACCTCCAAGCCGACGACATCGACTGGCGCTTCCTCGACTTTCGGCTGAGCCGGCAGACGGCGACGACGGCCGCGGGTGCAACAGCGGTCTGCGCGTTCGTGAACGATGTGCTCGACCGGCCCTGCCTGGGAGAACTGAAGGCCCAGGGCGTGCGGCTGGTCGCCCTGCGCTGCGCCGGCTACAATCAGGTCGACCTGACCGCCGCCAAGGAACTGGGCATCGCCGTCTCCCGCGTCCCGGCCTACTCGCCCTACGCAGTCGCTGAACACGCCATCGCCCTGCTGCTCGCTCTCAACCGCAAGATTCCGCGCGCCAGCAACCGCGTGCGCGACCTCAACTTCACCCTCACCGGACTGGTCGGCTTCGACCTGCATGGCAAGACCGCCGGCGTCATCGGTACCGGTCGGATCGGGCGCATCGTCGCACAGATCCTGCGCGGTTTCGGCATGCAGGTGCTGGCCTTCGATCCGCATGCGGATCAGAACTGGGCCTCCCAGCACGGCATTACATACGTCGATGCCTCGATCCTGGCCCAGCGCAGCGACGTCATCTCGCTGCACATCCCGCTCATGCCCGCCACCCAGCACCTCATCCGCCAGGAGACCTTGGCGCTGATGAAGCCGGGGGCCTTCCTGGTCAACGTCAGCCGCGGGGCCCTGATCGACACCACCGCGTTGATCGAGGCGCTGAAGAGCGGTCACCTCGGCGGCGTGGCGCTCGACGTCTACGAGGAGGAGGAGGGCATCTTCTTCGAAGACCTCTCCGGTCAGGTGCTGCACGACGACGAACTGGCACGGCTGCTCACCTTCCCCAATGTCCTGATCACCGCCCACCAGGCCTTCCTCACGCGCGAGGCGCTGGCGGACATCGCCCGCACCACCATCGCGAACCTGCGGGCTTGCGCAGCCGGGACCGCATACGTCGAGGGTTCGACGCTGGCCTGATCAGAACGCGAAGCCCACGGTCAGGTGCATGGCCCAGTCCTGGTCCGCCCCGAGTTCGTCGCGTGGATCCATGGCAACGTCGAATCGCACCGGACCGACCGGCGTACGGTAGCGCAGTCCGGCGCCGATCCCCGAGGCCCATGGCGCGGACAGTCTCCAGGCGTCGGGATCGACCGTGCCGATGTCGTAGAAGGTCGCGACCTCCATCTCGCGGTGCGCAGGGAACGGGCGCCAGCGCAGTTCGAGATTGGCGACGGCAGCGGTCAGCCCGCCCAGCGGTTCGCCGTTGCCGGCGCGCGGCCCGAGATCGTCCTGGCTGAACGAGCGCACGGTGTCGGCACCGCCCATGAACAGGCGTTCGCCGATCGGCAGCTCATCCACCACGCCCGGTCTGCGCGTGGTCGCCGATCCACGCATGGAGACGACCAGCCACGACGCTGGCGACCAGGCGCCGGTCCATTCGGCTGAAAGCTCGCCATAATCGACCGTCGCGCCGAGCGCCGGCGCGCTCCAGCCGACCCCGACCCGGCACAGCATGCCCCTGTCGGGGTCGAACACCCGCGGCTCGCGGGTGTCGCGGCGCAGATCGAAGCTGAGCGTGCTGGTGGTATAGAGGGGTTCGGGCTGCTCGCCGCCGTCGACCGCCTCGATGGCATAATCCTCCGACCGCGTGAAGCGCCAGCCGACCCGGGTCTCCCATGGCACCGGATCGAGGGACGGCCTGAACCGGCGGGTCGAGTTCAGGCCGGTCGACACCTCCTGATGCGAGAACGACGGCTCCCGGCGTTCGAGGACTGCGACATCGAGGGTCACCCGGCGGCCCGGCCCGAAGCGGAACGGGTCGACCAGCGAGGCATTGGCCTCCCAGCCGACGGTACTCGCCTCGACGCCGGCGGAGAAGCGCAGACCCTGGCCGAAGAGATGGTCATCGACATAGCTGACGCCCCCGCGCAGCCGTTCGTAACTGCCCCAGCCGAGCGCGAAGTCGACGTGCTGGGTCGGCAGCTCGCGCAGGCTCACCACCACGTCGTCGGGGACGGAGCCGTCCGCGGCGGCCGGACCGGCAGTCGGCACAGCCTCTACCCGGCGGTACAGGCCGGTGCTCAGCAGCGCGGTGACAGCTCGGTCCAGCGCCTCCTGTGACAGGGGCCGGCCGGACTGCAGCTCGCCCAGGCGGCTGGCGACGAAGCCGGGGGCGCTGCGAATCCCGCCATCGACCGCGAGCCGGCGCAGCACATGGACCGACCCCGGACTGATGGCGAACGACACCTCCACCAGGCTGGACCCGGTCTGCACGCGCGGCGAGGCCACGACCGTGGCCTGCAGATGCCCGAGATCGAGGAGCCTGCCGCGCAGACGGGCCGTCATGCTGCCGATCGTACGGGGCAGCACGGGGACGCCCGGCGCATCGAGCAGGGGCGACAGTTCGCCGAGCAGGACGTCCCAGCGCCCACCGGGGTCGGTGTCCGCGACCAGGTCGATGGCGGCCCCCCCGAGGACGAACCGAGGCCCCGCCTGCACGCTGATGGCCAGGCGGACGCGGAAGCGGTCTGCCGACCAGACCTCGTCCGGATCCGCCACCGTCGCCTGGAGATGCCCGACTCCACGCAGCGCCCGAAGCACCCTGCCGCGCACCGTCGATGCGGTCGAACTGGTGTACCAGGGCTCGGCCGCCGCGGCCGTCCGTAGCTGGTCTGTCGTCAGGCCGGTATCGCCGCTGAAGTCGATCCCCTCCAGCGCCACCCGCGGCCCTTCGACGACGGAGAACGCAGGAGGCGAGCCGGCCTCGGCGGTGACCTCGGCCAGCGGATAGCCTTCGCGGTCGAGCCGGGCGCGCATCGCCTCGGCGGCATCGATCAGGTCGGCCTCGGTCCGTCCATCCGCGGCATAAGCGGCCAGCGGCCGGCGCGCTGCCGCCACTAGTTCGCGTTCAGCCAGTTCGTGGGCGCCATCGATGCGAGCCTGGCTGGCGCAGCTGGCCGCCAGCACGACCAGGACGATGAGGAACAGCTTCATGGATCCTCGCCTCCCCACGAGAGGCGCAGGATGACGCCGGCGTTGTACTGGTCGTAGCGGTCGCGCTCGCCATACAGCAGCACGGCCGGATCCGATCCGGGTTCGGTCAGCTCGACCTCGGTGTCGATGGTGTCCCGCCCCTGGCCGCTGCGCTCGCGGCCCCACGTGATGACCACGCGCTCGGTCAGAGACGGTCCGTCATCGACGCCATCCAGGCCCTCGAGATCGCGCCAAGCCTCCTGGCCCAGCCACACCCCGACCCGGCCGAGCGCGGCCTTCTGACTCTGCGGATCGGCCAGTTCGCGCGGTGTGCTGCCGGTGGTCAGCAGCATCAGCGCCTCCTGCTCGTCGAGTCCGCTGCCGGTGACGCGGATGACCGGCTGGCTGAGCGTGCCAGTGACCTGGGCCACCACGTCGTAATTGCGGATGCGTGCCCCGGCAGTGGCGGTGAGCCGCGGCTGGAACGGATCACCGGGCGGGAAGACCAGCTCGCCGTGCGTGACCTTCAATGTGCTGAACGGCAGGGTGGCGACGCCATCCCGCACCGAGACGCGCCCTTCGGGGGTGGGCAGGGCGCCGGTGCCGCCCAACCGCAGGTCGAGATCGCAGGTGCCGCGCCCCCAGCGCGTGGCCACGCGCACCCCGCGATCGGCGCCATCGGCGGCAGCGCTGCGCACCTGCAGGGCGAAGCGCAGGGTGGATAGCGGCGGATCGGGCAGCTCGAACAGCACGATGCGGTCGTCGCCGAGATCGCCCTGGCCGCCGCCGGGCAGCTCGGGCGTGATCAGCGCGCTGGTCACGACCACCTCGCCCGACAGCAGCGGCGAGGCGAATGATCCGCCCAGCCGCAGGTCGAGGTCGGCACGCACGCGCGCGTCTGGCCGCTGCACGAGCAGGAGGTTCCTGCCCCGACAGACCAGGTCGAGGTCCCCGCCGGCACCGTCCAGCCTGATGCCACCCGAGGCGTCCATCCCGGCTCCGCCCATCTCGCCGTGCAGTTCCGTGATGGTCAACAGACCGGGTTCGACGAGGAGGCGCGCCCGACCGCCCGTGATGGTCGGAATGTCGGTCGACAGCTTGGCTTCGACCCCCTCCAGGCGCAACTCGCCCGCCCAGTCCGGTGCCGTCAGCCTGCCGTCGAAACGGAACTGCCCGGCAACCGTGCCACGGACATGGCGCAGGCTGGAAGCGAGGGGAAGCTCAGCCAGCAGCAGGCCATCCAGGCGCAGTTCGCCTGCGACCGAACCTCCCGCGTCACCATGCGCTGCCAGGGTGGCGACCCCGCCAGCGATACCGATCGGTCGTGGCATCAGACGCCAGGCGGCTGCCTGCGGCACCGCCTCGTCCGTGGTTCCCGCCTGCAGCCGCACCGGGTAACCACCCCATCCTCCGTCCAGGGCCTGCAACCGGACCGCGCCGTCTTCCAGCCGGGCTTCCAGGCGCAGGGGCGCGCATGGCTTGCCGCCGACCACGAAGTCCGAACCGCTGACCGCCAGATCCAGCCTCCCCTGGGTCCACTGGGCAAGCGGGAGATCGCCACGCAATGTCGCCTGGATGCGGCCATGCAGGCCGGGACGCAGCTTCTCCAGATCGGCAGCCAGCGTCGCCACGAGCTCGCGGCAGCGCCAGGGACCGGCCTCGACCAGGGTGGAGGCGTCGAGCGCCAGTCCGTTGGCGGCGACATGCAGCGAGCGCACCCTCCAGGCTTCCGCACTGCGCTCGACGCTGCCATCGACCAGCACCGCACCAAGATCCGGTGGCAGGAGACCCAGGGTCGCGACGTCGATCCCCTGCAGCTCGATCGACGCGGTGCCCCCCGCGAACCGCGCTCGCCAGGTTCCACCCCCAAGCTGGCCGTCGGCGAGCAGCTGCTGCGCGGACGACCCGAGAGTCAGCTCGAGGTGGTCGCAACGCAGGCCGCCCTGGAACGGCAGCTCCACCGGCTCGTCCAGACGCAGGCTGTCGCGCACCGCCCGGCTGAGCTGGAGCGGTGGCAGCGCATAGATCCGGCCGTCGAAGGACATCTGGCGGCTGGCCAGCCGGACCCTGCCATCGGCGATCGCCAGGTCGAGGCCGGCGAGCAGCAACTGGTGGCCGCCGGCCCGCAGAGCGACATCGCCATCCAGGCGCAGCCGAGGCAGTCGCTCGGGCAGCTGCGCCAGCACGGCCGGCCATGGCTGCTGGCCACCCGACGCCGGCAGGCCATCGAGATCGAGCGTCGCGTCCACACCCGAGAGCGACAGCGAACGCAGGGCAGCGGCATCGCCACGCAGGAGGCCGAACCCGTACTCGGCCTCGATCCGCTGCACCCGGACCCGCCATCCCATGCCTGCCAGTTCGACCCCGTGGAACTGGGCGTCGCCGATCCAGCCTCCGCTCGCACGGGCTATCCGCGTCTGCGCTCCGGTCGCTTCGGTGATCCGGGCGGCTGCAATCCGCGCCACCACCGGGCTGAGCAGCGGACCACGCGCCAGCCACAGCACCACCAGCCCGGTTCCCGCCGCGAGCCACAGCCAACGCCCATATCGCCTCGGCTTTCGCGGTGGAACGTCGGACATCGGGCGGGCATGATGGTCGGCATCCCAGCCGCGCCACCGGCAGGGCGCGCTGTCTTCCACCGGATCCGGGCCGGATAGCCTGGAACCATGCACAGACCTTCCCGGCTGGTCGGCGGCTGCCTGCTGGCGCTATCACTCCTGTTCCCGGCCGGCTGCTCCGGAGGGCGCGCCGTCATACCCAGCGAGGAACTGTACCGGCGGCTCGATCAGGCAGAGGCGGCGAACCTCGAACTGGTGCAGACCCTGCGGGCCCGGGTCGTTCCGGCGCTCGCGGACGACCTGGCTGCCGGCCGCGAACCAGCGATCGACATCCTGTCGCTGTCCGGCGGCGGCGACTGGGGCGCTTACGGTGCCGGCTTCCTGCGCGCCTGGTCGGAGATTCCCAAGGACGATCCGCGTGCGATGCCCGAGTTCGACATGGTCAACGGCATCAGCACCGGGGCCCTGATCGCCCCCTACGCCTTCCTCGGACTCTTCGAACGCGTCGACGAGCTCTACCGGAACAGCTCCACCGATTGGGCGCGCGAACATATCTTCTACGGACTGGTCAGCGGCAATTCGCTCTACGACATCACCGACCTCGAGGAGCGGATACGTGACGAGATCAGCAGCACGATCGCCGCAGCCCTGCGCGCCCAGCGCGCGGAGCACCGTTCGCTGGTGGTGGCGACCGCCGATCTCGACCTCGGTATCCTGCGGCTGTGGGATCTGCTGAAGGCCGCCGATGATCCTGCCAGGCTGTACCAGATCCAGCGCGCGGCCATCGCCATACCGGCCGCGTTCGAACCCGTGGTCATCGATGACACGCTGCAGGCCGATGCCGGGGTGCTGATGCAATTGATCGCGGTCGGCCGTCTCCAAGGACTGGTCGATGTCCTGCAGGAGTGGAATGCGGCCCATCCCGCGACCCCTGCCCGCCTGCGCCACTGGGTGGTGGTCAACAACCGAACCCACGAACCGCCGACGACGGTCCAGCCGAACTGGAGGGGCAGCCTGATGCGCAGTTCGACCATGATGCTGAAGGCTGGGGTGATCGCGCCGCTGAAGAACCTGGCCCTGCGCACCCAGGTGCTGCGCAGCCAGGGCCTCGAGGCCGAGTTCCGTTGGACCGCCATCCCGCCCGACTTCCCCATCGACAGCGGTCTGAACCCGTTCGATCCCCGCACGACCCGAGCCCTGTCCGACCTCGGTAGACGCATCGCGTTGTCGGCGACTCCCTGGCATGACCACGCGCCGCTCTACTTGCAGCAGGAGGTCCACTCCGGCGACCACCTGGAATGAACAGGCTGCCCGTCACATGAACAGGGTTGTGGAACGGCAGGAACCGGCAGTCTGTGCCGATGCCGACGCATGATGTGAAGGACGCTTCTGCCGCTTCCGGGCGCCGTCCCGCCGCCGGGCGCGATCCCGCCCGGATCTGGCCGCGCCTCGGCCCGACCCTGCTCAACACCGCCATCGGCCAGGCCGATCCGGCCAGCCTGGAACGTGCGCAGCGCTCGGTCTGCGAGCCGGGATCGCCATTGGCGGCCTGGAAGCCCGGCCGAGACGTCGCGGATTCGCTCAAACGCGCCAATGCGGCGGTCAGTCGCCTGGTTGCCCGCGGCGCCCGCGCCGATGCCGAGGCCTGGGAGGAGTTCGAGGACGCCTTCCACCTCCTGCCGGAGGACCGCTGGGACGCCCTGCGCGATGCCGCCCTGGCCTGGCTGGCCGAACGAGGCCTGCGGCCTGGCGGCAGGTCGACGGCGCCTGTACCGGCGCAGCCCGCCGCCACGGCCAAGCCCGTCAGCCTGCCGAGCGCCGCCGCCGAGGCGTGGGCCCGCCTGGTGCCGCGGTTGATCGAGAGCGGTCGCAGCGGACGGGTCGGCGAATCGCTGCGCGGCATCTGCGACCACTACGCCCGCGAAGGCTGGGATCCGGGTCCGCTGGCGACCTGGGTACCCTCTGCGGGCGACACCGATCTGCTGATGGCGGCCGAGACGCTGCGCAAGCACCTGTTCTCGTCGCCGCCCAGCCAGGCGACCCTGCTCGCCACCGAGTTCCTCGCCCAGGTGCAGCAGGTCTCCATCCACGGCCAGCTGCTGGCGGCCCTGGCCCAGACCTATCTCGACGCGCACCGTGTCGGCGCTGCTCCGCACCGTCGTGGCAGTGGTGGTGGAGGCGGCGGTCGCGGGGGTGGCCGGCGCGGAGGCCGCGGTGGACGCGGACGCCGGCGCGGAGGCACCGAGACCTACCTGGCCCCCTCCTCGCCGGTGGAGCGCGCCGACTTCATCCTCACCAGCGACACGATCTCGATCTACATCGACGAGGTCGAACTCGGCACCGCCCATGGTGCCATCGCCGGCATCGTGTGGAACGGCGCCGAGCCCGACCACCGCGTCCTGTCGCACATCGGCACCCACCGGCGCTCGCATGAGCCGCTGCGCGAGCTGCTCGGCTGCGCCAAGGCATTCCCCTTCCTGGTGCCGGTGCGCGGCGCGGCAGGCGCGCCGGCGCGCTACCTGCCGATGGTGCGCACCGCGCTGCAGCTGCTGCTCGGCTGGCTGCTGCCGCTGCCCAACCGCCAGACCCGCGTGCTGGTGTATCTCGAACGCTACGGCGAGTACGATCCGGGCGACGACCTCACCCCCTACTTCGCCGGCGCTCTCGACGAGTCGCGGGTCGACTTCCCCGAGCGCTTCGCGCCGTGGAAGCTGGCCCAGGTCGGCTGGGAAGGGAAGAGCTTCGGCTACATCCCCTGGGGCGACCTGGTCGGCTACTGGTACCTCGCCCGCGTCGTGCGCGGCGAACGCTTCGGCGGCCACGACTGCACCAAGCTGCCCGGCTACATGCCGGTCGACGGCGACGGCTACCGCCGCATCCGCGCCGCCAGCCGCATCGTCGGCACGCCGGCGGTCGAGGAGCTGCTCGACGTCGCCCGCGACCTCGCCGGCACCACGCTGGGCCGGCTGGTGCTGCGCAGCGCCGCCACCGCGGTGGCCGCCGACACCACGCTGCAGGAGCGCCTGCTCGACGAACTGGAGCGCCGCCGCCGCGATGGCGATCCCCGCGCTATCCGCCCGCAGGAGTCCGCGGTGCGCACCCTGCTTGGCGAGGTGCCGGATGCCGCGCCGCTGCGCGTGCGCCTGCTCACCCTCGGGCTCGGCCTCGGTTCGGGCGATGCCGAGCGGACGGCCAGCGCCGAGAACGCCTTCGCCGCCACCCGCCCGCGCGCGCTGCTCCTCGACCGCGAACTGGTCGCCCGGCTCGACCACACCCAGGCCGCCGCCGAAGCGGACCGCTTCCTGCATGCCGTTGCGCGCAAGCGCCTGGAAACGGTGCGGGCCGATCCGGCCTTCCCCTTCCTGACCCCGGCGGCCCGCGCCCGCCTCCTCGCCCTGCATGGACGCGTGCTGGCGGTCGAGGCCCGCCACGAGGAGGCCGAGGAGTGCTTCGCCGCCGCCCTGGTCCTGATCGCCGAGGATCCCGGCCTGGGCGAGGCGCCGCGCGGCCGCGAGCAGCAGCGCGCAGCGTGCTGGCGGGCGATGAACGCCCTCGACGGCCGCCTGGCGACTGCGCCAGCACTGCTCGCCACCGCCCTCGGCCACAGTCCGGCCGACGCTGCCGTCCCGCTCGCCACCAGCTCCGGCGAGGCGGCCGAGGCCGAGCGCGGCCGTCACCACCTGCTGCTGCGCAGCCTGTGGTTCCACAGCGCCGACGAGGCGGCCGAGGACGCCTACCTCGACGCCTACGACGCCTGGGGCGAGCTGCCGGCGCAGCATCCCGGCCAGCTGGCCGGCGCCTACCGCGCCATGCTGCTGTGGCGCGACGATGCCGACGAGGAGGCGGTCGCTGCCGCCTTCCACGAGGCGCTCGCCGGCGCGAACGAGGACGGGCGCGGACCGCTGCAGCGTCTGACCGCCGCCGCCGTCGCGGTCGCCGCCTGGGCCTGCGTCGCCGAGGATGCCTTCAAGGAACTCGCCGAGCGTGAGCTGGCGGCAGCCGAGACAGTTGGCGAAGGCTACGCCGAGGCGGCCCAGGAGCTGCGCGCCGCGCTGGCCGCGGTCGACGAACTGCCCGAGGACGCCGAATCCGAGGCGATGGAGGCCATAGCGGATCGCGCGATCACTGCGCTACCGGCGTCCTGGCATTGAACAGCTACGCAGGCTCATGCCTGGACGGGATGGCTGTCCAGGGGTAGCGTCCCGCATGCTCCTCCGCTCGACCGCCGCTCTCCTGACCGTCCTCCTGCCGGCCGCCCTGACGGCCGAAGAGGAGCCCATGGCGAGCGGCATCTCGCTCTCCTACATCGCCCTGGTGGCTGGCAGCGTCGATGCCGGCCCGCTCTCGGCCGACTGGGATGAGGGACTGCGCTTCGAGCTCCAGTTCCGCGACTACTACTTCCCCCAGCAGGCGCACCACCCGTTCTACGAGATCGGCCTGATCCTGGAACGCCAGCGCGCCAACGATGACGACACGGAGATCGAGGCTGAGACCCTCGCCCTCAAGGGCGCCATCGGATCTGCCGTGCCCTTGTGGATATCCTCCGACTCGGCACTCGGGGTCGCACCCCTGCTGTCCATGCATGTGGGCCGGATGACCTTCGATGTCGACCGCGCTGACGGGACCAGCTCGGACGATGCCCTGCGCGCCGGTCTGAGCCTGGGCTGCGACGGCTGGGCCGTCCTCGACCGCACCACGACCATCGGAGTCGGCCCGTTCCTCTCCTACTGGCGCTCGCAGAACCTCGAGGTGGCGACGGCCGGCGGCGCCGAAGGCGTCAACCCGAGCGGCTGGGACGTCGGCATCCGCCTGCTGGTCGGCATGGTGTTCTGAAAGCGTACCCTTCGCGCGGGTCCGTAATCGAGCCGGAAGCCGACCTGCGCGCACCGCGCGTCGATCGGGATCTACGAGGTATGCACCTCAGCCTCCGGCCATCATGGACGACGATCGTCCTCGCTCGGCAGGCGGACCAGGCGGGATCCGAACCCGCCCAGACGGACCGCGAT
>JAIFKN010000176.1 GCA_020049615.1 bacterium | reverse complement strand
CTGTCGGTGGTGTTCTTCGTCGCCGCCATCGCCCTGACCCTCGGCAATCTCGCCTTCGTCGCCACCGCCATGCTGTTCGGCCGCCGTCCCGGCCAGCAGGGCCTGCTGTTGGCCGCGCTCCTTTCGCCGTTCTACTGGGTGCTGATCAGCGTCGCCGCATGGAAGGGTGTGTGGGAAGTCATCGCCAAACCCCATTATTGGCAGAAAACTTTGCACGGGCTGGGGAAGACGACGAAGTAGCGGTTTCCCTGGTCTTTCGCCGGTGATCCAGGCACGCAGAGCGGCGTGCCCCGGCGCCACCTGGATCGGGCAGATGACTCTCCCTGGGACCAGGCCGCTGCCGTCCGCTGGCTGGAGCCGGTGCGATCCTCAGGATGGCATCATGCGCATCCTCACGGCCTGCCTCTGTCTCGCTTGTCTTGGTGCGGGCGAATCCCGCAGCCTCCCGAACGGCCTGGGCCTGGGCTGGGCCTGGGATCTCCTGTCGCAGGACTTTCCGGGCGGCACCCTGCAGGAGCCGATCGCGGTGCGCATCGCCGGGGTCGAGGGCGCACGGCCTGGCCAGGTCGAGCGGGTGACCGTCGCGGGCAAGCCGGTCGACCGGCTGTGGTTCATCTGCACGGTCAAGGCCGAGGCCAAGGAGATCCGCTACGAACTCCTGCCGGGCGAGAAGGCCACCCCGCATCTGGTCATCCGCGAGGACGGCGGATCGACCGTGCTCGACAACGGTCTCGCCGAGTTCCGCCTGACCACCTACGGGGACGTCACGGGCAAGCGCTTCGACCAGCTCCCCCACTGGAGTGCCGGCATGCGGCCGAAGGGCGAGACGGCGTGGGATGGCCGTGCCTGGTTCCAGGGATCTTCGGCGGTGGCGTCGGTGAAGACCACCTGGCTGAATCGCGGACCGGTCTTCGCCGACGTGCGCATCACCTACGAGTTCGCTGAACCCGGTCAGGATGGCGAGGTGTCGGCGGTGCCGCTGCTGCTTGGTAAGCACAGCTTCCGCTGGCCGCCCAACACCATTCCCACCGAGCGGATCCCCAAGCGCGAACGCAGCTACGAGGTCGCCATCCGCGTGATCGGCGGCGATCCCTGGATCGAGGTGGCCGAGCGCTACCGCCTGCCACCGGACCCCAGCGTGCCCGACTGGGGCGGCCACCAGTACATGTGGCACGTCGGCAAGCCGGATGCGGCCGCCGCCAAGGCCCAGGGCGTGCCGGCGGACCAGTTCGCCGCCCTCGATACCGTCACCTGGGTGCGCTGGTTCCTCTACGACGCCTTCGGCGGCAATGTCGAGCAGAACTGGGTCGAGGCGAGGCCGCGCGCCGACCAGAAGGGCCGGCCCTTCGCCCTGCTGCGTCCGCGCTGGAACCAGGGCGGCGGCGGGGCCCAGGACTTCATCGTCACGCGTGGCGGCGCCCCGGTCAAAGGTCAGCCGGCGGCCGACCCCGAAGCACCCGCCTATGGTGTGGTCGCGGCCTATCCCTCGAAGTGGACCGGCCCCTACAAGGCGACGATCAGCGCCAACGCCTTCGACGGCAACCGCGCGATCTGCCGCTTTCCGCTCAACGATGGCGGTGGAGGCGGCGGCAACGATGGCGACTCGTCCGGCACCTGGTACGGCCAGCGCTGCTTCGCCTTCGTCGTCGGGCGGCGCAAGAATGTCGGACATCTCAACGATCTGGTCCGCCGGCACACCGACTGGACCCTGGATGCCCAGGCCAACGGCTACATCCTCGAATGGCCGCGCGATCCCGCCAAGGCCGGGCCGGGCATCCTCCTGCCCAAGGCCGCATTCGACAAGATCCGTGCCGAGGTCGCCGCCGGCGGCGGCAGCGAGCGGGCCCAGGCCGTGCTCGAGGCCAAGGGCGAGTACGAGCGGATCAAGGCAGAACTGGCTGCGCTCGGCGAGGTCAAGGGCGACAAGGAGAAGGAATCGCAGGCCGGTGCGCTGCGCAAGCAGTTCGACAGCCCGGACAACCAGCTGCTGCGCGCCATCCTCGGCGAGCCGGTCGCCCTGCCCAGGCTGCCCAGTCCGGATCTGTGGATCCAGCGTCGCTATCAGGATGACTTCCTCAATCCGACCTCGCGGGCGCTGCGCCAGTTCCCCCACGCCTGGGGTCTGATCGACCTGCTGTCCGGCGGCAAGCCGGTCGGCGGAGCGTGGCAGGCGGCGATGGGCTACATCCTCACCGACCTCGACGCCTGGCCGGGCTGGCATAACGGGTGGACGCCAGGCAACCCCAATTTCCACACCGACAAGTACATGCCCGGCGTCATGGCGGGCGCGGCGATGCGCGATCATCCGCATGCCGAGCGCTGGCTCGCCTACGGCCGCGAGAATCTCACCGAGGACCTCGGCCGCGTCCTGTGGGCGCCGGATGGGGCCGGCCAGGAATGCCCCGGCTATTCCGGCTACTCATTCAAGCTGCAGATGGAGACGGCGCAGATGTACCGCAACCTGGGCGCCGGCAATGCGATCGCCGCCAATGCGCTGACCAAGGGCTTCGGCCGTCAGCAGCGCCTGCTGATCACGCCCTTCGACAAGCGCATCGACCGACGCCATGCCACGCCGATCGGCGACACCCACCGCTGGGATTCGGGCATGGGCGCCGAGGGTTTCAAGATGCTGGCGGCCTTCTGGACCGAGGCGGATCCGGCCTTCGCCGCCGAGTGCCTGGCCGCCGCCCAGCTGCTGCCCAAGGCCAAGTCCGAGCGCGGTCTCAAGGGCGCGATCACCGGCGAGGAGTTCGCCATCAAGCCGGCGGACCCGGCCAAGCTCGACTGGGGCAGCCGCCACTTCTACGGCTTCGGCGGCATCATGCGCCACGGTGGGGTCGATGGCAGCTTCCTCACCGTCAAGGCCGGGCCGGCGCGCGGGCATGACCACAACACCGAGCTTGCCCTGCACTTCTACTGCGCCGGGACGCCGATCGCCCTCGACTACAACTGCTCGTACCATCCGCGCGGCGACAGCGCCTCGTTGCACAACAGCATGACCTTCGGAGCGCGCGGGACGCTGAAGAGCAACAAGGGCGGTCCGGACCTGCGCACCCAGGAGGAGATCTTCGGCACGGCCTTCGTCGGCGCCTTCGTCGCCACCCCGGCCGCCGACCTCACCGCCGCCGAGCGCGTCGACCAGACCGTGGTGCAGTACCCGATCGAGCCGACCGATGAGTTCGGCCGCAATTGGCCGACACGCAAGTGCGCTGCCCCGATCGTCCACCGCCGACTGGCCATGCTGGTGAAGCAGCCCCCGGGCTCGGCGCTGCAGGACTATCTGGTGGTCCGAGACGAGACCCGGGCCGGCGAGGCGCAGCAGATGAACCTCCATGTCCTCGCCCGGGATGCCGTGGCCAGCGCGCGGGGGGTCTCGTTCGCCGGACAGTGGGACAAGGATACGGAACTGCACCTGATCGAGGCGAGCGAGCCCAAGGTGGAGCTGTCGCGCTGGTTCTACCACGATGAATGGATGCTGTCTCCCGGGGACGAATATGTCGCCAGGGCCGGTGAATCGACCGCCGACTGGGCGGCGCGCATGTCGGCGCTGAAGCGCGAGAAAGGGTGGAGTTCCATTCCCGGGCCGGATTTCAAGGAGCGCTTCAAGCGCGGAGGGAAGGGGGCGGCACCAGGGGTCGCAGATGACGGCAAGCTGGCCGAGCAATGGGAGAAGCTGATCCACGATACCGATGGCCGTGCCCTCATCCCGCCCCCGGGCTGGTCGAAGCCGTGGCGCTGGGGCGAGATCCAGCAGTGGGCGCGCATCTCGACCAAGCCGGGGACCCCGCTGCTGTGGGCCCTGATCCCGCGGCCGGCCGGCGGTCCGGCGGCGACCGTCGAGCGCTTGGCCGACGGCCACGGTCTGCGCGTGACCCTGGGCGCGACGGTCGATGAGATCATCTGCTCCAGCGAGCGTGGCGTGCAGATCACGCGCGGCGGAGCCACGACGGTGCTGCTGAAGCCAGGCGAACTGCCGGACCTGGGCGGCATCCCGGGCGGCAAGCCGCCGGCGATCAACCGTCCGTTGCAGCCCTGAATCGACCTGGGCACCCAGGCGACGGCAGAACGCTCAGTACCGCACCTGCACGCTGCCGGCGCTGCTGTGGCCCGTCTGGGCCGGACCATCGAGTTGCGCCGGGTCGACCGCGACCCAGACCGCGTCCTGGCGGACCAGGTACAGCGTGGTGCCATCAGCCCTCGGCACGGCGATGACCTCGCGGGCGATGTCCGGAGGCGATGCGGTCTGCTGTGCAATGGGTGCGACCGGGGCAGGAGACGGAGACGCGGCGACCGGTGCTGACCGGACATCCCGGTGATCGGGCAGCAGCCAGGTGCCGGCGACGAGCGCCAGACCGGCTGCGGCGGCGTACGGCCACAGGCGGAGGACGCTGGCGCGGCGCCGCGGCGCCGGCGCCCGGGTGATGGCCAGGGCGATGAGATCGTGGCTGGCGACCGCGCGTTGGCAGTCGGGGCAGCCGGCGAGGTGCGCGAAGAGGGCCGGATCGCTGTCGGGATCGACGGCGCCATCGGCGACCAGCGGCAGCAGCGGCTCGGCCTCGGCGCAGGTCATGCTCTCCATGTGTGTACCCCACAGGCAATGGGCCCCGTCGCGAATGCGATGGGGCTGGCGTCGAGCAACGGTGGCGGCATAGAATCGGCGAAGCCGATGCCGCCACGGTCCCACCGGCCGTGCCGGCGGGACCGAGTTGAGACAAAGCCAGATGGGTAGGCCTGCAGGGTCGTAGGGGCGAAGCCCCCCCGTCGCGGAGGCGCCGAGCCCCTCCCCCGGCACAGAGCGCTCACAGATCCCCCTCGAAGATCTCGGCCAGGCGATCGCGCAGGGCGGCCCGGCCCTTGCACAGCCGCACCTCGACGGCTTGGCGGTTGATACCGAGACGCTCGGCGATCTGCACATGGTCGAGGCCATCTTCGATGCGCAGGCGGATGGCTTCGCGCTGGCTCGGCGGCAGTTCGCCGAGGGCCTTGCGCACGGCGGCGATGCGTTCGGCCGAGAGCACGCCGTCGCCGGGTTGTCGACCGTCCTCGCCGCCGGCTGGCGAGTCGGGCAGTTCGCCGGACGGCCGCACCACCGCGCGGTCGCAGCGGCGCAGCCAGTCCATCGAGGCGTTGCGGGCGATCTGGTAGATCCAGCCGCGCGCGGCCCCCTGGTGCTGCAGGGTGTGGAGGTGGCGCAGCACGCGCAGCGACACCTCCTGCCAGACGTCGTCGATGGCGGCATGGTCGCGCAGGTAGAAGCCGATGACGCGACGGACGCCACCCTCCTCGCGGGCGAGCAGGTCGGTCACCGCCTCGGGGCTGGCGAGCATGCTGGGAGCGACGGCTTCCATCCTGGCTGGAGACGCCGAGACCCCGTCCGGGCTTTCCTTCCGATCCATATGGACCTATTGGAGCAACTGTTCCAGGTCGACGACATCATGGATCGAGGCCTGCGCCCGCAGCACCCCGGTCACCTGCCGGCGCACCTGCTGACGCCTCTCGCGCTCGAGTGCCGCCTGCAGGGTGGCCACGACCTCGGCGAAGCTCTGGGTCCGGCCCTCCTCGCGTTCGAGCACCAGGATCAGGTTGACGGCGTCGCCGGTCCAGAACGGGGCCGAGGGCTCGCCCACCGGCATGGCCAGGGCCTGCTCCTCGATCTCCTTGCCGAAGGTGGAGGGCTCGACCCAGCCAAGCAGGCCGCCCTCGCTGGCCTGCATGCCCTGGCTGATGGCCTTGGCCCGGGTGGTGAACAGGTCCGGGCGCGCCGATGCATCGAGGCGCATCAGCTCCTCGCGCAGGGCGCTGAGCTCGGCCAGGCACTGTTCGCGGCTGCGCACGCCCTGCCATCGCGTCCGCAGCTCGCCGGCGCGCTGGGTCAGGGCGACCGCCTTCTTGGGCAGACCGTCGCGGCCGGCGTGCTTGGCGATCTCCCCAGCCAGCGCCGCCAGGATGACCTCCTGCCCAGGCCCGTCGGCAGCGAGGAAGGCGTCGAGCTGGCCGGCAGCGGCGGCGGTGATCGCCTCGTCGCCGCTCTGCTGCGCCTCGCGCATCAGGCCGGCCAGCGCCTTGACCAGGTCCTTGCGCTCGTCGCCTGCGGTCGGGCGCAGGGCGATGAGCTGGGTGCGCGCGCGCGGCGGCCGGACGAAATCGGCGATGCGGCGGTCGTAGGTCGCGCGCAGGTCGGTCGGGGTGATGTTGGCGGCGCGGCCCTCGAACCAGCCGATCACGGCGTCGATCTTGGCGTCGCGGTCGCGCGTGCGGCGCAGCGTGGCGATGTCGCGCAGCGCCAGGCCGCGGTTGCGCGCCTCGGCGATGACCTCGGACGAAAGCCGGTCACGGTCGATGGCGACCTGCAGCTCGTTCGCCTTCTGGACCAGCAGCTCCTCGTCGGTCAGCTCCTCGAGGGTGTCGCGGTTGAAGCGCAGCAGGCTGTCGCGGTTGTCGGGCAGGACGCGACCGGCCCGGCGGAACAGCTCGATGCGGATGCCATTGCGGCTGCGGATGTCGCCGATGGTCACGACCTGGTCGTTGACGAAGCGCACCGCGCGGTCGACCACCACGCCGCTGCCCTCGGCAGCCAGCACCATTCCGCACAACGCCGTCAGCAGCAGGCTTCGCATGGCGGCGCAGGCTAACGGGCTGCAGGAAAATGCAGCCGCGGTGTCCGCGGACCGACCGTCAGGCCGGGGCTGGCAGCTGCAGCTGCGGGTGGCAGACCCCGGCCCGCGGGACCAGCACCAGGTCGGCGGTCCCCGCAAGCTGGAAGCCGAAGGCGGAACCCGGGCAGGGTCGCATGCCCAGCAGGTGGGTGAGCAGCACGCCCAGCGAGCCGCCATGGGCGACGAACGCGACCTGGGCCTCGGCCAGCTCTGGTTCGACCACGAAGCCGCCGTTGCGGGGGTGGCAGCCGATCCCGTCGAGGGCCTGCAGCACGCCGGGAACGACGCGGGCGAAGAAGGTGTAGGTGCCTTCGCCGGCATCGGTCTGCCAGAGCATGTCGATGGGCCGTTCGGCATCGCGGCGCATCATCTCCTCCCACACCGTGCTCGGCGCCTTGGCCAGCTGCGGGTTGGGCTTCCATTCCTCCAGGCAGTCGAGGATGGTGATCGGCGCGTCGGTCCCGCACACGATCTCGGCGGTCTGCAGAGCGCGGCCGAGCGGCGAGGCGAACACGCGGTGCCAGCGCCGGGAGGACAGTGCGCCGGCGGTGGCCCTGGCCTGGGCCACGCCTCGTTCGCTCAGGCAGCCCGTGACCGGGCGGGCGGGGCGGCACCACGGATCGCCCTGCATCTCTCCGTGGCGGATCAGCGTGATGCGCATGGCTATGGCCCAATCGGTTGGCACCGGCCGGAGCCGGAGCGTGGAGGCGGGTGCCGGCGATCCCGGGCGGCTCCCGGTCGACGCTGGCGCAGGTCGAGACTAGCGCATCGTTGGCGGGCAGGAATGACGTCGACGCGCTGACGGCTGAATTCACCAGCCGACGTTCGTCATCGATCGGTCAGGCGCAGCGTCACCGTACCCGCCGGCAGGCTGATCGCCGCGATCGGGGTGTCAGGCAGATCGAGACGCGTGCCGACCCCGGCGCCGGCCGACCAGCGCCCGAGATGCCGCACGGTGATCCGCATCGGCACCGCCGAGCGGAAGGTCGCGGTGCATCCATCCGTCTCCTCGCGGCAGCTCAGCAGCTGGGCATCGCTGCCCAGGATGCAGGCATGGACCGGGGCGGCTCCGCGGACGATGGCGACGGCATGGGCTCCGGCGCGCAGGCGGTCCTCGGGGATCTGCAGGCAGCGGGTGAAGCGCTCGCCATCGATGGTCCAGGTGGCGACCTCCTCGCCGGCGCCGGACGCCGTCGCGTCGAGGCGGCTCAGCCGCCAACGCCAACCGCCGACCGCGTCGATCGCCGAGCCGCCGCGCACCGCGATCCCCTGCGGCAGGGCGCGCAGCAGCTGGGCGCAGGCGCTGGCCATCAGCGAGCCGGCGCTGAACGGCAGGCCGCGCCAGCTCTCGACCTCGCCGGCGTACTCGGTCAGGGCGCCGGGCATGGGATACTTCACCGTCAGCTGCAACGCCTCGCGCACCTGCTGGTCGAGCATCGCGCGCCAGCCGCCGGCGGGCAGCCGGCCGTGCTCGTGCAGGACCCGGGCGAGGCAGTTCCACGGGCAGAAGCCGTAGGCGTGGTAGTTGGCCCAGTCGCGCCGGATCAGCTCGGCGGTGGCCAGCTGCAGGTCGGGCCAGGGCAGGAAGGGCCCCTGCGACACCGCCCAGGCCGTCTCCCAGTAATCGCAGCCGCGGCCGAACGGCACGCGCTCGTCGCTGCCGTCCTGATAGCGGAGGATCATCGACGCGAGGGTGCCGTCGGGCAGGCCGAGCAGGTCGCGCGTGCGCGCGGTCAGGTCGGCCGCCAGCCGCAGCCAGCGCTCGCGCCGGCCACCGTCCAGCGCGGGCCGCTCGGCCAGCAGGATGGAGGCCATCAGCAGCACGTTGATGGTGTTGGCCTGGTGGTAGAGCGAGTGGATCCAGCGCACCGGCTTGCGCCCCTCGGCGTGGCCGTTCCAGCGCGAGATGGTGCCGTTGACCACGTCGTAGCCGAAGTAGGGCGAGCCGTGCAGGCTCTCCTCGCCGAGCGTGTCGCTGCCCATCAGGCCAAGCTGGGCGTCGTAGCGCGATTCGAGATGGCGATCGATGGCGCCGAGCAGGCGCGGCAGGGCGGCTCCGGCCAGCAGGGCGTCGTCGCCGGTCGCCTGCCAGTGCGCGAACGCGCTCCAGGTGGCGTAGAACAAGCCGTCGTCCTCGGCCTTGCTCCAGCGCGTGCCGAGGATCTGGCCGAACTCGTCGTGGCGGGTGCCGTCCTCGGCCATGACCCGCGACGGGTTGGCGAGCAGGAACGGAGCCCAGGTGCGGATGAAGGCGGGGTTGCCCGACTGCGCCATGTGCGCGCTGGTCATCGACCCGTCGCGCACCCACACCAGGTGGTAGATGCGGTTGAGCGCGCCGAAGCAGGCGCCGCCGGCGTCGAGTCCGCTCCACACCACGCGTCGGTTGAGGTCGAGGACGCGCTGGAGATCCGGATCCGCCGTGGCGACGCGTCCGGCCGCCAGCGGCGCGGCGAGCTCGGCCTCGACCTGCGCGGTCAGCCGGTCCGGAGTCAGCCCGGCGAGGCCGGCGAGCAGGCGCTCGACCTGGGCCGGCGTCTCCTCGCCGCCGAGCACCACCAGATCGTCCTCGCACAGCTGGATGGCGCGCGAACCGTCGGCGAGGTCGCGCAGCCGCGACAGCTGGCGCGAGGGATGGGCGACGAAGCTGGTGATCTCCTCGCCGCGATCGGCGAAGCGTTCGAGGAACAGCCCGTCGCGCGGATCGCTGAACGCGCGGTGCGGCTTGAACACCAGGGTCAGCGGCGCGCGGGCGCTGAGGACGAAGGCGTTCTCGCCCGGCAGGTTCCACACCCGCACGCGGTTGCGCGCACCGTTGGTGTAGCTCACCTGCAGCTCGGTGGCGAAGGGGTCGTAGCCCCATTGCGCTACGTCGCCGTGCCCGAGGTCGGGGATGCTGATGGCGGCGAACAGGTTGGTCCACAGGTCGCGGCCGCTGAAGGTGCGCGCCGCCAGCTCCTTGCGGCGGAACGCGTTCGGCTTGTAGCTGAGGTCGAGTTCGACGTGGCCGTCGTGGAACAGCAGGCTGAGGCGGTTGCCGCAGCGGTTCTGGAGGATGAGGTTGCGCGGGGCCTCTTCGATCTGCGGTTCGCGCCACAGGGTCTGGGTCATGCCGCCGATGGTGCCGGCCGGGAGCCGGTCCGGCATGGCACGATGATGATTGTATGGTACGTTTGTGATCATGAGTCTTCCGCAGCACGAGCCACTCGACTCCGCCCTGTGGCGGCAGGCCTGGGAGCAGGCGGCCGATGCCGGGCTGGCCGGCGTGCGCATCGTGGCCAGCCCGGGTGTGCCGCGCGACCCGGGGCCTTTCACCGGCGTGACCACGGTGCCGTTCGCCATGCTCTGCCTCGCCGGCACGATCGCCATCCGCACCGCCGACGGCACGCGCTTCAGCCTGCGCCCGCGCGAGGCCTGCCTCTGGGCGCCCGGCACCTGGGTGGCGTGCTGGCATGTCGACTGCCCGCGCTACCTGCGCGCGACCATCGACCACGACCACGTCTTTGCCGCGATGAAGGACCACGACCGGCGACGGCGCGGCGGGCGCCTGGTCGACCTCTACGGTCTGGTCGTGCCGGGCATGCTCGACGCCGCGACCCGCGGCCTGCTTAGCGGCCTCGGCGCGACGGCCTGGACGCCGGCGACCGCGCGCGCGGCGGGCGAACTGCTGCTGTGGGCGGTGCACGCGCGGCTGACTCCGGCTGCCGCAGCGGACGCGGGCGCCGCCGTCTTCCTTCGCCTGCGCGCGATCGCGGCGCGCGACCCGGCCCCGGACCGCGCCGCTGTCGCCGCCGAACTCGGCGTCGTCCCCGAGACGGTGTCGCGGTGGTGCCGCCGGCACGGCGCCTGCACCTGGCTGGAGCTGGCTGGAGCCGCCCGCCTGCAGCGCGCAGAGCTGCTGCTGCGCGGCCAGGAGCGCCTCGATGCGATCGCCATGCGCTGTGGCTTCGCCTCGGCCGGGCACCTCATCCGCGTATTCCGGCGCCGGCACGGCTGCACCCCGGACGCATGGCGGCAGGCTCAGGGCATCTGAGCCGGGGAAGGCCCTTCGGATCGGAAGTCGACGTGACCGGGCCGGTGGTCCTTGCGTATAGCCATGATCAACTATGTGCCCACGAAACCGTATCGCATACTAGTGTGAGCCAGGGTGACCTGGTGGTACTGGGCGTTGGCAGTAGGATTCGCGTGGATAATGGAGCAAGGTCGATGGTCCTGGTATTGCAGGTGCTTTAGAACTTGTACGAGTAAAATAGTCCGGCCGATGCGCCAATCTCATTGGCCATAGAGCAGCACGACCGGCGTGGAGTCGGGCGCGGTCAACTCGACTTCGCTGTCGATGGTGTCGCGCCCTGTGCGGAGACATCGCGTCCCCACTCGACCGATACGCGTTCGGCCGGCGATGGGCCCATCAATGGAGCGCCAGGTCTCCTGTCCCAGCCAAGCGCCGACGGGCCCCAGTCCATACCATAACTGCGGCGCAACCCTCACAGGCTGAATGCTGGTCGCTGGCCGCTGGCCGCTGGCCGCTGGCGTGCGACTGGTTGAGTCTGACGCCATCCGGTGAATACCCCAGGACCATGCGTCCAACCACCATTTACGTTGCGCCTCGCGATACCACCCCAACGAGATATATCCCCATGTTCAAGATCGTCACCCTGTGCTCAGCCATCCTCGTCATTGCCGCATGCGTCATCGGTGGATGTGCGGGTAGCGGCCAGGACCGCAATACCGCTACCGCCGAGGCGACGGCAGTGGTCCCGGTCGATGTGACGAAATCGAAGCAGGAACTGGATCTGGTGTGCGTATCCTTGAAAGGCCTGCACGATGCCGCTGAAACCGATGATCTGAAGACGCGGTATGACGAACTGAAGAAGCAGATGTCCAAGCTGAACAGTTCACTGGAGGATGTCGCCTCAAGCTGCGACTCTGCCGTCTCAGTCGGGACGGCCCAGTTCACCCAATGGCATCAGCAGGCGGACGCCTTCACCGATGCCGCTCTGCGCAACGCCAGCAACAAGCGCGAAGGCGACCTGCGCGAAGCGGTGGATGCGCTGGCGCTCAGCACAGCCGGCTTCAAGACGGCCAGTGCCAAATACCAGGCCCAGCAGGCCCAGGTGCTTTCCGCACTCGATCTGGATCTCTCGTTTCAGGGTGTCCAGGCCATCGAGCCGATGATAACCAGACTCCTGGTCGATGAACCGGAAGTACGCAAGGTCCTGACTGATGTTGCGGAGAAGAGCAAGGCCGTGACGATCCGCGAATAGCGGATCCATGCTCAGGCGATCGAGTTCGCCGGCAGCACCTGGACAGCGCGGACGGCA
>JAIFKN010000284.1 GCA_020049615.1 bacterium | reverse complement strand
TCGATGGACGCGCCGAGGCGCTGTGCGCGAATCAGGAGTCCGAGCGATCCGGTCAGGAGGAGGCCACAGCTGCGTGCGATGTGCCGGGCATTGCGCTCATCGATGGCAACCGTCGGGATGCTGGCATGCAAAGCCAGACTGATGACCGCGGCCTCGCCGGGATCCAGAGCGGCGGAGAGGTAGGCGGGCACTGGCGCTGCGTTGTGGGCGAGGCTGATCCAGGGGGAAACCGCGTGCAGGCCGCGTCCCGGTGCCCCCGGCGGTCCGGCTTCGAGCTCATCGCGCACGAGGGCCGGAATGACGATGCGGTCCGGCAGGGCTCGGAGGATCGTCCAATCGCCGGTCGCAGCCGCGATGGCGATCAGAGGGCCGGTGTTGCAGACGATCGTGTAGGGTTCAGCGGACACCGGCATCCCCGGCCAACTCGGCGGCGTCGGGCATCATGGCTTCGATGTGCTGGTGGCCAGCCTCCAGCAGGAACTCGACGCGTCCGAGGCCGGCCATCTCGGCAGCCTGGCCGCTGGTGATCCGCCCAAGTTCGAAGAGGCGCATGGCGAGCAGCAGGCGGGCCTCGCGCTCGAAGTCCTCGCGTCGGGTGCGCAGGGCGTCCGGCAACGAATCTGGATAGGGGATGGTCAGGACCATGGCGGGATCCTACCAGGGCATGACAGCGCGGAAGCAGTACTGTCCTGCAGGCATCTATCCCCCGCAGGCCGACGTTAAGGACAGTCCTTACCCCCCCATCAAGATGCGCCCCCCGCACCAGCCCCCGAGTTGCTGCCCTAGTCCATCCCGCCCGTCCGTCTCCGGCTCAGCCTCGCCACGCAGCGCCATTGCCCCGCGGCGGACTGAAGTCCGCCGGCCGTGCCGGCTGAAGCCGGCGCTACGGCTACGCATCAGGGACGCGGGGGCGGGGCGGACGCGGCGGCAGGGGCGGGGCTGGGTGAGAGGCATGGGAATTCAACCAGCATCGAGAGCGTCGGCGCACTGCTGCAGGGCGGCCACGAGACGCGGATGGACAGCGATGACCGTACGCGCCACATCGCCCAGCTTGGCGGGGTCGAAGCTGAGCCCATAGGCGTTGCGCACCCGGTGGCGGAAGGCGCGGGCCTGATCGAGGGCGGGGCGCAACTCGGCAGGCAGGATCGGGCCGCGCGTGGCGCTGGCGCGGAAGGCCTGTTCGCAGAGCTCCTTGTGCCAGGCCTCGCCGTCCGGGATGTCGCCGTCGACGGCCAGGAGGATGGCGGCCAGCAGGCTTTCCTGGCCGGTATACCACAGCTGCAGGCGGAGCGCGGCGGCATCCATGGCCGCCTCGTCGGCGGTGGCGCCGAAACGCTGCAGGGCATTGACGATGCGCGCGACCTCACCGTCGAGGACGCCGCATTCGCTGCGGATGCGGCTGGCCAGGCCATGCGCGCTCATGGCTCGACCGCCTCGGCGTCGATGGCCTGGCGCAGATGCGCCGGGCAGTCTTCGTAGCGGAGCAGGTCCACCGGGACGTCGACAGCGGCTTCGGCGATGCTCCAGGCCCGGTCAGCGTCGGCGGGCGGCAGTCCGTCGATGACCAGGTCGAGGTCGCTGTGGGCGTGGCAGACCCCGCGGGCGACCGAGCCGAACACCCGCACGCGGCTGAGCGGCCAGGAACGACGCAACGCCTCGACCGCAAGCCGCGCACGCAGGCGCAGGTGTACGGCGCGGGCCAGGCAGGCGGGACTGGGGGCGGCCAGCTGCATATGCTCAGCCTACCTGGCTGCCGGCCAGGGCGAAGCGGCTTCGCTGGGCGGGCGGCGGGGCGTTCAGGAGCATCGTGGCGGTGAAGGACCATCGTGGCCAGGCACCCATTGCCCAATGCTGTGAAGCTACGGGCTGGTCCCCCCTGGGAGCGCAGGCTTTAGCCTGCCGTTTGGGAGAAGCTCCAATGCCCCGGCAGGCTGAAGCCTGCGCTCCCAGGCTGGGCTTCACAACATTGCCCATTGCCCCGCGGCGGACTGAAGTCCGCCGGCCGGGCCGACTGAAGTCGGCGCTACGGGGCGCAGATCCCGGACCCTGCTGTCCGAGCCGGCGGGACGCCGGCGTTCCGGGCGTCGCCGCTACGCGGCTCCAATCTCGCACGACGGGCGCCAAGGGCAGGCCGACATAGCCCAGGGCTGGTGCGGCGGGCGCGCAGGTCGTCGAGCAGGGTGTCGGTCGGATGCGGCATGGGACTCGTCGGTGGGCCGGATTCTGGAGCCGACGCGACGGGTCAAGGTCAGGGAGTGTCTGGGAAGTTGAACAGGAACGAATGGGGGATTGCGGGTGACTGGCATTGGGAACGGGGGGCTGGCGAGCATCCGGGCAGAGCCGCCTTGATATCGGACGGCTCCAGATCAGGCAGTTCGTCGACGACCTGCTGGGCGCTGAAGTCGTCATAGGGTTCGGTAAGGAATTAAGGACTGTCCTTAACTCATGGGGGTGCCCCTGCGAGCCTGCGCGGTCCACGGGCGGCGAGGGCCGCCGTGGCAGGCAGAGGCACGACTACTTCCCGAACAGCTCGGCGTGGCTGCCGGTGCGGGTGAAGGTGATCTCGTCGCCTTCGATCATGTACGCCAGCAGCCAGTCCGGCCGGACGTGGCACTCCCTGAAGTCCTTGTTGTTGCCACCGAGCTGGTGGTCCTTGTGCTTCGGTTCCAGCGGCACGCGCTTGATCAGCTTCTCCATGACGTCCCGCAGCTCGCCGATCGGCAGATGGGCCTTCTGGCACCGCTTCCAGTCCTTCTTGAACTGGCTGGTATAGGCTGGCTGGAGCGGAGCCTGGCTCAACGGTCGAGATTCTGGAACAGGTCGGCTGCGTTCTTGGCTTTATGCACCCGTCCCTCCCGCGCGTCCTTCATGGCCGCCAGCGTCTGACGGTTGGGGATCCTCGGCTCGAAGGGCAGGGCCTTCAACAGCTCGATCTGGGCGTAGAGCATGTTGATCGCCTGCGACGGCTGGATGCCGAGCCGGCCCAGGATGGCCTCGGCGCGGCGCTTCCGGCTCGGCTCGATGCGGGCACGGACCATGTCAGTGCGAAGGGCGGTAGTGGTCATGGCCACACTGTAGCACGCCCGTGCCACAAGGGCAACGGCCAGCCGCCTGCACCCGCTCAAACCTTGCCGCCCGCCTGCGGCGGCCGCCCGCAGGTAAGCGCAGGTAAGGACGGGCGCTGGCTCGCAAGCGCCGGCAGGAATCTGCGCCTGGACTGGCACCGGTTCTGTGGATGAACCGTCTGGTTAAGGACGAAGCGTCCGGTTAAGGACTGTCCTTAACTGGCCGGCTGAAGACCGGCCGTCCGTGCCGGCTAAAGCCGGCGCTACGGCGAGGCGCTAGGCCTGCCAATCCTCGCAGCGCAGGTCGGCGAGGCCGGCGAAATCCCGATCATGACTGACTAGCACATGCTGCCCTGTGATAGTTTGGGCGGCAATCAGAGCGTCAGCGAGATGCAGAGGACGGCCCTGATCCGCGCGATCGGCCATGAGTTGTCCGGCAAGAGCCGCCATATCAGACGTCAGGGGTTCGACCCGCAACTCGGCGAGCAGGCGCGTGCAGGCGCTGTCCAGGACCGACGAGCGCCGACGGGCAGCTCCAAAACGCAGTTCTGCCACCGAAATCGGACTGATGACGATGGCCGAGGGTGGAGTGGCACGCAACCGATCGACGACGGACGGGATGCCGCGCAAGGCGGCGCTGAGGACATTGGTGTCGAGCAGCCAGGTCACGCGAAGGGATCTCGTGGCGCCTCACGCGGCGGCAGTTCGAGCGGCTCGGCCCACGCGCCCAGCGAGGCCAGGAAATCGTCGGACCAGGCGTCGATGGGCTCGATGATGATGCGTTGGCCATCACGGTATTCGCGCACCCGCGTGCCGCGCGGCAGTTTGCAGTCCGCCAGCAGACGCACGGCGATGCTATTGCCGGAGGCAAAAGTGATGGTGTCACTGGGCATGGATGCTGTATATCCGTGCGGATATACATGTCCAGCGGTCGAGCCCATGAGCATATCTGTGTATATAGGCCCAAACGGTCCTATGTGTCTAGCGACAACTAGTAGAGAGTTTCCTTAATAACGTTGCAATCAACCGGTGGCTGCCGCCGCCTCTTGCCCGAGTCCGAACTTCCAGCGGAAGATGACGGGGTCCTGGTTGACCATCTCCAGGTATTGCAGAATCCGTTGCTTCAACTCCGCCTTGTCGGCCACCCGTATCCCCCGCAGCATTGATCTCGCAAGTTTGGAGAAAAACATTTCGATCAGGTTGAGCCATGACCCATGCTTGGGCGTGAAGATGAATTCGAATCGATTGGGCCTTGTCGCCAGATAGGCTCGCGTTTCGCGCGAGATGTGAGCTGAGTGGTTGTCTAGGATTATGCGGATCCTGACGCCTTTCGGGTAAACGCCGTCTATCTGCCGGAGGACACCAATGAACTCTCGGCTGCGATGGCGATCGACGACTTGGCCGTGGACCCGCCCATCCATCAGATCGATGGCGGCCATCAGACTCACGGTGCCGTGCCGCACGTATTCATGATCGCGTCCTATGCTGGTGTGACGCCCGGGCACAGGCGGTAGATCGGGAGCGGTTGTGCCTATGGCCTGGATGCCTGGCTTCTCATCGTAACTCAGAACAGCGATGGTGTCCGTTGGGTTGTCGCGCCGGTGGAAAAGCGCAACTTCACGGTAAACGCAGAGCACCTCAGCCATCTTCCGATCGAATTCGGGATCTCGCCTCTCCAAGTAGTATTGGATCTTATGGGGACGGATTTCCCGCTTCATCAATATCCGGGAGACAGTCCCACTGCCGACTTGGGCAAGGGCGGGATGCCCGGTCTTTGTTGACCACTCACGTAGATGTCGAGTCAGCAGATCGTTGGTCCACAGTTCGTGCGGATACCCAAATTCCTTGGGCTTCTGACAGGCGACCCCAATCACCCACGCACGGTCTTCCTCGCCGATCACACGGGGGCGTCCTCTGCCGGGAATGTCGGCAAGCGCGCCGGTCACACCGAGTTGGAGGGCCTTGTTCAGGCAGCGTTCAACCCGTGGCCGAGAGGTGTTCATCTCGCGTGCGATCAACGAGACTGAGTCTCCCGCAGCAAAACGAAGCATGATGCGCGCCCTCTCCACATGCTGGCGCGATTCCGTTCGTGAACGGCCCAGCGCATCCAGCATTGCGCGGTCTTCCTCCGACAGCAGGAGTCTGGCGCGGGTTGATTGAAATGGCATGGGGCCTCCATGCCTGAGCATCATGACGCGGGCATGGCGTCATTGCAACGATATTTATGGAACGCTCTACTAG
>JAIFKN010000180.1 GCA_020049615.1 bacterium | reverse complement strand
CCTGGTCGCGGATCTCACCGATCATCACCGTGTCGGGGTCCTGGCGCAGCAGGGCGCGCAGGGCGCTGGCGAAGGTCAGGCCGCGCTTCGGATTGACGTGGCACTGGTTGATGCCTTCGAGCTCGTATTCGACCGGATCCTCCACCGTGTTGACGTTCTCCTCAGGCGTCATCACCGTCTTCAGGCAGGAGTAGAGCGTGGTCGACTTGCCCGAGCCGGTCGGTCCGGTGACCAGCACCATGCCCTGCGGGGCGCTGAGACCACGCGAGAGGATGTCGAAGACCTGTGGTTCGAGATTCAGCTCCTTCATGTCCTTGAGGTTGCCCTTGGCCAGGAGGCGCATGCATATCTTCTCGCCCCACACCAGCGGCAGCGAGTTGACGCGGATGTCGCATTTCTTGCCGTCCATGCTGACCGAGATGCGTCCGTCCTGCGGCTTGCCGCGTTCGGCGATGTTCATCGTGTCGGTCATGATCTTGACACGTGAGCAGAGCGAACGCTCCAGCTTCTTGGGCAGGTCCAGGACCTCGATCAGGATGCCGTCGATGCGCAGACGGACCCGCACCTTCTTCTCGTAGGGTTCGATGTGGATGTCGGAGGCGCCCTTCTTGATCGCCATCGACAGGATCGACTTCACCGCCTTGACTGCTGGCGCATCGTCGCCGGCGCTCTCCAGCGCGGCGTCGTCCTTGCTCTCCTCCTGCTTCTTCTTGTCGAGGTCGACGTCGTCGTCGATCCCCTTCATGTCTTCCATCATCTGCTCAACGGCCTTGTCCTGGGCGTGGAAGGCTTGGTCGATCGCCTTGAGGATGGCACGTTCGGAACTGACCACCGGGATGATCTGCCGGCCGATCTGCAGCTTGAGGTTGTCGAGGGCGACGACGTCGTAGGGATTGATGACGGCCACGGTCGCATGGTCGCCGGCCAGGGCGATGGGCAGCACGCCGTTGAACTTGCAGGCATCCTCGCTCAGCAGGTCGTTGCCCTTGTTCATCGAACGCAACTCGTCGAGGTCGACCTTCAGCTTGTCGAGGTCGATCGGTGGCCAGCCGCTGTCTTCGGAAACCAGGCCGATCAGGGTCAGTTCGTCGAGCAGCTTCTCGCCGACGACCAGACTGGCGAGATGGGCGCTCTCCTTGTTGGCCTTCTCGACCAGGGGCGTGAACGAGGCCTCGTCGACCACGCCCGCCTTGCGCAGGAGGGAGGCGAGCTTGCGGTTGTAGCCGGTGACGTTTGCCATGTGTTAAGTCCGGGGTCCGGGGTCCAGGGTCCGGGGTCCGTATGGCATCATAGACCCTGGGACTTCAGGACGGTGTCGATTTCAGACATCTTGGTCAGGTAGACCTGCAGGCTGCAGCCGGTCTGGGTCTCGATCTCCTTGAACACATCCTCGGAGAGCAGGCCGGCGATGGCGATGACCAGGACGTTGCCGATCGAGTCCATCGGCACGAACTGGAACTTCCGCATCATCTGCGGCTCGAAGATCTCGAGCAGTTCCTTGGGGATCTTGTAGTAGCTCGGCTTGATGAACGGGATGCCGAACTGCGCAACCAGGACGGCGACGATCTTCTCCTCGGTGATCAGCTTGTTCTGCACCAGCGTCTCGCCGAACATCAGGCCGGTCTGATGCTGCATGCGCAGCGTGTCCTGGACCTGCTCCGGGGTCAGCAGGTTCATTTCGACGAGGATCTCGCCGAGCTTCTTCTTGGTCAGGCGGTTGAGGGCTACCATGTCCGGCTCACATGCCCGCGCCGTCGCGCTGGGCCATGCGCTTGAGGTCCTCAGGATCGCGCGACCGGGACATGGCCTCGTCCCAGGTGACGGTGTGCGCACGGTAGAGCTCGAACAGGCTCTGGTTCATCGTCTTCATGCCGACCTTGCCGCCGGTCTGGATGTGCGACAGGATCTGGTGGCACTTGTCGTCGCGGATCAGGGCGCGGATGGCCGAGTTCGGGATCATGATCTCGCCGGCCATGGCGCGGCCCTTGCCGGTCGCCTTGGCCAGCAGCTGCTGGCAGAAGACCCCTTCGAGGACGAAGGACAACTGCGTGCGGATCTGGTTCTGCTGGTTGGCCGGGAAGACGTCGATGATGCGGTTGATCGTCTCGACCGTCGACGAGGTGTGCAGGGTGGCGAAGGTCAGGTGGCCGGTCTCGGCCAGGGTCAGGCCGGCCTCGACCGTTTCGCGGTCGCGCATCTCGCCGATCAGCACGACGTCCGGGTCCTGGCGCAGGACGCGCTTGAGCGACTGGTGGAAGCCGAGGGTGTCGGTGCCGACCTCGCGCTGGTTGACCAGGCACATCTTGTTGCGGTGGACGAACTCGATCGGGTCCTCGATGGTGATGATGTGGTCCGGGCGGGTCTGGTTGATCAGGTCGATCATCGAGGCGAGCGAGGTCGACTTGCCTGAACCCGTGGCGCCGGTGACCAGCACCAGGCCGGCGCTCAGCTGGCACAGGCGGGTGCAGACCTCGACCGGCAGGCCGAGCTGATCGAAGCTGAATATCTCATAGGGGATGGTGCGCATCACCGTGCCGACCGCGCCGCGCTGGAAGAACACGTTGACTCGGAAGCGTCCGACGCCCTGGAGGCCGAAGCTCATGTCGAGCTCCATCTCCTGCTCGAAGCGCGCGATCTGCTGGTTGTCGAGCACCGAATAGATCAGTTTCTTGGTCTGCTCCGGTCCCAGCACCTCGGTGCCGGGCAGTTCAGCGAGCGAGCCGTCGACGCGGATGCGCGGCGCCGAGCCGGCCGAGATGTGCAGGTCCGAGCCGCCCCGCTCGACCATCGTGCGCAGCAGTTCCTCCATGGTCAGCATCGTTCCATCCTCCGCGCCCGATGTTGGCGCGGGGGGGCGGGCGGTGCAAGCTCGTAGGCGCGCAGCCGTGCCGGGCGGGTGCGTTGGCGAGGCCTCCCCGACGGCTACCGTCCTGCCCATGCGCGTCCTCCCCCGGACGGTCCTGCGCGAGGTCCTGCTGCTGGCAGGCTTCTACGCAGCGGTCTTCCTCGGCCTGATCCTGGCCGGGGCGGCGGCGCCGTTGATCAAGCAGGGGGCTCCGCTGGGGGCGGTCCTCGCCTTCCTGCCGCAGCAAGCGGTGCTCCTGGGCATGCTCGCCCTGCCGCTGGCCATGGTCACCGCCTTCCTCGCCTGCATCGGCCGCATGCGCGAGGATGGCGAGCTGACCGCGCTGCAGGCCGCCGGGGTCGGCACCTGGCAGGTGGCCCGCGCTACCCTGCCGCTGGCCATCGGCCTGGCCGTGCTGCTGGGCGCCGCCGCCCACCTCTGGCTGCCGCGGATGGCCGCCAACCTGATGTCCGGGCGCAAGGAACTGCTCAGCCAGGCCATCGCCGCCCAGGTCGAGCGGCGCAAGCCGATCCGTCAGGATCCCAACGGCATCCTCGCCGCCAACGCGGTCGAGGAGGACCGCCTGATCGGCGTCTTCGGGGTGCAGGTCGGCGAGGATGGCGGGTTGGCCGCCCTGTTCGCGCCCACCGCGCGCTGGGTCGTGGATCCGGGGGCCGAGGACGAGCCGGTGGTGCTGGGGCTCCAGCTCGACCGCGCCTTCGCCATCATGGCGGAGGGCGGCACCGCCGGACGGGTAGCCACCGCGGTGATTCCGAGCATGTCGACGCGCCTGCCCGGCGATGGGGTCAAGCTGCAGGACAAGGCCGACGCGCTGTCCACCGGCGAGCTGCTGAGCCGGATCCGTACAGCCCCGGAGCGCACTGCGCGCGAGCGCCGCGCCATGCGCAATTACGAACGGGCCTGGCATACGCGGTTGATGCTGCCGGTGGCCGTGATCGCGTTCTGGGCCTTCGCCTGCGGCCTCGGCCTCTCGGTTGGACGCGGCAACCGCATGCTCGCGGTCTGTCTCGGCGTGGTCACGGTCGTGGCGACCCTGTTCCCGGCCATGATCCTGGCCAAGGAGGTCGGCGAGCGCCTGACCATCGATGCGGCGGTGTGGGTGTGGCCTCCTCCGATCCTGCTCGGCGCGCTTGGGGCCTGGCTGCTCTGGCGGCATCGCTGATGTCCACCCTCGACCGCCATCTGCTGGCGCAGTTCCTGCGCAACGCCGCCCTGGTCACCGCCGCCACGGTGGTGGTGTTCGTGGTCCTCGACATCCTGCTTGGCTTCCACCTGCTGACCCGGGCGTCGCCCAGCCCGTGGACCAAGGTCGAGCTCTTCGCCTGCCGCCTGCCGGGCCTGCTCAACTTCGCCCTGCCGGTGTCGGCGGTGGTGTCGGTGCTGGCGACGGTGGCGCCGATGCTGCGCCGGGGCGAGTTCACCGCCCTGGGGTCGGCCGGCATCACCCTGCGTCGTGCGACCCGCGCGTTGCTGTTCGGCTGCCTGGCCATCGGCCTCGTCGATCTCGCGATCGCCGACCTGGCCACGCCACCGGCGACCGCCCGCGCCCTCGCCCTGCAGGATCTGCTCGAAGGACAGAGCCGTGAGGGGCGCGTCTGGCGCACCGGAGAGGGCACGACCTGGTTCGCCGGTGGCGCCACGCTGGTCGGCGTGCCGAGTCCCGAACTCAAGCGCGTCGTCGCCGCCGCCGGCGAGACCATGATGCTTGCCGATCGGGTCGTATGGGACGGTTCCTCCTGGGTGGCCCCAGCCGGCAGCGTCGCCCTGCATGTCACTGGCGGCGCGCAGCGGTTGGAGCGTCTGCCAGCCGGCGCGCTTCCGCGCGAGATCGTCCTCGATCTTCCGCCGGACGAACTCTACCGCCGCCTGCTGCCGCGCTTCACCATGACCAGCGCCGAACTGCTGACGCGCGGCGAGCGCGCCGACGTGGCGACGATGTGGGCCCGGGCGACGCGGCTGATCTCGCCGCTACTGGCTGCGATGGCGGCCCTGTCCATCTTCGTCAGCTTCCGCAACCGCGATCGCGTCGCCGTGGCGGTCGTCGAGTCCGTAGCTGCGGCGCTGGTGCCGATCGGGCTGCTGGCGGTGGCCGGTATGGCGGCCGACACCACGCCCGGACATCCCGGGATCGCGGTCGGCATTGGCTGCCTGTGCGCGCTGGCACCGGTGGCCTGGTGGTGGTGGCGTTGGCGGATGTAGGGCCGCCCTGGTCGGCGCCTCCAGCGCCTCATCCTCCGGCCTGCTGCGAGCTGGCGTACAGCGCGGCATACCGGCCGCCGGAGGCCATCAATTGCTCATGCGAGCCCTGCTCGGCGATCAGGCCCTCGTGCATGACGACGATGCGGTCCGCGTCGCGGATGGTCGCCAGCCGGTGCGCCACGATCACCGCGGTGCGGCCCTCGACCAGCCGCTTGAGCGCCCGGCGGATACGGCCTTCAGTGTGGATGTCGACCGCGCTCGTCGCCTCGTCGAGGACCAGCACGCGCGGGTCGGCTAGGCAGGCGCGCACCAGGCAGACGAGCTGGCGCTGGCCGTGGCTGAGGTTCGCACCGCCCGGCCCGCAGTCGGTGTCGAGGCCTTTGGGCAGGGCGAGCAGCACCTCGTCGGCGCCCAGGAGCGCGACGGCGGCGTCGATGTCGGCATCCGAGGCGTCGGGCCGCGCCAGGCGCAGGTTGTCGCGGATCGTGCCGCTGAAGAGGACGTTGTCCTGCGGCACCACCGCAATCTGGCGACGCAGGCTCTCCTGGGTCACGCCCCTGAGATCATGGCCATCGATCGCGACCGTCCCCGACACCGGGTCGTAGAAGCGGGTCAGCAGCTGGACCAGGGTGCTCTTGCCGTGGCCGGTCGGGCCGACCACCGCCACGGTCTCGCCCGGCCGGATCTCGAGATCGACGCCGCGCAGCACCGGTTTGCCTGGCAGATAGGCGAAGTGCACGCCGCGGAGCGAGACCGCCCCGGACACCGGCGGCAGGGGCCGGGCATCGGCGGCATCGATGATCTCCGGCCGGGTGTCGAGGAGCAGGAAGACGCGCTGCGCCGCCGCGCTGGCGGTGGCCAGGCGCTCGATCAGGTCGCCGATCTCCTGCAGCGGGCCGAGGAAGAGGAAGACATAGAAGACGCACTGCGCCAGTTCGCCGACCGTCAGTCTGCCCTCGGCAAGGTGGTGCCCGCCGACCAGCAGCAGCGCGGCGATGCCCACGGTCGAGAGCAGGGCGGTGAACGGGCCGAACCAGCCCCAGGCGTAGGAGGCGCGGATCGCCGTTGCGTCGAGGGCGCCGAGCAGGCCGCCGTAGCGCGTCCGGTTGAAGACCTCGGCGGCGCTCTGCTGGATCACGCCGACCCCGGTGATGGTCTCGCAAAGGTGCGCCGTCACCCGGCTCTTGGCCTCGGCGACCTGGCCCCAGCGCTTCTGACCGGCCTTGCGGAACAGCATCGCGGTGACCAGCAGCACCGGGAGCAGCGGCGCCAGCACGACGAACATCCATGGGTCGATCAGCAGCATCGCCACCGACGCGCCGGTGAAGCGCAGCAGCACGCCAAGGCCCTCGGGCGCGGCGTTGACCAGGGCAGGCTGCAGAGCCTCGACGTCTCGGTCGACGCGGGCGACGATGCGTCCGGCGCGGGTGGTGTCGAAGTAGCGCATCGACAAGCCATGGACGTGGGCGTAGAGCCGCCGCCGCAGCCCGGCCAGCACGCGCAGGGCGATGCGTCCGGCCAGCCAGTGGGCGAATCCGGCGCCGCCGAAGCGCACCAGCCAGGTCGCCAGCAGCCCGGCCAGGGCGATGATGAAGACGGTGGCTGTGGCGGTGCCGGCGATGGTATGGTCGATGATGTTGGCGAGGAACCACGGCCGGATGACGATCGAGACCACCATGAAGGCTTCGAGTGCAGCGAGGGCCAGCAACGGCCCGCGCGTGCCACGGGTCAATTCCCAGAGCCGTGCCGCCGTGGCGCGGTCGAGCTTGGCGCGGGCCTGCTCCTCCTCGTCCTGGAGATCGTCCGCCTGTCCAGGCTTCGCCTGCGGCGGCGGTGGAGGCCTGCTCATGCCGCCGCCTCGCGGTCGAGACCGAGCAGATCCCGATACAGGTGGTTGGCGGCGGCGAGTTCGGTGTGCGTGCCGGCGGCGGCGATGCGGCCGGCGCGCAGCATCACGACGCGATCGGCGGCGGCGCAGGTCGCCGGCTTGGCGCAGACCATGAGCACGGCGGTAGCGGCGAGGTGGCTGCGCAGGTTGGCGAGCACGCGCGTCTCGGTGACCGCATCCAGGGCGCTGGTCGCGTCATCGAGCACCAGCACTGCCGGCCGGGCGAGCAGGGCGCGGGCCAGGCAGACGCGCTGGCGCTGACCGCCAGACAGGGTGACGCCGCGCTCGCCGATGCGCCCATCCAGTCCATCGTTCAGGCTCGCGGCGACCTCATCGGCGGCGGCAAGCCGGAGAGCTTCGCGAAGTTCATCTTCGTCCGCCTCGGGCCGGACCAGGCGGAGGTTTGCGGCCATGGTGTCGGAGAAGAGGAACGCCTCCTGGAAGGCCAGCTGGCAGCGCCGCCGCCAGGCCTGCGGATCGAAGGAGCGCAGGTCGAGCCAGGCCCCATCGCCACCGCGCACCAGCACCCGGCCCGATTCCGGATCGCGCAGCCGAGGCACCAGCTGGGCCAGGGTGGTCTTGCCCGAGCCGGTCGCACCGACCAGGGCGGTGATGGTGCCCGGCTCCAGCGTCAGGTCGACGCCATCGAGCACCGGGCGGCCGGCGATGCGCACCACCACTTGCTCCAGCCGTACCCCCAGTGGGCCTTCGGGGACAACGTTCGATCCGCGCAGGCTCTGCGCGATGGTCGGCCTGGCGTCGAGGATCTCGACGATGCGCCCGGCCGAGGAGGAGGCATCGGCGAACATGCGCACCAGCCAGCCGATCGCCTCGACGCGGAAGACCAGGCCCTGGATCACCATCATCGCGGCGATCAGGTCGCCCGGGGTCAGCTCGCCACGGGTCACCAGCCAGCCGCCGCAGCCGAGGACCCAGACATGGCCGAGCGAGACGATCAGCTGCGGGAAGGGCAGCCGGGCGGCGGTGTAGCGGATCGCGGCGCGCGCCTTGGCGGTGAACGCATCGACCTTGCCGGTGAAGCGGTCGACCCGCTGGCCTTCGAGGGCGAAGGCCTTGATCACGCGCACGCCGTTGACGCCCTCGCTGAGCTCCTGGCTGACCGCATCGTAGCTTTCCGCTGCCGCGCGATCGAGTGCGACCAGCCGGCTGGCCTGGCTCTTCATGATCCAGATGGCTGTGGCGACCAGTAGGGTCGGCACCAGCGCGAGGATCCAGTGGTACCACAGCAGCAGGCCGAGCGTCCCGACCACGACCATGATCAGTTCGAACAGGCTGCGCGAGCCGCCGACGATCGCGTCGCGGACCAGGTCGCTGTCGCGCGTGGTGCGGTTGATCACCTCACCGGCGCCATGCGTGCGGTGCCAGGCCAGGTCGAGGTGCTGCACCGCGTCGAAGATGCGGTCACGCAGGGTATGCAGCAGGCGCTGTCCGAGGACCATGGCGACGATGGTGGCGCCGTATTGCAGCAGCCCGCGCAGCACCGTGACCCCGACCAGCACCCAGACCCAGAACCACGCCCCGCTGGCGTCGAGCGAGCCGTCAGCCAGGTGCCGTACCGCGCTGCCGTCGCGCAGCGCCTCGACCGCACGGCCGACCAGCCAGGCCGTCGCCGGCTGGGCGAGGTTGACCAGACCCAGGCCGAGAACGACGACCGCGGCGAGACCGAGGTGGTTGCGATAGAGGGCGAGGAGGCGGAGGAGGGGGTGCAAGGGGGAGGCTGGAGGCTTGAGGCTTGGGGCTTGAGGATGGACGTTGCTGGTCGTTGGGCTCGTCGTCTGGTTCGGACCTTCTCCTGGGTCTGCGAGTGGCAATGGACCTCAAGCCTCAGACCTCGATCCTCAAGCCTACTTGGCCTGCTTCACCCATCCGCTGTCGGCGTTGACCAGCGCCGTCCGGCCCTCGCCGGCGAAGCGCACCGTCCACCAGCGGCGTCCTTCGGTGTCGGCTGCCGCCGGCGGTATGATCTCAACAGGGTCACCCCAGGCCAGGCCATCGCGGACGCACCAGTTGCGCGCCGCCGAACTCGCCTCGGTGCGCGACAGTGGCATGCGCGGCTGGCAAGCGGCGCAGACCAGGACGGCGAGGCAGAGCGGCAGGATGCGGAGCATGCCGGTGTCATGGGAGGCGGCGGAACCTTGCAACGGATGCGCTTGGCGCCGAGTCGAGGACGGCTAGGACGGTACGTCACGGAGTCCACATGATCAGCTACCTCGACGACCTGCCCACCGGCCGCGACCTGCCGCATGCGCTCAACGCCATCATCGAGATCCCCAAGGGCTCGTCGAACAAGTACGAGTACGACAAGGAGCTGAACGTCTTCCGTCTCGACCGCACGCTCTACAGCCCGGTGCACTATCCCGGCGCCTATGGCTTCTTTCCGCGAACCCTGTCCGAGGACGGCGATCCGCTCGACGTGGTGGTGATCGTCGAGCATGAGACCTTCCCCGGCTGCCTGATCGAGGTCCGTCCGGTCGGCGTCCTGGTCATGCGCGATGACGCCGGACTCGATCACAAGGTCCTCACCGTGCCGGTGGCCGATCCGCGCCTGCGCGAGGTGCACGGCCTGCAGCACCTGGCCAAGCACTACCTGTCCGAGATCGACTACTTCTTCAACATCTACAAGGAGCTGGAGGGCAAGAAGTCGGACACCTACGGCTGGGAGGATCGCCTGGTCGCCCACCAGATCATCATGGAGTCCGTGCAGCGCTACCAGGACTACAAGAAGGGTCTGATCGACCGCTGGAACAAGCCGACGCCCAAGGGCCTGAAGGCCAAGGTCAAGGTGATCAAGACCGACATCAAGCAGTCCGACCTGATCAGCGTGACCAAGGTGCATCGCAAGGCCGACTCCGATGGCATCCCCGAGGTCGACCCGCTGATCGCCCGGCCGAAGCAGATCAAGAAGTCCTGAGGACGTGCCGACCTGACGGCTGCATGACAGCGGCGCACGCTGTATTCCCGGCCCGCGGCACCATGATGCCGTCGTGCGCCTGCTGCTGATCGAGGACAACGACGCCCTGCGCGGTTCGCTGGAACGCGGACTGTCCGCCGCCGGCCATGTCGTGGACGCCTGCGCAGATGGCACTTCCGGCTGGGAGGCCGCCAGCGAGGCGCGCCACGAGTTGATCATTCTCGATCGCATGCTGCCCGGTCTCTGCGGACTCGAAGTGCTGCGCCGGCTGCGCCGCTCCGGTTCGCGCGTGCCCGTGCTGCTGCTCACCGCCCGCGATGGCATCGACGATCGCGTCGCCGGCCTCGATGCCGGTGCCGACGACTACCTGGTCAAGCCCTTCGCCGTAGCGGAACTGCTGGCGCGCATCCGCGCCCTGGGCCGGCGCGGCGACCATCGAGCCGATCCGCTCATCACCATTGCCGATCTCGAACTGGACACTGCCGCCCGACTGGTGCGCCGCGCGGGTCGTCGCCTGGACTTGACGCCGAAGGAGTACCAGGCCCTTGAGTACCTCGCAGCGCGCATGCCGGCGGTGGTCGCGCGCGAGGACCTCTTCGCCCAGCTCTACCCTGGCGAGGCCGAGGCGACCAGCAACCTGATCGACGTGCTGATCGGCCGACTGCGGCGCAAGCTGCATCCGCCGGGCGTGCTGCCGCTGCTGCACACCCGGCGCGGCTTCGGCTACCAGCTCTCGGCCGAGGCATGAGCCGGCTCGCCACCCGCCTGACCGTGGCCGTGGTCGGCATCACCGCCGGCACCGTGCTGGTGGCTTCTCTGGCGATGTGGTTCTCGCTTCGTGCCGTCCTGCTCGCCGATATCGAACGCGATCTCGATGAGCGCTGCGAACGCATGCAGCGCATCTCGAGCAGCGGACGCTGGCGAGGACCGCGACCGTCCGAGGGGCGCCCGCCGCATCCGCCCGACGGCCGGAGCGGGCCGCCGCGTCTGACCCAGCTCATCGCACCGGATGGGCGGAACCTGGGGCCGGAGCCCGAGATCGACCTGCGCCCGGCTGGGGCGGTTCCGGCCGACGGCTGGCGTGGCACTGTCGGTCGGGTACGGGTGGCGGCGGTGGCCACCCAGGCCCCGCCTGGTGGTGAGACCACCGGTGCAGCCGTCCTCCTGCTCGGCGAATCGCTGGCAGACGCCGATGCGGAGCTGCGCCGGATGGCGATCGGCCTCAGTGTGCTCTGGCTGGTCGCCACCGCCCTCGCGGTCGGCGCCGCGATCGCCCTCCGCCGCGCCGTCCTGCGCCCGCTGGCCAGCCTGGACGCCGAGGTCTCGCGCCTGCGCCCCGACGATCTCGCCGCCCGTCTGGCGATCGGTGCCGCCCCCGATGAGGTCCGGAGCCTGGTCGAGCGTCTCAATGCCATGCTCGGCGGGCTTGAGCAGGCCTTCCGCCGCGAACAGGCGACCATCGCCAACATCGCGCACGAACTGCGCACGCCGGTCGCCGGTCTGCGCAGCGAGATCGAATTCCGGCTGCTGGCCACATCCGATCCGGCCGAGCAGGCGGTGCTGCGCGGCCTCCTCGGCAACGTCGGGCGGATGCAGGCGATGGTCGGCAACATCCTCATGCTGGCGCGCATCGAGGCCGGACGCGAGCAACTCGCCGCCGAACCGGTCGATCTCGCGCCGTTGCTCGAAGCGGTGGTCGAGCGCTGGGAGGCGCGGGCGGCAGCGCGGGGGCAGACCATCACCAGCAGCGTCGGCGGGACCACAGTGGTGACCTCGTCATCGGTGCATCTCGACGTCGTGCTCGACAATCTGCTGGGCAACGCGGTGGCGCACGGCGACGCCGGTGCGATCACCGTCCAACTCGATGGCCCAGGTCTGATCGTGCACAATCCGTGCCGGATCATGCCCGATCCCGAACGGCTCGGCACCGCCTTCTACCGTGCCGACGAGGCGCGCAGCGACGGATCCCACTGCGGCCTCGGTCTGGCGCTCTGCCGGCGCATCTGCGGCCTGCTGCACGCTCGGCTCGAGCTGTCCGCTGCGGATGGCGGGTTCACCGCCCGCCTGGCGATGCCGCCCTGACTGGCCAGCTGGGCTTCGCCCAGCCCTAGGAGCCTGTCGGGGATAGACGCCTCTGACCGTCATGGGTGCCCGATTCGCACCTCAACGAATTGTGGTTTGATGCGGTATAATCA
>JAIFKN010000139.1 GCA_020049615.1 bacterium | reverse complement strand
CGCCCCAGAAGACGTAGCCGGTGCCGCCCAGCTCGACGGTGGCGTCGAGGGCATGGCGGACCTGGGCGCAGCCGTGGGCGAAGACCAGCGGGTCGGGGTTGGTGCTGGCGCCGTGGCTGTAGCGGGCGTGGCTGAACAGGTTGGCGGTGCCCCACAGCAGCTTGACGCCGGTCTGCTTCTGCAGCTTCTTGGCCTGCTGGACGATGGTCTCGAGGTTGGCTGCGCTCTCGGCGACCGTGGCGCCCTCGGGGGCGATGTCGCGGTCGTGGAAGCACCAGTACGGCGCACCGAGCTTGGAGACAAACTCGAAGGCCGCATCCATGGTGTCGGCCGCGCGCTGCATCGGATCGCTGCTGGCGTTCCACGGGCGCTCGTAGACGCCGCCGCCGAAGGGGTCGGCGCCGGTGCCCTTCATGGTGTGCCAGTAGCAGACCGCGAACTTCAGGTGCTGCTCCATCGTCTTGCCGGCGATCTTGCGCTTGGCGTCGTACCACTTGAAGGCGAGCGGATTCTCCGACTCGGGGCCCTCGTAGGCGATCGGCTTGGGGACGGTGGGGAAGAAGCGGTCGGTCATGGGGTCCTCGGAGGGAGTGCTGACGGCGTGATCGGACTGTAGTGGCGATTGCGCTGCCGCTAGAGGCGGGAAGGATCCTCCGCATGGATAATTTGATCATCCATGCCGATCGGCTTCCCCGGCACCACCCCTTCCCCCTGCCGGTGGCCCACCTCGGCTTCCTGCCCGGCAAGCGCTATCGCGTGCGCCATGGCTTCCGCAGCTGCAACTTCAGCTTCATCCTGTCCGGGCAGGGCACCTACGCCTGGCAGGGACGCCTGCTGGAAGTCCGCGCCCCCTGCGTGCTGACCCAGCGGCCAGGCATCCCCTGCGACTACGGCCCGATCGGCAGCTGGGACGAACTGTTCATCATCTACCACGCCACCGCCGAGCCGCTGCTGCGCGCCAGCGGCTTCATCGATCCCGATCGGCCGCTGTGGCACCTCGGCCCCAACCAGCTGCAACCCCTGCTGCTGGAACTGCGCCGGCTTGGCAGCGTGACTCCGCCGCCTGCCGATCGCCTCGACCGGGTCTGCGAGCGTCTCGTGCTGGAAAGCCTGCTGGCGGCCAAGCCCGGCAGCGCGCCGCAGGACGCCATCGCCCGCATCCGCGCCCTGATCGAAGCCGATTGCCTGCGCGAGCAGGACTTCGCCGCCCTGGCTCACGCCGAAGGTCTGAGCTTCCCGCATTTCCGCCGGCTCTGGCGCCTGGCCGTCGGCCAGCCGCCAGAACGCTTCCGCTCCGGCCTGCGCATGGCCCTGGCCTGCCGCCTGCTCGTCGAGGGCGCCACACCGATCGCCGAGATCGCCCGTTCGGTTGGCTTCCCCGACCCCCTGCATTTCGCCCGCCGCTTCCGCCAACTGGTCGGAGAACCGCCCAGCGCCTATCGTGAGCGCTACCGCCTCGCGTTGCCGACCGGGTCCTAGTCCATACGAACCCATGAAACATTGTCTGTAACATACCCCACGTCCACGGCATTCGAACGTAGAACAACCATGCCAGCCCTCGTCTGCGATCCACCCGCCAGCCTCGTCGATGCCCTGCGTCGCATCGGTAGCGACGCCGACGCGACCGCCTGGAACTGGCTGGTCGAGCATGAAGGACCAGCCATGTTCCGGGTGGCGCAACGCACCCTCGGCTCGGCGGCGGCAGCCGATGACGCCTGCCAGGAGGCATTCCTGCACCTGCGGCGCGGAGCCCACCGCTTCAACGCGTCGGAGGCAGGGGATCCCGAGGCGGCTGCCCGGGCCTGGCTGCTGCGCATCGCCGCCAATGCCGCGGCGATGCATGCCCGCGCCGAGCGTCGCCGGGCGAAGCGGGAACGCGGCCTGCAACCAGCGTCCCACGAGCCGCTGCCCGGAACCGACGAGGTCGATGCCCTGCGCAGCGCCATCGCCGAACTGCCGGACAGCCAGCGCCAGCCCCTCGTCCTGCACCACCTGGGCGGCCAGGACTATGCCGCCATCGGTGCCGCCCTGGGCATCAGCCCCGGGGCAGCCCGCGTCCGCGCCCACCGCGGCCTGGAGAATCTGCGTACCCGGCTGGCCCAGGCCGGCGTCCTCGCCGCCGCCACCGGTCTGCTCGGGCAGCTCCATGCCGCCGAATGCGCCGTGCCGGCCGCCGCCACCGCCCGCTGGAGCGCGGTCCTCACCTCGACATCCACCCCGGCCGCCACCACGGCGGCCATCTTCGGAGGCATCAGCACCATGGCCAAGATCACCATCCTCGGCGCCGCCCTGTCGGCCGCCGCGCTCTGCACCTTCACCCTCGCGCCGGTCCAGGCCGAGGAACGCCGCGAGGACAAGCCCAGGACCGACGCGCCCGCCCCCACCGAGCCGAAGAAGGAGGGGCATGACGCCATGGCCGAAGGCGCCAAGGGTGTCAGCGAAGGCGTCATCCTCAGCATCGAAAAGGGCAAACTGGTCCTCAACACGCCCGAGGGCAACCTGCTGTTCATGCCGCACTGGCGCGGCGGCATGCCCAAGGACGGCGGCGGTCTCGACAAGGCCGTGCTGGAACGGCTCGGCGCCTTCAAGCCCGGCCAGCGCGTGCGCATCGCCTGGACCTGGTCGGAACGCCGCCGCATCGAGGAGATCAGCGCGGCCAAGGCTTCGACCATGTGAGCCCCGTCCGGGATGGCGGCACGCCGCCGCCATCCCGGACCACGATCCGATTGCCAAGCCGGCCGAGGCCGGAGGATGCGCGCTCCACCGGAGCCCCCATGCGCGCCATCATGCACACCCCCCGCGGCGACATCCGCCTCGACCTCTTCCCCACGGTCGCCCCCAAGACGGTCGAGAACTTCGTCAAGCTGGCGAAGAGCAAGTTCTACGACGGCCTGGCCTTCCATCGCGTCATCGCCGGCTTCGTCATCCAGGGCGGCTGCCCCAACACCAAGGAGGGCGCCAAGGGCGTGCCCGGCACCGGCGGCCCGGGCTGGAACATCAAGTGCGAGACCGCGGGCAATCCTCAGAAGCACACTCCGGGCACCCTGAGCATGGCCCACGCCGGCAAGGATACCGGCGGCAGCCAGTTCTTCGTCACCCACCAGGCGACCCCGCACCTCGACGGCAAGCACACCGTCTTCGGCCGCATCGTCGACGATAGCGACCTGAAGGTCGTGCTGGCGGTCAAGCAGGGCGACCGCTTCAGTGTCGAGATCGTGGACGACGCGAAGTGACCCCCGCGCAGGAGGCCTTCCTCGAGCTCCTGGTCACCCGCCAGGCGCTCAAGTTCGGCGACTTCACGCTCAAAAGCGGCCGCAAGAGCCCCTACTTCATCAACACCGGCTGCTTCCACATGGGCGGCGACCTGGCGATGCTGGGCGAGGCCTATGCAGCCACGGTGCAGGCCCGCTTCGGCGATGGTGTGCAGGTGGTGTTCGGGCCAGCGTACAAGGGCATCCCCCTCGGCCTGGCCACCGCCGCGGCCTACGAAGGACTGGTCGGCCGCCCGGTCGGCTGGACCTATGACCGGAAGGAGGCCAAGGACCACGGCGACGGTGGCAGCTTCGTCGGCCACCCGCTGACCCGCGGGCTGAAGGTCGTCATCGTCGATGACGTGCTGACCGCCGGCACCGCCCTGCGCGAGAGCCTGGCCAAACTCAGGCCGACCGGCGTCGAGGTGCTCGGCGCGGTGGTCGCAGTCGACCGTCAGGAGCGCGGCAAGGGCCAGAAGACGGCGATCGAGGAGATCCGCACCGAACTGGCGATCGAGGTCGCGCCGATCCTGACCATCAGCGAGGCGGCCGCCTGGCTGGCGACGAACGATGTCGCCGGCAAGCGCTACCTGAACGTCGGCGACCTGGCGCGCATCACCGCGCACCTGGCGAGCGCGGGATGACCGGCGGACGGGCGGCATGCTGATCGCTGCCCTGGTCGCAGCCTTCGTCTTCGGCGCCTGCGCCGGCTCGTTCCTCGGCGTGGTGATCTACCGGATGCCGCGCAGCCTGTCGATCGTGCTGCCACCGAGCCGCTGCGGCGCCTGCGGCACGCGACTCGCTGCCCACGACAACCTCCCGATCCTCGGCTGGCTCCTGCTGCGCGGCCGCTGCCGGCACTGCGGCACGCCGATTCCCGTATCGTGCCTGTACATGGAACTCGCCGTGGCGGTGATCAGCACGCTGGTGGTGTGGGCGGCGATCAAGCTGCCCACCCTGCACAGCGCCTGGATCTACGCCGCCGCCTCGTCCGCCGCCGATCCCGGCTTCGCCTTCTGGCTGCCCCAGCTGGCAGCCGTCGCCGTCCTGCTGCTGCTGATCTGGCTGCTCATCGCCGAGGTGCTGATCGACTGGGCCCACCTGATGATCCCCGACGAGCTGACCAAGGGGCTGCAGGCGGTGGCCATCCCGCTGGCGGTGCTGGTCGGGACGAACCTGTTCTGGCCCTGGTCACCGATCGTCGAAGGCGCCGTCTGCCTGGGCCTGCAGACCATGTTCGGCCTGAATGTCAGCTTCAACGCCGATCCCCAGTACTGGTTCCGCAGCTGGGACGTGATGAACGGCTGGGTCGGCACGCCGAGCAAGGCAGCCTGGACCCTCGGTCTGGTCACGGCCGGGGCCCTCGGCCTGATCGCCCTGTCCCTGCCGCTCGCCCGTCGCGTCTATGGCCGGCTGAAGGAGACCTGGGAGGAACGCGACCACTTGGCCATGGCCAAGGGGGCTTGGTGGTTCATCGGCTGCACCGCGCTGTGGACGGCTCCCGCCATCATCTTCATCGCCACCCGCGAGCCCGGCGCATTGGCCAGCGACTACGGCAGCGCCCTCCCGCTCGCCTACGCCCTGACCCAGGCGACCCTCGGCTCGCTGCTCGGCTGGTGGCTGCCGTGGACGGTCGGCCTGGTCGGCACCATGGCGTTCAAGCGCAACGCCATGGGCTATGGCGATGTGAAGCTGTTCTGCGGACTCGGCGCGTTCCTCGGCCCGGTCGGCACCGTCGTCGCCTTCATGCTGGCGACCATCGTCGGCACCCTGGTCGGCATCCCGGCGCGGCTGATGGGCGGCGGCCGCGAGATGCCGTTCGGCCCTTCGCTGGCCATCGGCGCCGTGCTGGCCGTCGCCCTGGGTCCCTGGCTGGCCCCCCTGGTTCTGGGCCGCCTGATGGGCTGAGAGGCGAGAGGGACTGTCCCGTTTTCCGGACACCACTCGGGGTTGCCCTGGGTCACCGGCCCGCACACAGTGGGGTTCCTGAACCCGGCGCCCCCGGCCGCGTTCCATCCCGGAGCCAGTCCATGCGCCCCCTGCTGCTCGTCCCCTGCCTCGTCGCCCTCGCCTGCCCCCCATCGATCGCAGCCGAGGCGCAAACCCCTCCGCCCACCACGACCGCGGCCGTCGCATCGGCCCTGACCGATGTCGAGCGCGCGGCGATCGACCGGGTGATCGAGGCGCTGATCGCGGCGGGCGCCCCCGATGCGCGCGGCGCGACCCTGGTCATCGGCAACGTCGAGATCAGCGAACCGGTGCCGGAACAGAAGGCAAAGGACGCAACCGCGGCCACAGACCCTGCCGAAGTGGATGACGAGGACGAGGCCGCCATGTTCGGCATGGGTGGTGGCCGGGTTCGCGTCGCCGACGGCAAGAAGACCACGACTTGGCGCGGCACCCACCTGCTGCTCGCTGATGGCCGCTGGCTGATGCAATGCAGCACCCCGGTCACGCCCTCGCCGAAGCTCACCATCACGCCGAACGCCGATGCCAAGCGCCTGGCTCCGGCGCAGGTGCCGGAGCACCTCGCGCAGGCCGCGAAGCAGAACCGCCATCCTGGCATGGACGAGCATGAGGCCGCCTGGATCGGCCTATTCGACGCGTCGTCCAAGCCGCGCATCGAAGCGGCAGCCAAGGCCAGCCGGGCGCTGCAAGGGCTCGGTGGCGGCATGTGGGGCTACGGCTTGGGCATCGCCATGCTGTACCGCGCCGGCGTGCCGGGCGTCGGAGAAGCCATCCTCCTCAGCGGGCAGATGCAGCAGATGCAGAACCGCTCGCGGAAGAGCGCGCCGACCGCCCAACCGCTCATCCTCGACTACGAGTCGGGCATGTTCGACGCCCGTGCCTGGCTGGGGGGAGATGCGGATGAGGAGCCGATCAACGACCCGAAGGCCTGGATGGAAAAGCGCAAAGGGACGTTGGGCATCGTCGATCCGACCCCGATGCTGAACCAGCAGATCGCCGGCTGGTTCGGCAGCATGGTGCGCAACCCGGCCAGCCGCACAGCCTTCGGCTTCACCGCCGAGCATGTCGCCAAGCAAGCCCTCGCCTTCACCCCGGAAGCCGAGCGGGCCGCCGCCTCCAGCGCCCTCGCCTTGCTTGAAGCGTGCAAGGCGCTGCCCGAGAAGGCCCCGGCCGGCGCCGATCTGGCGACCCGCCTGCAATCCTGGCAGCCGAGCCAGCAGCACATGTACATGAGCCAGGATGACGAGGATGAGCAGCAGCGGCATTTGCCGGACGAAGCGATGATCGCCCAGCTGCCGGCCGAGCAGCAGGCCTATTTCCGCAAGGAGATGGAGCGGCGGAAAGCCTGGCGGCCCAGCGAGGCGGACCTGCCTGGCCTGCTCGACCTGCTCACCGATCCACGGCCGAGCCGCTGGATCGAAGGCACGACCCCGCACACCCTCGGCGACAACGCCCTGCGCGCCCTCTTCACGGTGATGCGCGTCGATCCCCGCACGGTCGCCGGCCGTGACGCGACCAAGCCCTGGAATGACGAGGAGCGCAAGGCCTGCGCCGAGGCGATCCGCGCCTGGTGGAAGGCCCAGGGCGGCAAACCCCTGGCGGAAGCCCTGGTCGCCGGCCTCGAGCACCTGCCGCTGCACGCCGCCGTCACCATCATCTCCAAGCGCAAGCAGGACCAGCGCGGCCCGCTGCTCGATCGCCTCGCCGCCACCCTGCCGCCGGTTCCGGACAAGACGGTCAATGCCAACGCCGTCGCCAGCCTGCTGGCCCTGGCCGGTGACCATGCCGCCATCACCGCCAAGGTCACCGCCTGGCCGGTCAGCGGCCCGTTGCGTCCCCTGCTGGCCATCTGGAACGATCAGCAGAATCGTCCAGCCGAACTGGACAAGCTGCTCGATGAGCTGGTGGCCGCCGGTGGCAAGGACGACCTCAGCGCGGGCCGGCTGGGCGCCGCGCTCAGGCAGGCGATGAGCAAGCCGTCCCCAGCCCGGCTGCAGCGGGCCCTGGCCCTCGTCGCGGGTCCGCTCGATGACCGGCGCACCTGGACGGTGCTCGGCGCGGCCAGCGAACAGGGCGGATTCGGCTTCGACCAGGAGTGGATGCCGGTCCAGCAGTACACCCAGATGCTGCAGCGTCAGGGACAGGGGCGCATCATCCGCCACAACGACGAAGAACGGACCGATCCCGCCCTCGCCATCCCGCTCGCGGTGGTCTGCACCATGCTCGCCGACCGCCGGGTCGTGCCCGACGATGCCCTCCAGATGCAGTTCAACCAGGACTGGGGCCACATCCGCATCCACGGCCTCTCCCTGAACGTGCAGCTGCGCGAGGACGGCTCGCCCCGCGCCAAGCAGCCCGAGGAGGCCAAGCCGCGGCCCAATCCCACCGGCCTGCGCGTCTGCGACCTCACCGCCACCGCGGTGCGCTATCTGACCTATCGGGTCGGCGCGCACGAGCTCGGCGAGGTGAAGGTCGACCTGTGGGCCGAGGCCACGGCGCGCGACGCAGCGCAGCGTCCGGTTGCCGAAGCCTTCGCCGAGAAGGCCCGTGCCGCCCTGACCGTGGCCAAGCTGCCCGACGTCCTGCCGGCGGCGGCGCCGGCCGACGCCAAAGCCCTCTTCTGAACCTGGAACCACCATGACCGATCTCGCCACCCTCGCCCAGCTCGCCGAGACCGATGCCCGTCTGCGCGCCGCCATCGCGCGCCGCGTCATCGGCCAGGCCGCCACCATCGACGCGGTGCTGAACGCGCTGTTCGCCGGTGGCCACGCCCTGCTCGTCGGCGCTCCCGGCCTGGCCAAGACGCTGCTCGTCTCCAGCCTGTGCGAGGCGCTCGGCTGGCGCTTCAAGCGCATCCAGTTCACCCCCGACCTGATGCCGGCCGACGTGGTCGGCAGCGAGGTCCTGCGCGAGGACCGCAGCAGCGGTGCGCGCAGCCTGGAATACGTGCCTGGTCCGGTCTTCGCCAATCTGGTGCTGGCTGACGAGATCAACCGCACCCCGCCCAAGACCCAGGCGGCGCTGCTCGAGGCGATGCAGGAGCGCTCGGTCACGGTCGGCGGCCACACCCGCGACCTGCCTCGCCCGTTCCACGTCCTGGCGACGCAGAACCCGATCGAGCAGGAAGGCACCTACCCGCTGCCCGAAGCCCAGCTCGACCGCTTCCTGCTCGCGGTGCCGATCGATTACCCGGCCCGCGAGGAGGAGCTGGCCATCGCCGCCCTCGACCTCGGCGCCCGCCCGGTCATCGAGCCGGTGATCGCCGTCGACGACTTCGCCAAGCTCACCGCGCTGGTCGCCCGTCTGCCGGTGCCCGAGACGGCGGTGGCCTACGCCGTCGACCTGTGCCGCGCGACCCGGCCGCAGGGTGGCGACGTCTGGGTGAAGGAGCACGTCGCCTGGGGCGCCGGCCCGCGCGCCGCCCAGGCCCTGGTCGCCTGCGCCCGCGCCCGCGCCGCCCGCGCCGGCCGTCCCGCCGCCGAACTGGCCGACGTGCGCGCCGTCGCCCCGCTGGTCCTCGCCCACCGCCTGGTGCCGAGCTTCCAGGCCGCCGGCGCCGGCCTCGACGGCCGGGCCATCGCCAACCGCATCCTCGACGCGGTCAAAGCCTGATGACGCTGCTCCGGGCGCAGGATGTTCCGCGGCTGCCTGCCGCGGTGCTGGAGCTGGCCGCGCGCCGCGCCCTCGAGGGCCGGCGCGGCGGACGGCATCGTTCGCCGTTCCACGGCTCGGCGGTCGAATTCAGCGACCACCGCGCCTACCAGCCCGGCGACGACCTGCGCCACCTCGATTGGCGCATCCTCGCCCGCCGCGACCAGCTGCTGACCCGGCGCTACCGCGAAGAGCGCTCGCTGCCGCTGGTCCTGGCGCTCGACACCTCGGCGTCGATGGCCTGGGGCGAACCCGACAAGCTGCAACACGCCACCGTCTGCCTCGCCGCCCTCGGCCTGCTCGCGCTGGCCCAGGGCGACGAGGTGCGGGTCGCCGCCAGCGCCGACGCGGTGAGCGCGATCACCGATCCGCTGTGCGGCGAGGCCGCGTCGCAGGAGCTGTGCCGCCGCCTCGCCGCTGCGGCGGCCGGCACCGGCGATCCGGTGCAGGTGATCGGCTCCTGCGCTGCGCGGCTGTCGCGCCGCCATCTCGTCATCGCCGCCAGCGACCTGCTCGACGCCGAGCCCGCCGCCCTCGCCCGCGCCCTCGGTGCGGCGCACGCACGCGGCCACGAGTGCGCCATCCTGCAGGTCCTGACCCGTTCCGAGCTCGACCTGCCGGCGGCCTGGGGCACCTGCGCGGTCAGCGATCCGGAAGGCCGCACCGTCCCCTTCGCCTGCGAAGCCGGCGCCGCCAAGCGCGCCTACGACGCCGCCATCGCCGCCCATGTCGAGGCCTGCGCGCGGGCCTGCGCCGCCTCGCACACCGACCACCGCCTGGCCATCACCGACGAGCCGGCTGCTGCCCTGATCGGGCGCTGGCTGGCCGCGCGCAGGGCCCGCCGATGATCGCCCTGCTGCTGCCCGCCGCTGCCGCCCTCGCCGCGCTCGCTACCGCGCCGCTGGTCATCCACTGGCTGACCCGCCAACGCGCCCGGCCACTGGCCTTCCCCGCCGCCGGGCTGCTCGCCCGCGCCACCGGCGGGTTGGCGCGCATCAACCGCCTGCGCGAACGCAGCATCCTCCTGCTGCGCGCCCTCGCCCTGGCCCTCGCCGGCCTGGCCGCCGCCGGCCCGCTGCTCTCCGGCCTCGGCTCGGGCGCCCGCCCGGCGGCTATCGTGCTCGACGCCTCGTGCTCGATGCGCCAGGTCGACAACGGCGCCACCGCCTTCTCGCGCGGGCGGGCCGCCGCCGCCCGCCTGGCCGACGCGCTGGCGCCGCGTCCGCTTGTCGCCCTGGTCGCCGGCAGCACCATCGTGCGCTCGTCGCCCGCGCCTGAACCTGGAGCCGGCGCCGCCAAGGCCCTGCTCGCGGAAGCCCAGCCGGGCCATGGCGACGGCGATCTCGCCGGGGCGGTCGCCCAGGCGGTCCGCGCGCTCGGCGGTCCCGGCGACATCTTCGTGGTCAGCGACGGTTCGCGCTCGGCGCTGGCCGGCGTCGACACCGGCCGTCTGCCCGACGGCGTGCGCCTGCAGCTGGTCGATGCCGGCGGCGGCGGCGCCAACCATGGTGTGGTCGCGATCAGCGCCGAACCCGGCCTGGCGGTGGCCGGCCGGCCGCTGCTGCTGCGCGCCCGCATCGCCAATTACACCGCGACCGACGCGGTCCTCCCGGTCCGTCTGGCTTGCGGCACCGCTTCCCGCGCCGTCGACCTGGCGGTGCCGGCAGGCGGTTCCGCGGTGGTCGAGCTGACCGTGACTCCGCCCGACGCCGGCTGGCTGTCGGCGGTCGCCGAGATCCCCTCCGGCGACGCCCTGGCCGAGGACGACCGCCGCGAGGCCGCCGTGCAGGTGGTGCCGGCGCTGGCCGCGCTGGTCGCCGGCGATGGCTCACGTTCAGATCCCGCCGGAGCGCTGCGCCCGCTCGGCGCCGGCCTGGCTGCCGCCGGCTTCACCGTGCAGCTCGCCGATGGCGCTGCGCTGGCCGCAGGCGCCGGCCAGGGTTCCGTCCTCATCGCCACTGCCGGACTCGCCGGACGCGATGCCGAAGGCGCCCTCGCCGCCCACCTCGCCGGTGGCGGGACCTGGCTGCAGGTGCTCGCCAGCGAAGCCGACGCAACGCTGCGACCGGGCGGTTCCGCCCCGCCGGCCGAGCCCGGAGCCCGCGCCGACCTCGCCAGCGACGGGCGCAGCCCGGTGGTCCTCGCCCGCGCCCGCCTCGAACATCCGCTGTTCGAGCCCTTCGCCGGCCGCGAGGCCCTGCTCGGCGAGGTCAGCGCGCTGCGCCTACGCCTGACTCCGGGCGGAGCGGCGAGCGGAGCCGAAGCCCTGGCCACCTGGGCCGACGGCAGCGTCGCGGTCGGCGAACGCCGCCTCGGCGCCGGCCGCTGGCTGCTGCTCAACGCCTCGACCGCCGGCGTCGACACCACCCTGGCGCGCAGCGAGGCCTGGCCGCTGCTGTGCGGCCGCCTCGCCGCGCTGTGCGCGGCTCCGCGCAGCGAGGACGCCGCCCTGCCGGCCGGGGCCAGCGTGACCCTGCCATGGTTGAACGACCCGGCCGGAGCGCGGCTCGACGCCCGCGAGGGCCGGGTGCGCCCCGACCGTCCCGGCCTGTGGCGCGGCGACGCCGGCCGCATCGTCGCGGTCGCGGTGCCGGCCTCGGAAAGCGACCTGCGCCGCATCGGCGGTCCGAGCGATCCGGCGCGCAGCGCCGAACAGGCCCTGGCCGAGGCCGAACGCCGGCCGCTGTGGCCGTGGCTGCTCGCCCTCGCTGCCGCCTGCCTCGCCGGCGAACTCCTGCTCGCCGGGGCGGTGACGCGGAGGCGCTCGTGATCAGCACCGTCCCGCTGCTGCCGGCCTGGCTGGTCATCGGGCTGGCCGTGATCCTCGCCGGTGGCGCCATCGCGCTGTACCGGCGCACCCCGCTGCTGCTGATCCTGCGCCTAATCGCCGTCGCCGTACTGACCCTGGTGCTGCTCAACCCGGTGCGCATCCCCGCCGCCGGCACCCACGATGCCGCCCGGCTGGCCCTGGTGCTCGATGCCTCCGCTTCGATGGGCCTGGACGACGGCGGGGCAGCCACCCGGCTGGCTGCCGCCCGCGACGGCCTGCGCGCCGCTGCGACGGCGGCCGGGCCGCGCTTCGCCGTCGAATGGTGGTCGCTCGCCGAGTTGCTGCGCGCCGGCGAACCGGCCGCCGCCGCCGGTGGCACCAGCTTCGATGCGCTGGCTGCCTTCGCCGAGCGCGCCCCGGCTGCGATCATCCTGGCCAGCGACGGCGCCGAACGCGGCGTCCGCCCGCCTGACGACGCCCTCGCCGCCGCCGGCGTGCCGGTGTCGTGCATCGCGGTCGGCGCCGATGACGACGCGCC
>JAIFKN010000231.1 GCA_020049615.1 bacterium | reverse complement strand
GCCTCAAGCTGATCCTGGTGGTCAACAAGATCGACAAGCCGCGCTGCGAGCCCGAGACCGTGGTCGACAAGATCTTCGACCTCTGCGTCGAACTCGGCGCCGAGGACTGGCAGCTCGACTTCCCGGTGCTCTACGGCTCGGGACGGCTGGGCTTCATGCACACCGACCTGGACGCGGCGCGCAAGCTGCTCGACCAGCCGGCCGGCCCGGGCCGCGACCTGCAGCCGCTGTTCGAGGTGATCAAGAACGAGGTCCCCGGGCCGGTGATCGACGCCGGCGCCCCGCTGCAGCTGCAGTGCGGCAACATCGACCACAACGACTTCGTCGGCCGCATGGCCATCGGCCGCATCACCGCCGGCGTCATCCGCGCCGGCCAGGCCGTGTCCGTGGTCAAGGGGCCCGATGCCATCCCCTCGCGCGGCCGCGCCCTGCAGCTGCACCGCTTCGCCGGCATGGGCCGCGAGGAGATCAAGGAGGCCAAGGCCGGCGACATCGTCGTCGTCACCGGTCTCGAGCAGATCGGCATCAGCGACACCATCTGCGACGCCGAAAACCCCATCGCGCTGCCGCCGATCCCGATCGACGAGCCGACCATCAAGATGACCTTCGGCGTCACCACCAGCCCGCTGACCGGGCAGGAGGGCAAGCCGCTGCAGAGCCGCGACCTCAAGGCGCGCCTGACCCGCGAGGCGCAGAAGAACGTAGCCATGCGCTTCGCCGACACCGACGCGCCGGACGTCTTCGAGGTCTCCGGCCGCGGCGTCCTGCATCTGGCGGTGTTCATCGAGACGATGCGGCGCGAGAACAGCGAGTTCCAGGTCGGCCCGCCGCGCGTCATCTACAAGGAGGACGAGCACGGCAAGCGCCTCGAACCGATCGAACTGGCGGTCATCGACGTGCCCGAACTGCACTCCTCCAAGGTCATGTCGCGTGGTGATGGACGTCAAGGGCTCGATGCAGCACCTCGAGTTCACCATCCCCTCACGCGGCCTGATGGGCCTGCGCAACCTGCTGCTCTCGTCGACCCAGGGCGAGGCGACACTGAACACCCTGTTCCAGGGCTACGGCCCGTACCGCGGCGACATCGAGAAGCGGGTCAACGGCGCGATCATCAGCGGCAACGGCGGCAACGTGGTGGCCTACGGCCTGTTCATGCTGCAGGACCGCGGGACCTTCTTCTGCGACGTCGGAGAGCCGCTCTACGAGGGCCAGGTGGTCGGTGAGAACGCCAAGGACACCGACATGGTGGTCAACCTGGCCAAGGAGAAGAAGCTCACCAACGTGCGCTCCTCCGGTGCCGACGAGGCCATCCGCATCACCCCGCCGCGCAAGTTCTCGCTCGAGGAGGCGCTGGAGTACATCCGCTCCGACGAGCTGGTCGAGGTGACGCCGAAGTCGATCCGCCTGCGCAAGCTGTTCCTCAACGAGACCGACCGCAAGCGCGCCTCACGCGCGGAATAGCGGCCGTTTACGGCGGCGGTGCCGGCGGCGCCGGCAGCGACCCGCCACTGGCGGGGGGCGATCCGACGTTCCCGCTCACCTGATCGGCGATCGATTCCGGCGCGGCGCCGAGCTCGGCCAGGCTGTCGGCCAGATCCTCGGCCATCTCGCTGAAGGGTATGCCGCCGGTGTCGCCACCGGCCACCTCGCCCAGGCCGGAACCCTCGAGGCCGGCGCCGGTCAGTTCGGCGGCGAGGTCGATGTCCCAGCCGGTGCCCTGGTCGCTGGCGCCGCTGCCCTGGTCGGCGACCGCGGCGCGCAGGCCGGCGGCGAAGGCGATCTGCGGTCGGGCGTCCAATCCGGTCGGCGTGCCGACCCCGTTGGTGGTGTCGCCGGTGACGCCCTGACGCTCGAGCAGTTCGAGATCGCCGGCCTTGCCCAGGGCGCGGGCCACTTCAGGGCGCAGGCCGACGCGGACCTTGCCGCGCACCAGGGCGACGTAATCGGCGTCGCGCCGGGTGCGCTCGACGACGAAGAGGGTGCCGGTGACCTGCACCTCGAGCGCTGCGCCGCGCACGCGTACGCCGCTGTATGGTGCCTTGTCGGTGACATCGAGCTGCACCGCACCGGTATCGAGCTCGAGCACCAGCTGGCGTCCGCCGGTGGCGTCGGGCTCGATGACGAAGCGTCCCTTCGATCCGGCCGCCAGCACGGCGGTGATGCCGGGCGCCTCATGGCAGACCAGGCGCAGCGGGGCGGCGTCGGAGGCGACGACCTCCTGGCCGGTGAGCACCAGGGTGCCGACGCGGGCCGGCTGGCCATCGACCGAGCCGACGCCGAAGCGCCACAGGCCGACGGGGTCGGCGGCGGACAGGGCGGCGGCCAGCAGGGGCAGGATCAGGTGGCGCATGGGTTCATTCCTCGGCGGCGAAGGTCCAGGTGAGGCGGGCTCCGGCCTGCCAGCGTTCGTAGTCGCGATCGTCGTAGCTGCTGTCACGGGCACCAAGGCCGGCGTATCCGCCGAGCCACAGGCCGTGGCCGAGGCGCCGGTCGGCGCTCGCGCTGAGCAGGCCGATGACGGCGCCCTCCGAGCCGTCCCCGGCGGAGCGCTCGCCATCGTAGGTGCGCGCCTCGAGCGAGGCGCGGGCCAGGACCTCCCAGCCTTCCGGACGCAGGCGCAGAGCCAGCCACGGCTGCACCAGGCTGTAGTTCTCGCTTTCGCTGTTGGCGAAGAAGCGGCCGGCGCGTGCCGCCACCTCGATGCGGCTGCCGCCGCCCAGCTGCCACCAGTGGCGCCAGGCGCCGGCGGCCAGCGTGCCGCTGCGATCGTCGGCATCGCCGATCTCGAACAGGCCATCGGCGCCTTCCGGCCGGTCGGTCTCCTCATTGAAATGGATCAAGGCGAGCTCGAGGGCGAGCAGGTCGGCGCTGTCCTGGCGCAGCCAGCCGAGGCTGGCACCGCCGCGCAGTTCGGCCGCCGCCCCGTCGCCGTCGAGCCAGTAGCGCGCCGCCGACAGGCTGCCGCCGGTGGTCAGCTGCTCGCCCTGGCTGGCGCCGGAGACGCCGAACGCCAGCTTGGCGGTATCCATCTCCTCCAACTGCGGTCGGCGGTCGTAGGCGACGGTGGCGGTCGCCTTGACGAAGTCGGTGTCATCGGCGACCGGGCGCCAGCCGAGCTGGCCCTCGCCGTTGTACACCGAGGTGTCGGATTGCGCAGTATCCGGGTCGCTATCGAGCAGCGCATTGCTGTCGTAGCCGGCACCCAGGCGCAGGCGGCCGTCCCAGGTCGGCGGCGGGCCGGAGACACGGGCAACGCGCACGCCGGCGCGGCGTTTGGGCTGACCGTTGGCCACTGGCTGCTGGCCGCTGGCCGCTGGTGGCTGGTCGACGGCCGCCGGCTGCGCCACAGGCGGCGGGGGCAACGGCACCTCATCGGCAGTGGGTGCTGGAGCGCCTTCGGCGGCGATGCCGATGGCGGTGAGGAGCAGGAGCAATGGGGTGCGGTTCACGGTTGGACCAGGATGCGGAAGCCGATGGCGTTGAATGAGGCGGAAGCGGGCAGGCTCTCGACCGAGTCGCTGCGCAGGCGGGCGGGATCCTCGTCGGTCCACGCCCCGCCGGCGATCCGCGCGTCGTAGACCAGCCCAGGATCGCTGACCCATTCGCGCACGCTGCCGGCAAGATCGCGGTGGCCGAAGGGGCCGCGGTCGCTGGCGGCGCTGCCCACCGCCGGCGGATGGGTCTTGGGCGGCATGGCGCTGCTGGCCAGGGCATGGTCGAAACCAGGCCCCCACGGATGCACACGCCGCTCGTCGCCGCCGGTGGCGGCGAAGCGCCATTCGGCCAGGGTCGGCAGGCGCACCACGTTGCCGCTCTGCTGCGCCAGCCAGCGGCAGTAGGCCAGCGCGTCATCACGCGAGACGCCACGCACCGGTTCGGCCAGGGCGTCCTTGTGCGGACGCCACGAGTTCAGCAGATCGTCAGCCTCATCGAGCTGCCACACCGCCTCATCCGGTGCCGAGCCCTGACGCGGGATGAGGGCGAGCAGGGCGTTGGTGTCGGCCTTCCAGGCCTTCCACGAGGCCCGCAGCCGCTCAGCCACCGCCGGGTCGGCGAGGAAGATGGCGTACTGCTTCACCGTCACCTCGTCCTCGGCCAGCCAGAAGCCGGGCTCGGACGGGACCCAGCGCAGGCGCATGCCAGCCGGCAGCTTCGGCCGCGCCGCCGGGGCCCAGCGCAGCCGCGTCGCCGCGCCGGGCCGCACCTGGACGCAGGCGACCTCGTCGCCTGCGCGCAGCTCGTAGCGGTCCTGCGGCAGGGCGCCCGGGGTGGCGGCGGCAAGGGTCGGCAGCGCGGGTCCGACCGCGACCAGTCGGCCGTTGCCGTCCTCGGCCAGGCGGCGCACCTCGACGGCCGACCCGTCGACCAGCAGCGTGCCGGTGGTCGGCGCCGTGACGTCGACGCCGAGGCGGCGCAGCAGGTTGGTGAAGGCGGCGATCTCGGGCAGGGCGCCGTTGCGGCGCGCGTCATCGAGCCGGCCACGGTACAGGCTGATCAGCAGGGCGTTGGCGGCGAGCGCGTCGGCGTGCGCCGGCTCGCCGGCCAGCGCGTCGGCGGCGGAGCGCGCCGCACCCTCCGCCAGCGCCCATTGTTCGGCGACCCTGGCGCGCGCCGCCTGGGCGGCGTCGCGGGCGGCGACCAGGACGGCCTTGCCCTCCAGCGGCTGCGCCGTGAGTTCGCGCTCCAGCCGCTGCGCCTCGGCGCTGCGCGCGGCGTGGTCGGCGGCGGCGGCGAGCATGGCCTGCTCGGCAGCCCGAGCGCGGGCGAGGGCCTCGGCGGCGCTGGCACGGGCCGTGGCCCGCGCGGCCTCGCCTGCGCGGGCGGCCTCGCGCGTGCGCAGCGCCGCCTGGATGCGCTCGCGCAGAGCCTCGGCGCGCTCGTCGCCGGGGGCGAGCTTGCGCGCGGCGCTGATCTGTTCGTTGGCTGCGTCGAGCCCGCCGGCGGCCAGCGCCGTGTCGGCGGCGGCGATCGCGTCATCGGCCTGCTTGCGGCGCTTGGCCGCCTCGTCGCGGGCCGCCTCGGCCTGCGCCCTGGCCTTCTGCGCGGCGTCGGCGCGGCCCTGCAGCAGGCCGAGCTCGGCCATCGCGGCATCGGCTCCGGCCACCGCGATGCCGTCGGCGGCGCTCTTGGCGTAGGCCTCACGGGCGTCGGCCAGGGCCTTGGCCAGACCGGGGTCGAGCGGGTCGAGAGCGCGGGCGGTGGCCAGCGCGGCATCGCCGTCGGCCTTGCGCGCCGCGGCGGTGGCCTCGAGCTCGGCCTTGCGCGCATCCTTCAGCGCTGCGGTAGCCGTGGCGAGCAGGTCTTGGGCCTCGGGCAGCGGCGCGGCCTCAAGCGCCGCCTTGGCCTTGTCGCGCGCCTCCTGCCAGCGCTTGGCTTCGGCGGCGCTGCGCGCTTCGCCGGTCAGACGGGCGGCGGTGGCGCGATCGGCCTCGCTACGCGCAGCGTCCTCGCGCGCCTTGGCCGCCAGGGCCAGGGCCGTCGCGGCCTGCTCCTTGATCGCCAGCGCCGCAGGCCGCGTCTCGCCGGCCTCGACCGCCGCGTCGTAGGCTGCCTTCCAGTCGCCGGCGGCGGCGGCCTGCATGGCCTTGGCCACCTGGGCGTCGCGCTGCGCCTCGATCTGGCGGCTCGCCTGCCAGGTCGCACCGACGGCGCTGACCGCGACCAGCGCGGCGACGCCGGCACCGATGGCGACCTGGCGCTTGTTGCGCGCGATCCAGGCGCCGGCCCGCTCGATCAGGTTGCGCCGCCGCGCCAGCACCGCCTGCCCGGCGAGGAAGCGGCGCAGGTCGTCGGCAACCTCGTGGCAGCGCTGGTAGCGCCGCTCGGGCTGGAAGGCGAGCATCTTCGCCACCACGGAGGCGAGGTCCTGGTCGAGGCCTGGGCGGGCCTCCAGGATCGGCACCAGCTCGCCGTTGACCACCTTGGCGATGATGTCGGCGGCGGTGCCGCCGGAGACTGGACGCTTCAGCGTCAGCAGCTCGTAGAGCGTGGCGCCGAGCGAGTAGATGTCGCTGCGCGCGTCGATCGCCGTAAGCTCGCCACGCGCCTGCTCGGGCGGCATGTAGTAGAGCGTGCCCATCGCCGATCCCTCGCGGGTCAGGCTGAGGGACTCCGCGTCGCGCAGGTGGACCACGCCGGCGGTGCTGCCGCGCTCGTCGCGGCCGAGGACCTTGGCGATGCCCCAGTCGACCACCAGCACCTCGCCGTGGTGGCCGAGCATGATGTTGTCCGGCTTGATGTCGCGGTGCACCACGCCCTTGGCGTGGGCGTAGGACATGCCGTCGAGGACCTTGAGGAAGGTCAGCAGGATGCGCTCGTCCGGCCACTCGGCCCTGGCCTTGGCCGCGACCGCCGCGTCGTCGCTCTTCAGCCGCTTCACCACGCCACCGAGGGACTCGCCCTCGATGAACTTCATGGTGAAGTAGACGGTACCGTCCTCCATGATCCCGAGATCGTGGATCGGCACGATGTTGGGATGCTCGAGCTGGGCGGTGACCTGGGCCTCGGCGAGGAAGCGCTCCATCGCCTCGGGGCTCTGGGCGAAGCGCGACAGCATCACCTTCATCGCCGCCGGACGCTGGAAGTCGCCGTCCTTGATCAGCAGCACGGCGCCCATGCCGCCCTGGGCCAGCGGCTTCTCGACCGCGTAGCGGCCTTCGGTGCCATGCTCGTCGATCAGCTTCTGCACGCCCGGCGGGATCGCGCCGCCGCCGACCTTGCCGAGGTCGGCGAGCACGCTGGGCCGCGACAGCTGCAGCTTGAGGTCGAGCTGCTGCGTGTCGTGCGGCAGGTTGGCATTGGTGCGGGTGCGGCCGAGGCGGGTGATCGTGCCGGTGACCCGGCCGGTGCCGACGCCGGTGATCGCGCCGGTGGACGGATGCTGGTCGCCGATCAGGGTGGGCGCGTCGGATTGCGAGCCGGAGCGCGAGCCGGCGGCGGTCGAGGGGCGGGTCGCCTCGCTCGGAGCGGCGGTCGCCGGCAGGGTCGCCGCATCCGGTTCGGTCGGACGCGTCTCGACCCCGGCCGTCAGCGGCACCGGCTGCATCTCGCCGGCCATGCGCGTCTGGATGATGTCCTGCACGTCGCGTGGCGACGGCCCGCCGGACTGGGTCACGTCAGTTCCGGCGCCGCGGACGCAGGCCGAGCAGGGCGAGGCCGGCGATCAGCAGGCCGGCGAGGCCGCCAGCGCCGCAGCTGCCGCCGCCGCCATCGGCGGATGTGGTGGACGAATCCGGCGTCGCCAGGCTGCTCGGCGGTGCGGGGGGCGCCTCGGCGGAGGCTGCGGCAGTGCGGGCCGCAGATATCATCCCTTGCGCCTGTCTGCCAAGGGCGCCGATCTGGCCGAAGGTGTTGTCCGCGCCGCTCGTCGCCCGCACCAGGCGGTAGGCGGCCGAATTGCTCCGGTTCCTGATCCAGTAGGCCGTACCGCTGCTCAGGGTGTCGACCTGCACATAGCTGCGGGACTGCCCATCCCACAGCCAGGGCCTGGTGCTGGCCAGGGTGCCGGTGCCAAGGGCGCTGGACACGGCAGACTCATCGTCGATCGGCACGCCGTTGGCCGTCTCCAGCCGGAAATCATCCCAGGCGTGCGATTGGGTCACGGTCTCCGTGTCGATGTAGATCGGCGGGATGCCGACGAAACTCCAGGAATCCACCGGCAGGGTGATGGCGTACGGAGCGGCCTGGGGTGGCGCATCGAAGGACAGGCTGATGGAGCTCAGCGAAGCGAGGAAGATGCCGGCGGTGGCCGGGGACGCTGGCGAGCTGGGCAGTTCGCCGAAGGCCCAGCTGGTCGAGGACCACCAGAAGGCGCGGGCCTGGGTCTTGCCGAGGCTCACAACCTGGGCCGACAGGTTCGACAGGTTGGTGGAGCTGCCCGGGTGGATGGCGCCATAGACGATGGAGCCGGGCGTGGACACCGGCAACGTCGGGCCGGTGACGGTCACGGCGGTTCCCGCCACCGTGGTGACGTTGATGGTCAACCCGGCCGAGGCGGACGATGGGTCGACGAAGGAGGTGCTGAAGTTGGTCGGAACCCCGACGTCGCCGTTCGATGGCGTCCCGAAGAAGCGGTAACGCCCTCCACCGAGCTCCTGCAGCGAGATCCAGGTCTCAGATGGCCCGCCACTGATGGTGAGCAGGTCCGCATCCCCGGCGTTCCCGTCGGTGACGGTGACCAGGGCCTCCCACGGCTGGCCGGCGACCGCCACCGAACCGGGATCGGCGCTGACGATCGTCGGCGTCTCGTTGGGCACGATGGTGAAGTGCACGGTCTGCGGTACGGACTGGGTGTCCTGGTCATCCGTCACGATGACGGTGACCGACCCGGAGCTGCTCACCCCATCCGGCGTGAACTGCAGACGGGCGTTCGGGCCGCTGGGGTCGGAGAACGACGCCGATCCGCCGCTGGCATAGCCGACCACGGACCAGGTCAGCACCGCCACGTCGCCATCGTCGGTCGCCGTCAGATCGATCCCGGTCGGACGCTCGGCGATGGCCTCGGTGGGACCGGGCGGCTCCCCGATGACCGGGGCCAGATTGGTGATGATGGAGAAGGTGACCGTGTGCTCGTTGGAGAGCCCATCGGCATCGGTGACGGTGAAGGTCACCGAGCCACTCGAGGATTCCACATCGGGGATGAACCGCAGGTAGTAGGTCTCGCCAGTGGCCATCACGCTCGAGTCGAGCGTGCCCCCCGTGGTGCCGGTGACCTCCCAGTCAACGAATTCGGGATCCTCGTCGGTGACCGTGAGCGGCACCTCCGTGGTATTGCCGATCAGGGCCGTCACATCGCCATCCGGCAGATCATCGACGGACGGGGCCTGGTTGACCGTGACGACCACGCTGATGGTGCGTAAGCCATCGGAGCCGTCGCCGATCGACACCGATCCGCCCGGGGTCTGGTTGGTGACATCGCCCGGATAGTCGGACTGGTCCCAGGCGCGGATGGTCAGGGTGGCGGTCTCGCTGCCGGCGTAGGGATCCGGCGTATAGCGGATGTACTGATCGCCGCTGACCAGGACGACGTCATCGTCGGCCGGGGGCCCGCCTCCCTCGGTCAGGTCGTTCAGGTCAGAGTCGGTGCCGATGCTCCAGGTGCCGCTCCCGGTGCTGCCGATGATGGCGATGCCGGACGGGTCCCCGTTGTCGTCGGAGAAGACCGCGCTGATCAGTTCGTCGAGCTGCGCCTCGCTGATGTCGCCTTCATAGGTGTCCGGGTCGGCGATGTAGATCGAACCCAGCTCGGCCGGATCACCGATCCAGACCGGGCTGGTGTTGTTCACCGGCTGGGTGAACACGCCCGTGGCTGGGGACAGGTGCCCATCGCTCTCAAGCTGCGCCAGGTCGGCCAGACGCGTCCCGGGGTCGACCGTGCCGCCCCCATCCCAGGCGTAGGCGGTGAAGGCCGTGCCGCTGGCGGTGTCGGATCCGGAGGGCGTCACCCGGATGGCTGCCGTGGCGGGCAGGCACAGCACGGATGTTCCCAGGCCGGTGATGTCGGTCCAGCCACTGCCGGCCTCGGGATCGAGATCCGGGTCGAGGCTGAAGGAACAACTGAAGCCGCCCGTCGAGGCGATGGCCAGCCCGATGCTCTCGCCGTCCGCATCCTGCTGATTTCCCAGCAGATCGGTGAGCAAGGTCTTGACCGGAGTGGTGGAATTCTTGGGGATGGTGGTCAGGTCGGCGGATACGGGCGACAGGGTCGGCGCGTCATTGACCGCCGTGACGGTCACCTCGAGGCGGCGGGTCTCGGCGCTGAACGGCGTCGGTGAGCCGCCATAGAGCGACGGGGCGAAGTCCGCAGTATTCTCAGTGCTGGCGCTGGCGAAATCCGCCTCGAGGCCGGATCCGTCCCAGGCCCGGATGATGAGCGCAGCGGTGCCGTGGAAGTGCTCATCGGGAACGAAGCGCACCTCGACCGGCACGGGCACAGCGGGTGAACCGGCCAGCACGCGGAACGGCAGCAGGAAGGCGCTGTCGTCCGAGGTGGCCGGGAGATCCTGCCAGCCGTTGTCGCCGTCATTGGGGTCCGTGTTGTTGTCCGGATTGCTGGCATCACTTGGATCGTAGTACTGCCAGGTGCCGCCGCCTCCGAGCGGGCTGTTGGTCTCGCTGCCGACCACGGCCACGCCGTGCGCTGCCGCCAAGGTCTCACCGACCGGATCGTAGTCGGTGATCAGCGACTCGACCACGCTGGGCAACGCGGCCTGCGGCGGGACGACGTCCTCATCCACGGTAGCGGCGGCGATGGTCAGGTCGCCGGTGATGAAGAAGGGCGCGACGTTCTCCTCGGCCCCTTCTGCTGCCATCGGGACGGCCAAGGCGATGACAAGCAGAGCAGGGACGGCTGACGAGCGGCGCATACAGACCTCGCGGGTCTTAGCGATAGGTCTTGCTCCTGGACGATCAAGCAGATAAGATGACGTGTTTGTCGCCAGATCCCCCTCGCTGTCTCGTCAGTTGGCACCTCCCGCAAGGCAAAGCAGGCCCCAGTGGCGTGCTGACCGGAGGAATGGCGATCCTGCCGCACCTCCCACAGCTGGGTGTCGAACTCGACTGCGTGGCGCTTGATGAGCCCTGCCCAGCACCGGGCAGCCAGCGGCAGATGGCCGCCACCGTGCGTGCAGCCGTGCAGCAACTGGCCTCCGGCATCGAGGCGGGCTGGCGGATGCGTCGGCCGGATCTGGTCCATGTCGAGCTCGCCGGCAACCTCGGCCGGGCTGTCGCCGCCGCCGCCCAACGCAGCGGACTGCCGGTGACGGCGACCTGGCACCGCCTCGACGCCACGGCCCCGGCCGGTCAAGCCGACCGGGTGCATGATCTCATGCTGGCTTTCCATCGCTGCTGTGTCGGGACGCTGGTCCATACGCGCGGCGAGGCGGTGAGGCTGCGCGCGTTGGGCATGCCTGGCATCGCCGTCGTCCCGCTGGGTGTCGATAGCGACGCCTTCACCCCGGACCGGCGCGATCCGGGCCTGCGCTCCACCTGGGGGGCGGGACCGGATGACCCCGTGCTCATCTGGGTCGGCCGCGCCATCTCCGCCAAGGCTCCTGACCTCCTGGCCGAGGCCGCAACGGCGGCTCGTGCGGCTGTGCCAGGCACCCGCCTGGTCGTGGTCGGAGACGGCCCCGACCTGCCGCGCCTGCGCGCCGCGCTGCCCTGGGCCAGCTTCCTGGACCGCCTTGCCGGTCCCCGCCTGTGTGCCGCTCTGGCCTCAGCCGATGCCCTGGTCTTCCCCAGCCCGATCGAGACCTTCGGCCTGGTCGTGGTCGAGGCGATGGCCAGCGGACTTCCGGTGGTGGCCTTCGATGGCGCTGCGGCCGCCGACTACGTCACCAACGGCCGTAGCGGCACGCTGGTCAGGCCTGGGCCGCAGGGACGAGCGGACTTCGTCGCGGCGGTCGTCGGACTGGCGCGGAACCGCGCCAGCCTGCCGGCCATGGGCCGATGCGCCCGCGACGCTGTCCGCCCCCTCACCTGGGAGGCGGCTGCCGCCGGCTACGCGGGCTTCTGGCGTTCGTTCACGCCCCGAGGCTGAGCGCCCCGGCGCCGGCGGCAGCGCGGGTCACGTACACCGCCGGGGTCATGCCGGGGAACCCGGCGCGATAGCGCTTCTCCAATTCGGGGACGAAAGTCTGTACCGCCTCGTCCTTGACCAGGCTGACGGTGCAGCCGCCGAAGCCGGCACCGGTCATGCGGCTGCCGAGGCAGCCGGGCAGGCCACGCGCGATCGCCACCATGCCATCGAGCTCGGCGCAGGTGACCTCGAACTTGTCGCGCAGGTCGGCGTGGCTCTGGTCCATCAGCTCGCCGAAGGCCACCGCCTCGCCGGCGCGCAGGCAGGCGAAGGCGGCGAGGGTGCGGCCGTCCTCGGCGACGACGTGCTCGCAGCGGCGCTTGGCGGTGGCGTCGAGCCGACCGTGCGCGACCGCCTGCCACAGCCCATGCATGGTCACGTCACGCAGGTGCAGCACGCCCAGCGCCTTGGCCCCGGCCTCGCATTGCGCACGGCGCTCGTTGTAGGCGCTGTCAACCAGGCCGCGGCGCTTGCCGGTGTCGGCGATCACGACGCTGACTCCCTTGGGCAGCGGCGCCGGGGTCAGCCGCAGGGTGCGGCAGTCCATCAGCATGGCCTGACCCTGGGTGGCGCAGGCGCTGGAGAGCTGGTCGAGGATGCCGCAGTTGGTGCCGACGTAGGTGTTCTCGGCCTTCTGCGCCAGCTTGGCGATCTCCTCGTGCGGCAGCTTCCTCCCGGCGGCAGCGAGGAAGGCGAGCATCGAGGCGACCTCCAGCGCGGCGCTGCTGGACAGCCCCGAACCGAGCGGCACGTCGCCGGTGATGGCGAGGTCGCAGCCGACCAGGTCGACGCTGGCGTCGGACAGGATCTGGGCGCAGCCCTTGACGTAGTCGGCCCATTTCTGGGCCTTGTCCTTGGCGTGCGGGATCGGCGTGGTCAGGGCGAACTCGACCGTGCCGGGCTGCTCCAGCGACAGCACGCGCACCAGGCCGTCATCGCGCTTGCGCCAGGCGATGCGGATGTCGCGCTCGATCGCCATCGGCAGGCAGAAGCCGTGGTTGTAGTCGGTGTGCTCGCCGATCAGGTTCACCCGCCCCGGGGCGCGCACGGCACCGTCGGGCTTGGCGTTGAAGGACTTCTCGAAGGCGGCGAGAAGGGCGGCGGTGCGGTCGGGCATAGGTGATTGCCCCTGTCATTGCCCCAGGGGTTAGGGGTTAGGGGTTAGGGTCGTGGGGAAGGGAATGCTGTCGAGGATGAGGAGTAACGTAGACTGGTGTTGAGGTCCGGATCAATCTGGCCCTACGGCCCTAACCCCTAACCCCTAACCCCTAGGGGCAATGGTCATGCCTTCGGCACCAGCGGTCCGCCGGCATCCCCATCGCCGATCGACCACGAGCTGAGGTCGCGGCCGAGGATCTGCTGCACGGTGGTGGCGAACAACTCGCGGATCTGGCCGGTGCTGGTCAACTGCAGGGCGCGCTTGGCCAGGTTCTGGGCCCCGGTGAGGTTGACCGAGCGCACGATCTTCTTCACCAGCGGCACCTGCGGCGCGGCCATCGACAGCTTGTCGGCGCCGATGCCGAGCAGGAACATGG
>JAIFKN010000217.1 GCA_020049615.1 bacterium | reverse complement strand
GCCAACGGCGCCGAACAGCCTGGAGACCATGGCCTGCGACGCTGCTGGATGATGCGGAAGTTGGTGGGCGCGGGGTTTTGCGACCGCCACTCTTTAGCTATGACGCAGGAGATCGACCGCTATTCGGTCATGGTCGAATAATTATTCGATCCGCTCCGTGCGGCAGGCTGGCTGCATGGTGGTGGCGTGGATGGAGTTCCTGTTCGACCGGTGGTGATCACGTGACGAAGGCCAGCAGGCGCAGCGTCCCCCACAGGGCGAACCCCCACGCCGCACCCTCGACCGCGCCGCCCAACACGCCGATCAGAACGGCACGCATGCGTCGTCCTCCTGGCTGACCACCAGGTCGGCGAACCGCTGTTCGGCATAGTGGCTGGCCGCGTTGGTCAGGTTGGACGGTCCTCGGGCCTGCACGAGACGCAGGTGCCGGTCGAGTTCGACCGTGGCCATCTCGTCGCCCACCTCGACATGGTAGAGGAAGCAGAGTCCCGCCACGGCCCGGGCGGTATATCCGCCAACGCAATGGTGCATCAGGCGGCCCTCGGCCAGGACCTCGCCGACGGTGGTCAGGCGTCGGATGGTCACGCCGGGTTCTGGGTCAGTGGGTGGTTCGCGCGGCGGGACGGCGGTGGGCTCCAACGGATTCTGCGTGGCCTGGCCCAGCAATGACGGGTGCGGGTTCAGGTGGCCGATGACATGCCACTCGGCGGAGCACCGGGCCAGGGTCAGCAGATCCGGGCACGGGTCGGGGTAGTCGAGCAGGTCCGCCACCTGGTAGGCCCGGTACGAGATGGGCGTGTGGACCACGCCGTCGAAGAGGTCCTCGCGCATCGGCGGCAAGGCCTGACGGAGTTGCTGGTCATCCGCATTGAGGATCAGGTCGCGATTGTACCACGAGCCCCGGCCCAGCGCATGGCGGCCAACAGCCATGGCGGAGAGCACCTCCAGCCGGGTGCGCCGTGGCCTGGGCAGTTGGACGCCCCGCAGATGGAGAAGGCTGAGCGTCTGCACCGGCAACTGGCCAGGGCACTGCGCCAACGTCACACGCAGGGCCCGATAGGGCACGATGCGCGTCCCGGGACAGCAGGCCCGCTGCCAATCGCCGGCCTGGAGCGCCTCCCAGGCCGGCGTCATGTCCGGGTCGTCATAGGTCTCCATCAGCGAGCGCACGACCAGGGCGGCGCCGCGGATCGTCAGGACGTCGTGGGCGAGGAAGGGGTGGTCCCAGAACCAGTCGCACAGGGGAGCGCAACGGCCACGGTCCACCGTGCCGAGCGGAGCGCAGGACGACAGGCGCCGCCACACCGCATGGACGGTGGCATCCAAACCGGCCTGGAGCGGCGCGAGGATCTCGTCGGTCAGGTGCTTGGCGATGGCCCGGGATCCCGTCGCCGTGATCTCCAGATGCCTCGCGCCGGGATGCGCGTGCACCGTCCGGTCCACGCCCTGGTCGTCCACACGCCAGAAGCGTGGCATGGGCCGGTCGAGGTCCCAGGTCCCGTTGCCGGTGTCGCGCCACGACGCGGCGGCGATGTTGGCGAGGCAGGCGCGCAGCGGCGGAATGGTGGCGTAGCGGTCATCGCCGCTCCAGACCTCCCACCACCCACGACCGGTGGTGACGCGCAGGGCCGGCTGCCGGGGGTGGGTGAGGATCAGGAGTGGGTGGACGCCGGTGATGGTGGCAGTCATGTCCGGCATCGTGCTGCTGCCCGGAGACGATGGTCGCAGCGGCCACTGCGGTCAGACGAACCCCCCGTACGCAGACCCTGGAGGATCATCGACGGCCCTGGACATGACGGCTGCGGCGTGCGGAATATCGTTCTTAATACATTATAATACAATATGATAACCTGGTACATTGACTATAACATTGACCATGTTAGCACTATGTTGTGGACGCAGTCCCTACGCTCGTGACCCGGCTCCAGCGGTACCTGGCGGACATCGTCCCGCTGAGCGGTACCCTCGTGCCCCATCCCGATCAGCACGCCCTGCCGTTGGGTTTCCAGGCCTCCCATGCGCCGTTCATGGGCACCATCGGGACGCGCACCCTGACCTTCCTGATCACCACGGCCGGGGAACCGACCGCAACCGCTCGCGCCGCGGCCCAGGTGGGTCGGTATCTGCAGTCCCAGGATGTCGTCGTCGTGGCCGAGACGCTGACCGCAGCCCAACGCCGTGGCCTGATCGCGGCCAACACCGCCTTCGTCGTACCGGATGCGCATGTCTGGTTGCCCATGCTCAGCATGCGGTTCCACGAGCGGACGACGATGGCGTACCAGGGCCCCCTGAAGCCGGCGACGCAGGCGCTGCTGGTGCATTGGTACCATCACGGCGTGGACGGCAGCGCGACCCTGGCCAGCGCGGCGCAGGCCCTCGGCTACACGACGATGACGATGTCACGCGCGTTCGATGAACTGGCCCGGCACCAGCCGCCCGGCCTCCGCATCGAGCGCCGCGGTCGCGAACGGCGCTGCGTGACCACGCTGACGAGGAACGCGCTGTGGCAGGCGTATGCCCCCCGCGCCCAGACGCCGGTCATGAAGACGGTATTGGCTCTGCGCTCCCCGGCTTGCCTGTCGCTGCCGCTGGCGGGACTGACTGCGATCGCGTCGCATAGCGATCTTTCCCCGCCGTCCATCGTCGTTCGCGCCATGGATGTCGGCCAGTGGCGCGGGCAGCGGCATGCCATCGAGGTGGTCGGCGCGTACGAACGGCCAGACGATGAGATCCTGCGTCTCGAAATCTGGGCCTACCCCGTGCGGCTCCACGATACGACGTCTCCAGTCGTCGAGCCGCTGTCCCTGGCGCTGTCCATCCCCGCAGATGAGCGGGAGGACCCACGCATCGCCATGGCCATGCGCGCGATGGAGACCTCACCATGACACCGCACGGACTCGATCGATTCCGCGCCCACTTCCGCTCCCATGCGGACGCCTACATCCTCATCGGCGGCACTGCCTGCGCCGTCCAGTTCGAGCAGGTCGGCGCCAGCTTCCGCAGCACACGGGATTTCGACGTCCTGGTGCTGGCGGATGGTCGCCACCATGCCTTCCTGCAGGCGATGTCCGCCTTCATCGTGAGTGGTGGATACCGCCGACACATCGACGCACGCGGACGCCACCGCTGCTTCCGCTTCATGGACCCCCATGACGAGACCTGGCCCGGCAAGATCGAGATCTGCGCGCGGCAGGGGATGGCCGACGACGACACCCGGGCGTATTTCCCCCTGGCCCGGCCCGCCGATGGCGCAGACCTCATCAGCTTGTCGGCAATCCTCTTCGATGACACCTATGTGGATTGGCTGGTCGGCGGCGCGGAGATCCTGGCAGACGTGCGGGTCGCTCGGATGGAGTATCTCCTGCCGCTCAAGGCGCTGGCGTGGAAGAACCTGACCGCCGCGAAGGCACGTGGCGAAGCGGTTGATGGCGACGACATCCGCAAGCACAAGCTCGACTGCTTCCGTCTGATCAACCGGATACCACCGTCGCATCGCATCGTCCTGCCCGCCCCCATCGCCGCCGACGTCGTGACGTTCATCCAGGCCATGGAGGCTGAGCAACCCGGTTTGCCGGCTGACCTCACGGGCAAACCCATCACCTTCCTCAACGCCATGCGGAACGTCTACGCGCTGCCCCGTGTGTAGGATGTAGGATCGACTGCCGCGATCGCAGCTGGCCAACGATCCTGGGCGACGTTCTAGCCGCCAGCGCCAGCCCCGTCCGGCACCAGACGCTGGTGGTTCGCCACGACGGTCTGCGCCTGTTCGATCAGCCATGCGCGAACCGCCTTCGGTTCTTCAACCTCGACCACCCCCCCGAACTGCAGCAGCCAATGCCGAGCCGCCTCGATGCCGCCGGTAGTGAACGCCAGGCGCCAGCGGCCGTCAGGCAGTTGCTCGGGCGTCGACTGCCGTTCACCCCATTGCCGGTTCCGCACATGAGGCCACGCCAGCGGATCGAACACGGCCACGATCCGCACCGGCCGTTGCTGGCAGGTCGAACGGAACATGGCCTGCTCGGCGGCATCGGCCGCGTGCTCCAGGAACGGCGGGGCCTGGTCGCGGAGCCGGGCCGAGGCGCAGTCCGACATGCGCGCGAGCTTCCACAGCTTCGGCTCGGTCCCGGAGCGGCTGCCGGGCTCCCACGCCCACAGGAACCAGTCGTGATCGGCATAGAGCAGCCGGATCGGCCGCACCGTGCAGGTCCGCGGCGGCTTGCCGATCGCCGCATAGGTCATGGCGAGGTCGCTGCGGTCGCGCAACACCGTCAGCACGGCGCGCATCACATCCGGCGAACACCCCTCCGACCCGAACGTGCTGAACGCCGCCCGATGGCCCAACTGCCGGTCACGCCGGGTGGGTTTCAGCACACCGATCTGCTCCAGCATCCGATCCAGCGCCTCGGCCAACGGGTTCAGCGCTGCGCCTGGCTGGGTGGGCTGCGGGGTCCGCAGGGCGGCCCGGGCCAGTTCCAGGGCCAGCACGGCATCCTCGGGGATGGCCGTCAGTTCGCCGGTGACCGGTACGGGTTCCTGGCCCGGCGCCAACGCCCAGAAGATGCGATGGTGGCGCCAGTGCGCCGGCACCTCGCCGACGGCATCGCGTTTCATCCGCAGCAGGACCTGCTCGCCCAACTGCCGGCGGAGGTCGGCCAGATCGTTCTCGACCGAGCGCTTGGACAGCCCCTCGGGTGATCCGGTCTGGCGGATCAGGTGATCGACCAGGCCATCGACCGGCCACGGCCGGTCAGCGAGCAGGGCGAGCAGGGCGTGATGGCGGGCGCGTCGGTCCATGGGATGCTCAGGGGCGGTGGGGAGGCCAGACGCGTCGTGGTTGTCCAATCCAGTTCCGCCGCATGGCACCGTGAGTGCGCATGGTGCGACGGGAAGCCAGCATCACGAGCGTCTGCCCACGTTGGGTGCGGGCCTCGAGATGGCCCGCTTCGAGCAGGTCGAGCAAGGCAGGATGCAGGGTGATCAACCGCCCCCGACATGGGCATGGTCGGACCTGAGACTGCAGGTCAGAGCAGAGTTCACGACGCTCCGCTGGCGTCAGGCCGGGGGCGGTCTCGAGGCGGTGGACACGTCGCTCGAACTCCACCGTGGTAAGGAGCAGGATCACCCCAGGTGACCGGGGCAGCCCCACCACCGGTCCACGACCCAGCACGGCCGCAGCCAGGGTCGGCAGCAGCAACGAGCCGCCTGGGGTCCGTCGCACCGGACGCAGACATGGGAGGGCCAGGCGCGGCGCGTCCGGTACCGGCGTCGGCGGCTCCGGTTGCGTGTGGCGCCGACCGCCCGTGGTCCGCCGACGGCTGCCGCGGCTCATGGACGCTTCTGCCGCCGCGGTGTGGCGGGTCGCTCCAGCAGATCCCACATCATGTCCATCTCTCGCTCCAATCCGAGTTCACAGAGTACATCGGCAAAGCTGGCCGCAAACAGGCCCAGATCCTCGGGGTCGAAATCGGGGTCGTTGCGGAAGCGGTGGAAGGCATCGCGCATGTACGGCAGGGCCTCGGCATACCGCTCCTGGTCGGCCAGGAGGCACCCCAGGTCCGCCGCGAGTATGGCACGATCCGCGGCCTCACGGGGGGTGTGCTCGAGCAACCGGCGGTACTGCCGCTCGGCGTCCTCAGGCTGGCCCGCGCCATCCAGCGCCCGGGCCGCGCAACGCAGGGCGGCGCGGGTGTCCTGGTGCCAGGGGCCACGCTCCCTGGACAGCACGGCTATGGCGGGTTCCAGTTCCGTGAGCGCCTCGGTGGGCTTGCGATCCATGAGCAGTTCCGCGAGTTCGCTGCGCAGTTCGGCAACCAGGGTACTGCGCGTGCCCTCGCTGGTTTCAGCCGCCGGGATGGCCGCCCGGAGATGACGGACGGCCTCCCCGGGTCGGCCGACCTCGACGGCGTGGCTGGCGAGCAGCCGGCGGAGGACCCAGGTCCAATGCGGATCGCTGGGACGCAGGCGCTTCACCCGCCGCCAGCAGACCTGGGCGATGCGGCCGGCTTCGGCCGTCCGGCCTTGGGCCAGCAGGCCATACGCCAGGGCATGCTGGGCCTGGATCAGGTCGTCCACATCGGTGTCAGCGGCCCGGGTGGCATATCGCACCGCCTGGCGGTTGAGCTGCACGGCCTCCTGCCAGCGGTCGGCATCCGCTTCGAGCATGGCGAGATCGCACAGCAGCGCCGCCTTGTCGGCGGCAACCGTGGTTGCAGCCAACGCGGCGCGGATGCAGGTCTGGCCGGCGTCCAGATCCCCGGCAGCTGCCAGGGCCGCACCCAGGGATCCACTGATGGTCGCCCGCAGGTGGGCGTCGTCCGGCGGCACCGCCTCCAGGCCGGAATGGAGCAGACGCTGCGCGTAGCTCGGTTCATCGCCCTCGTCCAGCCACCACAACCCGGCCGCATGCAGAGCCTCGGCCAGCAGGGCGTCCGTCACCGGGGTGGTGCCGGGAAGCACACGGAGCACCGCATCAAGCCCACCCTGCGCCTCGTCTCCCCGGCCGCGTCGGGCGGCGATCAGAGCCACAAGGATCTGTCCAGCCAGGCAGTGTGCAGGACTGGTGGCCTGCGTGCTGGCCTTGGTCGCGCGGCGCAGGGCGACGGACAGGCGGTTTGTGTCCAGGGCGTCCAGGGCATCGGCCAGGAGGGTCTGGACCGTCGTTGTTCCTGATGGAGGTGTGGGCATGCTGCCATCCTACATCCGGTTCGATCCTGAAGCCGCAGCCTGCATTGCGCTTACGAGCGCAGGTGCATGGCACAATCGACCGGGCTGCGTTTCGGATCCAGCCAGATGGACGACGTGCCGTCTGGACTCCGTAGAGGCCGACCGTTCACCCAGGAAGGACAGGAGTACCTACGCCTCTACATCAATCAGCCCGGCGGCGACGTTTGCTAACGGATCGACTGGGTGCTCTCGGCGGACGGCGTAATGTGAAATAAAACAAGGCGTTATACCGTGACATCCATCACACCACTTGCCTGCGTACATCTCCGCTCGGTGGCGGACCCGATGGCGGCAATCCAGGCCCTGCTCGACAGGGCCGGTAGCCGGATTCGGGGGGGCCTCGTCGTGGCTCCTGAAGCAATCAACATCCCGACATCCTACGTGCACCAGAATGTCATCATCGACTTCGATGAGCGCCTCGCCCGACGGGGTGCAGACATCCAGGCCGGCTTGGTGCAGGCGGCGGCCACATGGGAAGTCTCGATCGTTGCCGGGCTGTACCGCCCGATAAACGATGGCCGCCAAATGGCGAACGAGGCCCTGCTGATCGGTTCGACCGGGGTTCGCACCATCCACACCAAGGGCAATCGGACTTGGGGCAAGGCTCGCATCGGCATGGAATGTCTCACGGCTCCGATATGCAGCGATCTCGACATGCCTGGGCGCTCTCCGCTCGCGCACGACATAACCATCATCTGCTGCCTGATGGCTGGAACCGAAATCAATCCGTGGTCGCGCCAGGACTCGGCAGACGGGTCAGTTGGCATTTCAGCCTCGCCATGGCTGGCTGACCGCTGGGTAGCATCTGCCAATAAGCAGGGCGCCTCCTTCATCAGTGATCCGAACCGGCAGGTTTTTCTGGTGCCCAGCATCTGCGCTAGCGATACACTGATTATAGCGCGCGAAACTGGCAGATCTGGGGTATCGACGGTCAGCATTGGTCTGGCCTGAGACTCGGAAACCGCAACCGTCGTTGCGCCCATGGTCCGCTGATGGTGGTACAGTGCCCGCCATGCCCCGCTCCACCCTCGAAACCGAAGGCGTGCTCACCCTGCGCGCGCCCATCACCCAATCGAGCGTCGAACCGCTCATCGACGCCATCCTGGAGCACAACCTTCAGGGCGGGCGGGAGTACCTGCGCCTCTACATCAATTCGCCCGGCGGCGAGGTCGACCAGGGCTTCGCCCTCATCGACATCATGCGCTGGAGCCGCATCCCGATCCGCACCACGGCCATGGGCATGGTCGCCTCGATGGGGCTGCTGGTGCTGATGGCCGGCCAGCGCGGGCAGCGCACGGCGATGCCGAACTGCTCGCTGCTGTCGCACCGCTTCGCCACCATGACCATGGGGAGCCACGCCGATCTCATCGCCGCCCGCCGCCAGCAGGATCTCCTGCACCGGCGCATCCTCGACCATTACCAGGACTGCACCGCGCTGCATGAGGACACCGCCATCGAGGCCGAACTGCTGCAGTCCACCGACCGCTGGCTGTCGCCCACGGAGGCGGTGCGCTTCGGCATCGTCGACCGGGTGTGGGCCCCGGACCTGCGGGAGGTCGCATGAGCCGCGAAACCAAAACCCCGCGCTTCTTCCTCCGTCGCTTCCATGAGGCCGGTCTGGAGGCCGAGTCGGACGATGCCCCGGCGATGCCGAAACTTCCGGCCAATGCCCTGCGGACCCTGCCCAAGCCGCCCCGGAAACTGCCGGTCGCCACGCCCCCGCGCGACCATGACGATGCGCTCGATGATGTCGCCCGGGAACTCGCCCTGCACGTGGCTTTGGTGCGCTGCCAGCGCGAGCAGCGTGGCGGTATCATGTCGACCCGGGTGCAGACGGCGCTGAGCGTCGATCTGCCAGCTGGCTGGATCGCTCCCCTCGCCTGCGGCATGGCCATGACCGTCCAGGGCCGCGAATGGACGGCCCAGATGCTGGCGGTGCACGCCGACCTGCCCCTGGGGGTGTGGCGGGCATTGCGCGATGCAGCCCGCGCCTGGCGCCTGGAACGCCTGCGGTTGGCCCCAGCCGACTTCCCCCTGGCGGGCCTGCCGGCCCTCGAAGATCAGGTTCCGCCGCTGGCCGCCCGGTTGCTCGACGTCCTGCTGGTCAACCAGTCGGGCAACGACCTCAACCTGGTCCTGGCCCGCTCGGGCTATGGCGTCTGCACGGATCTCGAGGACTGGGCCAACTGTCTGGGCGAGGAGCGCAGCGAACGCCGCCGCGCCGATCTGGCGCTGCTGTTCGGTTTGGACAGCGACGCCGTCCGTCTCGGCCTGTTCGAGCCGCCCACCGTGGACGAGCTGGCCTCGTCCGCCACCGCCTGGGAGCCGCGCCTCTGCCCAGCGCTGATCGCCAACCTGCTCGGCGAGCCGCTGGAGACATTGGCCCGGGAGCCAGGGATCACCGTCGCCCGTCCACGTGAGCGGCTGGCCGATGTGGTGCTCAGCGACGAGCAGCGCCGGCTGGTCGCCGGTATCGACACCGCTTGGTCGACGCATGCCGGATCCGTCAATGCGTTGGCCGTGCTGCTGCACGGTCCCAGCGGCACGGGCAAGACCCTGCTCGCCCGCGCGCTCGCCGGCGAACGTGGCGTGCCGCTGGTGCTGCTCGACGGTGCCCAACTCGAGCGGCGCCGGGATCGCGACGAGGACGGTCTGGCCGGCAGCCTGACCGGCCTGGTGCGCCGCACGGCGGCCGAGCACGCCATCCTGTTCATCGACGAGGCCGACGACCTGCTCCGCGATGGGACCGACGCCAGCCGGGCCTTCCTCATCGCCCTGGAGCGCCATCCGGCGGTGGTGTTGCTGGCGACCAACAAGCCGCTGACCTTCGACCCGGCGCTGGACCGCCGGTTGCAGATCAAGATCCGCATGGACATCCCTGGGCCGTCCGAGCGGGCCGCCATCCTGCGGCTGGAGCTGGACCGATCCGGTATCCCGCTGGCGCCTGGGCTCGCGGCGGACGAGCGTCTGACCCGTCTGGCGGGTAGCGCCCGTCTGTCGGGCGGCCACTGGCGCAGCGTGGTCCAGGTCGCCGGCATGCTGGCCGGATCACGCGGCAACGCCGCCGGTACGCCGGTGACGCTCGAGGATCTCGCCGAGGCCCTGCGCTTGCAGGTTGCCGACGAGCAGGTGGTCGACCGCTCGCGGATGACCCGGGTGCGCTGGATCGACCGCCCCCGTCCGGCCTCGGCCGAGGCGTGGGGTGAGGCGCGGACGCAGCGCTTCGCTGCCCTGGCCGAGGCGCTCGACCACCTGCGGGTCGCTCCACGTCCCGGACGCACCGGCATCGGCGCCGTCCTGGCCGTGCATGGGCCGGACACCGCCCTGGCCACCGAACTCGGCGAGGCCCTGGCCGCCGCCCTGCACCTGCCGCTGGCCAGAATCGGCGACTGGCAGCTGCCCAATCAGCGCCACGCGTCCGACGAGGACGATGCCTCGTCGTTCACGGAGGACCTCTTCGCCGCGCGCAGCGGCTGGGCCGGGCCGCGTGGTGGCGGCCGGAAGCAGCAGCGCCAACCCGCTGTCGAGCGCTCGGAGCGGATGCGCTGGAGCGAACGCGACATCACCACCCTGCTCAACGACCTCGGCGGGTGCAGTGTCGTCCAGATCGGCCTGGCCGACACCGATGCGGTCGAGGATGCGATGCCGTTGCTGGAAGCGCTCGCCCTGGGACCGCACGTGACGGTGCTGCATCTGCGCGAGGGCAGCATCCCCCCGGAACTGCGCCGGCGTGCTGCGGCCGTCCTGCCCTGGGCCGTCGTGGACCCGGCCATCCGCCGCCTGCGGTGGACGGCCCTGGGTGGCACCGGTGAGCCGCCGCCGGCGACGGCTTTGAGGTCGGCCTCGCCTTCCAGGCCGCGCACGAACAGCCGACGGAACACGCTCTGGTCCGGCACCATCTCCTTCGCCGAACCCGAGGTGATGAACTGCCGCACCGGCTTGGCCAGGGCCTCCGCGACCACCGCCGGCGTCTCGTTGGCGGCGCGCAGGGCGAACAGGGATCCGCTGAAGCAGGAGTCGAAGACGAAGAGGGCGTGGCGCGACTCAATGCGCTCGGCCAGCGTCTCGATCGACCGCATGTCCATGGCCTTGGAGCGGAAGGCCACGGCGTCCTTGCTGGGATCAGGAGCATCGACAGGCACGACGTAGCCCATCTGCCGGCCATCGCCGAGGGTGGCCGTGTACCCGTGACCGGCGAAATACACCACCAGGCGGTTGCCAGCCGACATGCCGTGGGTGGAGATGAAGTCGTCCAGGCCCTGGCGGAGTTGGGCAAGCGTTGGGTTGGCGAGAGAGGTCACGCCAAAGCCCTGGTTGGTCAAAGCCGTGGTGACGGCGGCGATGTCGTCGCTCACGCCACCGAGCTTGGGCCAGGCCGTGTAGGCGCTGCAACCGATGACCAGGGCCTGGGACTGCTCATAGACCAGGGGCTGACCGCCGGAGATCGGCACCTCGACCCGCTTCAGGCCCCGGGAGGCGTCATCAGCTGCCGTAGCATGCCCGCCTACAGCAAGGAGGCATCCGACCAACGTGAGGCTGAGGGGGCGTTGCATGGCGGCTCCGAGATCGGCGCAAGGCTAGACCTGCCACAGCCGGCGGCAAGCTGCCTACAAAGCCCGTGTCATCCGTCGAGGGTCCTGAAACCTGAAACCATGCTGGCTGGTCACCTTCCACCACATGCGTCACAAACTCCTACCAGAACCTCCACCATGGACGCTTTCCAGGTCTGACAGGTCGAGGCGGCGGTGATGACCCCGGATCTGGTGCCGGCTGCGGAGCCGTCTCAGGCGCAGCCACATGGCCTGCCTGCGGATGCCACGTCGAGCGACCGGGCGCTGACTTCGGAGCGGTTTCGGGGGCAGCCGCAGCCTCCTCCTGTCGCACCCGTTCCGCCGCAGCGTCGGGCATGGCCCCGGTCATCCGCATAGTCGCCCGCTTGAACCCAGCGCGGACGCTGGAGGGGTCAGCTGACACCACGACGGTCTGCCGGTGGGACAGTCCCAGGTCGCCGGCGAGCCCGGGCACGGCGGTCACGAAGGTGATGTTGAACCCGCGCTCCATGGCGCGACCGAGGGCCAGTCGGGCGGACATGCCGGTAGCGGCGCTGCAGTTGTCCTCCCCGTCGGTGAAGATGAGGATCCGCACGTCGGCGTGGGTCTCCCCATGGGAGGCGACGAACTCCCGCTCCAGACGTTCGACGGTGGCAAGGATGGCGTCGTAGAGGCGAGTGCCCGCATCGATGGGGACATTGTAGACGCTGAATGCTGGCACCTCGCTGGCGGGCATGCGCCAGGCGACGAAACCGATGTCCTGATTGAAGTAGACGATGCTGACGCGGCAGTCGGCGGCGCGCAGTTCGGCAAGGGCGTCGTTGGCTGCTCCGATGAGGGCGTCCAGAAGGCCGCTGGACCGGATGGACGATGACGCGTCCATGAGCAGCAGGGTGTGGATGGCGGGGACAGCGTCGGCCATGGGTGCAGGGAGCCTAGCCGGGGTGACGGGAGTCGCCAGACGTTGGCCATGTCCAGAACAAGGCTGTCCTGACCATGCAAGGGATCGCTGCGCCTAGGAGCCTGTCGGGGATAGACGCCTCTGACCGTCATGGGTGCCCGATTCGCACCTCAACGAATTGTGGTTTGATGCGGTATAATCAG
>JAIFKN010000173.1 GCA_020049615.1 bacterium | reverse complement strand
GATGGCCAACATCATCAACGGCGGCAAGCACGCCGACAACAAGATCGACTTCCAGGAGTTCATGGTGATGCCGGTGGGCGCCAAGACCTGGAGCGACGCCATCCGTCAGGTCTGCGAGGTCTTCCATGCCCTCAAGGGCGTGCTGAAGAAGGCCGGCCACAACACCGCTGTCGGCGACGAGGGCGGCTTCGCCCCGAACCTCGACAACGAAGAGGCGCTCAAGTTCATCATGGAAGCCATCGCCAAGGCGGGCTACCAGGCGGGACGCGACAAGGACTTCTGCATCGCCCTCGACTGCGCCTCCTCCGAGCTGTTCGACGAGGGCGGCAAGAAGGGCTACAAGTTCTGGAAGTCGAACCCGGGCAAGCTGTTCTCGGCCAACGAGATGATCGACCTGTTCGAAGGCTGGAGCCAGAAGTACCCGATCATCTCGATCGAGGATGCCCTCGACCAGGATGACTGGTCCGGTTACGTCAAGTTCACCGAGCGCCTGGGCAAGAAGCTCCAGCTGGTCGGCGACGACTTCTTCGTTACCAACCCCAAGCGCCTCAGCCGCGGCATCAGCGAAGGCGCCTGCAACTCGATCCTAATCAAGGTCAATCAGATCGGCTCGCTGACCGAGACCCTCGACGCCGTTCAGATGGCGCAGAAGGCCGGCTACACCTGCGTCATGTCGCACCGCTCCGGCGAGACCGAAGATGCCACCATCGCCGACATCGCCGTCGCCACCAACTGCGGCCAGATCAAGACTGGCTCGGCCTCGCGCACCGATCGCATCGCCAAGTACAACCAGCTCATTCGCATCGAGGAGGAGCTCGGCGCCCAGGCCGCCTACTGCGGTCTGAAGTCGTTCTACAACCTCTACAGGTAGTCCGACCGGGTCCTGAACGAGGAAACCCCTGGCGTTCGCCAGGGGTTTTCTCGTTGGGTCGACACCCGCAGGGGATGACGAGTCAGGCGATCCGTGACAACTCAGGTGGGGCCCCATCGCGCAGCGATGGGGCTGCCGCCGAGCAGCGGTGGGCGGATAGAATGGGCGAAGCCCATCTGCCCGCGGTTTCGGAACGAAACCGAGCTGCGACAGAGGCAGCGGGGACAGGCCTGCAGGGCCGCAGGGGCGGAGCCCCTGAAGAGTTGCGGGGATCCTTCATTTCGTGGGAACGGAGATCGCGATGACGTCGTCGTAGCGGATGTAGCCGCCGTCGACCGCCAGATTGATCTTGCCGTCGCTGTCGTAGCCGACGCCGGTGACCACGCCTTCCTTGCGTGTGGTCCCATCGATGCCCGACAGGTACCCGACGCGCATGCCGAGCATGCGGTTGGAGATCTCGGCCAGGGCGTCGGTGTCGAAGCGGTTGTTCAGCACCTGCTTGATGTTGTCGATCGGGTACTGCTTGCCGTCCTGGGCCTGGACCCAGACCGTCTGGTCGATGACGCGGAAGCCATCGATCCGGATGTCCTTGTTGCCGTAGCCGACGTCCGGATTCAAGCCGACGTCCTTCATGTCCTGCTGCTGCTCCGGGGTCGCCACCACCTGGGTGACGTTGACCATCGTCCCGGTCATCTGCTGGGCCCAGGTGACGTCCGCGCGGAACTTCTCGCTGGCGGTGTTGGCCAGAACCTGCAGCTGGCGCATGCTTTCGACCATCTTCGACGTGTCCGAGGGGTTGAGCGGATCCTGGTTGGTGATCTCGCTCAGCATGATGGAGAGGAAGTCGGCGCTGCCGAAGGCCTGTTGGTTGGCCTTGGCCGCTGCCGCGTTGCTGCTGCTGCCTGCGGCGGTCGTACCTGCGATGCTCGTGGTCATGGCCGGGGCCTCCGGCGGGGTAACGCAACCCCCGTGCCATCGGCTGGGCGTCTGGACGGACCCGGACCTCCAAGGGCGTTCACTTAAGGGATGACGGCTGGGGAGCACGGAGGGCGGAGGGCACGGAGGGCGGGGAGCATGTGAGACCACGGACCCCCAGGCTCACTCGCCCCATCCCGTGAGCGGGTCTGGGCTTGTGCAATCGCCCGCCGTCCTCCATGATCTCGTCGTCGATGCTTCTCGGGCTCATCAGCGACATCCACGGCAACATGTCCGCCCTCCAGGCGGTGATCCGTGACATGGAGGCGGTCGGGGCCGAGAAGGTCCTGTGCCTGGGGGACGTCGTCGGCTATGGCCCCTACCCGGGCGAGTGCCTCGACCTGGTCCGCCGCTGCGGCGCGGTGCTGATGGGCAACCACGAGGAGGCCCTGCTGCAGGGGGCCGAGAACTTCAACCCCCGGGCCAAGCGCGCGATCGACTGGACGCGCGAGCACCTCAAGACCTCCGGCGACGAGGTGGCGCGGAAGAACCGCTGGCACATCCTGCAGAACCTCCAGCTCCACTGCAAGGTCGGCAACTTCCTCTTCACCCATGCCAGTCCGCGCCAGCCCACACGTGAATACGTCATGCCGCGGGACGTCGCCAACCAGCCCAAGATGGACGAGATATTCTCGCTCATCGAGCATGTCTGCTTCGTCGGTCACACCCATCTGCCCGGCGTTTTCCTCCCCGACCGCACCTTTACCAACCCGGTGCAGCTGTGGAACCAGACCTACTTCATCGAGCCTGGCGAGAAGGCCCTGGTCAACATCGGCTCGGTCGGGCAGCCGCGCGATGGCGATCGCAGGGCGTGCTACGTCATGCTCGACACCGACCCCGGCGCGCCGCGGGCCGTCTTCCGCCGCGTCGAATATGATGTCGAGGCCACCGCCAAGGCGATCGAGGCCAACGACTTCCTCGATGATTACCTTGCTGAACGTCTGCGCCAGGGGAGATGATCATGCTCGGTCCGAAACTTGAATGCGTGGTCTCTGTCTCCGGCATCCGCGGGGTGATCGGCGACACGTTGATGGTCGAGCAGGTGCTTGGCCTGGCCCAGGCCTTCGGCGTCGCCATCGCCCACTGCGAGCGTGTCGTGGTCGGCCGCGACAGCCGTGGCACCGGTCCGTTGCTGGCCCAGGCGGTCGCTGCCGGACTGCGCGCAGTCGGCTGCGAGGTCATCGACATCGGCGTCGTACCCACCCCGACAGTCGCCATCGCGGTGTCGGAATTCGGCGCCTTCGGCGGCATCCAGATCTCGGCCAGCCACAACAATTCCGAGTGGAACGCGCTCAAGTTCTTCAACCGAGATGGCCGCAACGTCGACCAGACCCAGCTCGACTGGATTCTCGAGTGCTACAAGGATCCGCCGATGGGCCGGCACCGCCGCTGGGACGCGGTCGGCGGCTGGCGCGAGGACCGCACTCCGCTGGATGTCCATCTCAAGCGCGTGCTGGCGGCGGTCGACGTGGCGGCGATCCGCTCGCAACGTCCGACCGTGATGCTGGACTGCGTCAACGGCGCTGGCTCGGTGCTGGCGCCGCGCCTGCTGGCAGCCCTCGGCTGCAACGTCATCGCGGTGCACGACCGCCTCGACCTGCCCTTCCCGCGCGATCCCGAACCCACGGCGCACAACGTCCGCCATCTCGGCGCCCTGGTGCGCGCCGCGAACGCGGATGTCGGCTTCGTCCAGGATCCCGACGCCGACCGTCTGGCGATCGTCGACGAGACCGGCCGCTACCTCGGTGAGGAGTACACCCTGGTGCTGTGCGCCGCCGCGCGCCTGTCGGCCGCCGGGCCTGCCTCGCTGGCCTGCACCAACCTCTCGACCAGCCGCATGCTCGAAGACGTCGCGGCCCGCTACGGCGCGCGGGTCGAGCGTACCAAAGTAGGCGAGGCCAACGTCGTCGACGGCATGCAGAAGCATGGCGCGGTGATCGGCGGCGAGGGCAACGGCGGGATCATCGATCCGCGCGTGGTGCTCGGCCGCGACAGCCACATCGGGATGGCCCTGGTGCTGGAACTGCTCGCCAATCTCAAGGCGCCGCTGTCCGAGGTGGTGCGGACGATCCCGTCCTACGCCATCCACAAGGAGAAGGTGGCGATGGACCGCAAGGCCGTCGCGGCCGCCATCCCCGGGCTCAAGGCCGCGTGCTGGGCCAAGGGTGCGCACAGTGACGAGCGTGACGGCATCAAGCTCAGCTGGCCGGACCGCTGGGTCCACCTGCGCGCCAGCGGCACCGAACCGATGTCGCGCATCATTTCAGAGGCTCCCGGCATGGAGCAGGCGCGCGAACTGGCCGACCAGGTCCGTGCCGCCACCGGAGCCCTGCCCGCGGAGCACTGACATGGCTGATCCGAACTTCTTCCCGGGCTTTGAAGGCGACGACGAGCCGAAGAAGCCCGCCAAGCCGGAAGCGAAGCCGGTCGCCTCTCCGGCCCAGCCCGCCTTCGATCCGTTCGCCGGCGCCAAGATCGATGCCAAGGCCTCGGCGCCGCCAGCTGCCACCCCGGGAAAACCGGGAACCAACCGCGTCGCCAAAGTCCCGGCGCCGGTGGCCCCACCGCCCCCTCCTCCGGATGCCGATGTCGACATCAAGCCCGGATCCCGCAAGGATCTGTGGAAATGCCCGCATTGCGGCGCTGGCAACAAGCCCGACCGCGACAGCTGCCGGATCTGCGGCAAGAGCCCGGATGACCCGGTCGTCATCCCCTGGTACAAGAACAACGTCATCAGGGCAGCGGTCATAGCGGTGATCGGTCTGGTCATCATCGGCGTGGTCATGCTCACGCGGGTCGATGTATCGCTGCGCGAGCCGACCCTGGCCAACATCGACAAGGCGCCGCGCATCACCGGCACGGGCATCGCCTCCATCGAACTCGGCAATGGCATCAAGCTCGAGGGCGAGCGGATGTTCAGCATCTGCGGTCGGGTCGAGGCGGTCGGCACCGGGCCCGGCGGGACCATCCTCGTCGCGCTCGCCCTGGGTGCTGCGGCGGCAGACGAAGCGCCCTCCGCCGCACCGGCGAATGGCTCCTTCGAAGTCGCTGGCGTTGTCCTGGCCTGCAGTGCCGAGGACGGCTTCGACCCCAAGCCGGGTCAGCTCATCAGCCTCACCGGCGTGGTCGGTGTGCTGGTCAAGGACGGTCGGATCGTCGATGAACCGGCAGGCATCATCCCGGTCGCCATCGGCGAGCACCGCACCGCCAAGTAGCGGGGGTCACATCACCAGGCGCAGCGGTTCCGCCGCCGCGGAGAACTCCGCCGTCTCGCCAGGGGCCAGCGGCACGGTGATGTTCGGCCCATCGAGGTAGAGGGCCATGCCGGGCACCACCGCGGTCAGGCGCAGGCCGCGCGGCGGCAGCTGACGGCCTTCGAGCTGCCTGAAGCGGCCGAAGGCCTGGAATGGCTCCCGGACCTTGAACAGCAGGGCCGGCTGCAGGGCGAAGATCGGCTCCATGCCGGCCGAGTGGATGCCGGCGGTCGAGCCGGCGGCGGTCGACACCCACACCCCGGAACTGCGCTGCTTTTCGCAGGAGACGCCATCATCGAGCAGGTAGCGGCTCATCGCCGCTGGATTCTGGTTGGTGAACAGCGCGTCGTTGAGCAGGCGGACGTCGGCCGTGCCGGTGCGGCAGCGCAGGCGAGGGATCGACTGGTAGGCACAGACGCCGCGCTCCCAGGCGTCGAGCATGCGCGGCACGTCTTCGGCCCGCGCGCGCGTGAAGTGCCCCAGCGAGCCCTGCGGATCCGAATTGACGGTCAGGAACGGCACTGGGGCGCAGAGCGTGTTGGCGGTGAACACGGTGCCGTCGCCGCCCGCGGTGACCACCAGGTCGACATCGGCAGCGTCGCTGGGCTTCAGTTCGTCGATGCTGCGCTCGCGCACCTCATGGCCCGACAGGGCCTTCCGCACCGCGCTGATCGCCACCTGCTGCCGCGCCGCCGACTCGCGCAGCTTGGCCTCGCTCATGGCGCCGCTGGCGTCGAGTTTGGCTATCGCTGCGCTCGGCAGACGCTCGACCAGCGGCACTTTGGGGATGAAGAGGATCCGCTTCATGCGTACCTCGCCCGCGTTTCAGCGTCGACCGCGACGATCTGCTCGAGGCTCGGCTCAGCGGTGTTGGCGAGCTGGCCGAGTGCCTTCTCGATCGTGGCGAAGATGTCGAGGAAGCGCGAGCGACCGGCGAGGAAGGCGGCGACCGCGACCTCGTTGGCGGCGTTCATCACCGTCGGGGCGAGGCCGCCGAGCTGGGCGGCGTGGTAGGCGAGGTCGATCGAGGGGAAGCGCCGGCGGTCGGGATCCTCGAATGTCAGGTTGCCCATACGCGCGAAGTCCGGCGCCTCGACCGGGCCGGCGACGTGGTGCGGCCAGGTCAGGGCGTACTGGATCGGCGTGCGCATGTCCGGGCGGCCGAGCTGGGCCATGACCGAGCCATCACGGTAGGCGACCATGCTGTGGACCACGCTCTGCGGATGGACCACGATGCGCACCTGCGAGGCGGCCACGCCGAACAGCACCTGGGCCTCGATCAGCTCCAGCGACTTGTTCATCAGGGTGGCCGAGTCGATGGTGATCTTCGGTCCCATACTCCAGGTCGGGTGCTTCAGCGCCTGCTCGACCGTCACCGCCGAGAGGTCGGTGACGGTGCGGAACGGCCCGCCCGAACTGGTCAGCAGGATCTCGGCGACCTCTGAGGTCGCGTGCCCTTCCAGGCACTGGAAGATGGCGGAATGCTCGGAATCCACCGGCAGGACGGCGCCGCCCGCGGCCTTGGCCGCGGCCATGACCAGCGATCCAGCCATGACCAGCGGCTCCTTGTTGGCGATGCACAGGCGCTTGCCGGCGCGGGCGGCAGCTACCGTCGCGGGCAGGCCGGCAGCACCGACGATGGCAGTGACCACGGCTCCGACCGCCGGCGCGGTGGCGGCTGCGCACAGGGCCCCGGCTCCGGCCTCGGCGCGTACGCCGCTGCCGGCCAGCAGTTGGCGCAGCTCGGGCAGGCGGGCCTCGTCGCCGATCACTGCCAGGACGGCCTTGGCGGCGACCGCGCAGCGCGCCAGTTCGGCGACCTTGCTATGCGCGGTCACGGCGTGGACGGGGATGCCGAGACGTCCGGCGACGTCGAGGGTCGACGCCCCGATCGAGCCGGTGGCGCCGAGGATGCAGAGCGCGCGATCGCGGTGATTCACAGCAGCTCGCGCAGGTGCTTGACCAGCAGATCGGTCTGCTCGGGCGTGCCGACGGTGATGCGCAGCTTGGTGTTCAGGCCGGGGCGGTCCCACCAGCGCACCAGCAGGCCGCGATCCTTGAGGGCGCGGTAGATGTCGCCGGCCTTCGGTCCCGCCTCGCAGAGCAGGAAGTTGGCGCCGCTGGGCGGCCAGGTCCAGCCGAGGCCGGCGAGGAGTCCTTCCAGGCGGGCGCGTTCGGCCAGCGTGCGGCGTACCAGCTCGCGGTGGTGGTCGGCGTCCTCCAGGGCGGCGGTGCCGACCGCCTGGTCGAGGGCGCTGATGTTGTAGCTGTCCTTCACCTTCATGAATACGTCGATCAGCGGCGCGGCGGCGAACATCAGGCCGAGGCGCGCCCCGGCCAGGCTGTAGCTCTTGGAGAAGGTGCGCAGGACGATCAGGTTGGGGTGCTGGTCGAGGTGCGGCAGGATCGAGCCGCCCGGGCAGAAGTCGACGTAGGCCTCATCGACCACCAGGATGCCGTCGAGCGCGTCGGCGAGGCGCCGCAGCTGCTCGACCGGCACCACCGTGCCCGATGGGTTGTTGGGGTTGGCCAGCAGCAGCAGCTTGGCGCCCAGGCGCGGCAGCACCGCCGGCAGGGCCCAGTCGCGCGCCCAGTCGACATGCTCGATGCAGGCCCCCTGGATGGCGGAGAGGTCATCGTAGAGGCCGTAGGTCGGCCACGGGCAGGCGACGCGGTCGCCGGGGGTGAGGATCGAGCGGTAGATGATGGTCAGGCAGTCGTCGCTGCCGTTGCCGGCCAGCACCTGGGCGGGGGTCACGCCGTAGGTGGCGGCCGCCACCTCGCGCAGCCGGCGGGCGCGCGGGTCGGGGTACTTGCGCAGGCGGTCGTCGCCGAGCGTGTGCAGCACCTCGTGCACGCGCGGGCTCGGGGGCCAGGCGCACTCGTTGGTGTTGAGCTTGATGCAGTCGACGACCTGCTCGCCGGGCGTGTATCCATGCATGGCACGGATGTCCGGACGCAGGTGGCGGAGTGCGGCGGCGGACAGGGGGGCCTCGTTCACGGGCGCAAGGCTATGGCCGCTGCCGGCGGGCCAAGGGCTCAGGCACGGGGGGAGCCATCGTCTTCGGAGGCCGTCACCCGGGCCTGGCTGGTGCCTGGGCGCATGGCCCGGCGGCCCAGCCAGGCGAGGCCGAGCAGGCCCATGGCGAAGGCGATGTACCCGCCGGGCGACGAAGACGGCGTGTGGGATCGGCTGAACAGGTCGACCGGACCGGTGAAGGGGCTGAGCGCCAGCAGCAGACGCTGGTCGGCCCCCTCGGCGAAGAGCGCGGCCAAGGCCGGCAGCAGGCCGATGACCAGCAGCACAGCGACGGTGCAGATGCGCCGCGGTACCGGACCCTGGCAGAAACGCCCGAGCGGTCCGCGTCCGACCAGATCGCCGAGGGCGAGGGTGAAGCATCCATAGCAGGCCAGGACCAGGGCAGGCGCATCAGGCATCCAGGGGATGCACAGCAGCAGGCTGAGCCCGACGAGCAGCAGGGTGCAACGGGCGCCACGGGTCGCTCCGGGACCGAGGATGAGCATGGCTGTCCGGCGCCAGCGCCCGCCGGTCGAGGCGGACTGCGCCTGCCGCGGCGTCACGTCGAGGTCCTCGCTGATCGCGAACAGGCCCAGGACCAGCCCCCAGGCCACGCCGATGCAGGAGGCCACCGCCAGAACCTCCTCGAGGTCGCGCGTCATCCAGCCCCAACCGTGGCTGAACGAGGCCCAGAGCAGCAGTCCGCCAAGCCACAGGGCTCCGTTGAGCCAGATCAGGCACCAGACCAGTCGCGGTCCGCTGCTGCGGTCGAGGGCGCGGTGGGTGAGCAGCGCGGCGCCCAGCACCAGGGCCAGGGCCAGGGCCGCAGCCCAGCTGTTGAGCATCGCCACCAGGCCGATGATCGCCTCTGCGTCACCGGACAGGACGCCGGCAAGCCAGCGTGACAGGCCATGTTCACTGCTCACCCACAGCCCGGTCAGCGAGATCCAGGTGCCGATCATGGCGAGCGCCATCAGCAGGCCCAAGCCGTGACGGGCCTGGCGTTGCGATCCGACGCAGGCGAAGGCCGCACCGATCGCGCCGAGCAGGGCTCCGGCCATCGGCAGGGTGACGATGGCGAAGACCACCGTCGGCAGGTCGAGTCCGCGCAGCAGGTAGCTCATGACCAGGAACGGCGCCAAGGCGGCGGCGCCGAGCAGGCCGAGGACGAGGTTGCTCTGCACGACGCCGACGATGAGGCGCATCGGCGGCATGCCGGTCAGCTCGATGAGGTCCCAGGCCGTGGCGCCGCGGTCGGTGGCGATGGCGCGGGCGGCGGCGTTGGCCTGCAGGCACATGAGCGCGGTCCAGGCCGAGGCGACGGCGGCGAACATGCCGCGGCCTGCGCCGTTGCCGCTGGCCGCCGAGGCGACGGCGGCGGCGATCACCGCCACCAGCAACATGAGCAGGAAGGCGCCGAGCGAGGCGCGGTTGCGCAGCTCCTGGCGCACGCGGCGCACCAGCATCGGGTTGGCGCGGTCGCTGTAGGACAGCATCCAGGCGGTGAGCGAAGGCACGCGGGGCATGGTGGCTGGCGGCGGTGCTCCGTCCATACCGCAGCGCGGAAGCCCCCGACGGTCAGCGCGGATCTGCCGGCCGACCGAGGTAGGTCCTGGTCTTGCCGCCATCGGACCAGTCCCGGCTGGCGATGTGCACGTTGGCCGGCAGGTCGCCGAACAGCGTGCGCAGCATGGCGGCGAGCTCGGCAGCCTCGGGTGGATCGTCGCCGGGCAGGGGCAGGACGGTCAGTTCCAGGCTGCCGTCGCTGCGCTGCATCAGGCGATGACGCAGCAGATGGAAGCGGCGCAGTTCGCGTGACACATCCACCGTCGCCACCGTCCCGCCATCGGCCGCCGTCAGGCGCACCGGCGTGCGGCCCTCGAGGTCGATCAGGCGCGGTCGCGGGTCGCCGCAAGGGCAGGGATCGCGGCGCAGGCTGGCGTGGTCGCCGGTGCGGTAGCGCCACAGCGGCAGGTTCGGGTTGCGTCCGCCACTGACCGTGACCTCGCCGCGCCCGCCGTCGGCGCAGGGCAGGCCGCGGTCGTCCAGCACCTCGACGAAGACGTCGGGGGGCAGGATGTGGTGATGGCCCTGCGGACAGCGCCAGGCCAGGGGGCCGGTCTCATTGAGCGAGTAGATATCGATGGCCGGGCAGCCGAACACGGCTTCGAGGCGTCCGGCCAGGGCCGGCGGCAGCGGCATGGCGGTCGAGAGCAGGCCCTGCGGGCGCAGTCCGGCGTCGGCCAGCCCCAGCAGCGCGGCGAAGGAGTCGGGATCGCCGGTGTAGACCGTGCTGTCATGGTCGGCGAGGAAGCGCCGCGCGCTGTCGGGCCGCGGCCAGTCGCCGGCGGTCAGGTTGACCTTGGCGTGCAGGCCCTGGTCCCACAGGGCGCAGACCGTGGCGTAGCGGATGGTGCGGCGCTGGGCGCAGAGCAGCAGGCAGGCGGCGCGGTCGGGCGTGAAGCGCAGCTGGACGCCACGCGTCGCCAACGCGGCTGCATAGAGCGGCTCGTAGGCGGCGCAGGCGGCCGGATGGTGCGGGATGATGATCGGATGGCCGGTGGTTCCCGAGGTGCCGTGGCAGACCAGCCGGTTCCAGTCGGCATCGTCGGGGATCCAGTCCGACGGTCCGGCGGCCAGGTCGGCCCGGCTGGTGGTCGGCAGGTTGCACCAGTCACGTTCGAGGTCGACCGAGGCCGGCAGCAGGCGGCGCAGGATGGGCGTGCGCGGGATGGCCGCAGCAAGGGTCTGGAGGACCTGCCCAGGGATGCCGCCGCCCGTCGTCGGATTGGCCAGCGCAGCGGTGAATGCCGCCAATCCGGGCAGGTCGTCCGCGACCACGCGGTTGCCGCAATGGTAGTCCCACGGCGGGGCGTCGGGGTGCTCGACCATGGCACGCAGCCGGGCCGCAGCCTCCGCGGTGATCAGCGGGCAGCGGGCCCGCAGCTCGGCCGGCACCGGATCGTTCATTCGCGACCCATCTTCGAGGCCGCCTCCTCCTCGGCGGCCTTGCGACGCAGCTCCTCCTCGCGGCGCTGGCGCTCCTGCCGCTCGGCCGCCAGGCGCACGAGGTGCTGGCGCTCGACCGAGTCGACCTGGCGCAGGCGCTCGGCGGCCTCCTCCTCGCTTTCGCCGGCCGGCCGCCGGCCGAGGGCGCGCAGGCAGCGGCGCACCAGCTCCTCGCGGCGGTCCTCCTCGGCGTCGAGGCGGGTGATGCGGACCAGGGCGGACAATGCCGGCAGCTCCTGCAACAGCAGGCGGCCGAGCCCGGCGGCGGCGTCACCGCCCAGGCGCAGACCGGGATGCCAGCAGACGTGGCAGGCGGCCATGATCCAGGCGGTGCGCTCGGCGTCGTCGGTCTTCCGCACCGCCGCCATCAGGCGCTCGTCCGGTGGGGATCCGCAGACGGTCTCGTGCAGGTCGCGCACCACCGCCGGCGCCAGGGCCCGCCAGGCGGCGGCGGCGGCCGGATCGGCGGGTGGGCGCATAGTGGCCGGCCGGGCGGCGGTCCAGGCGAGGAGGTCGGGCAGGGGGAGGTCGCTCATCGAGTGGTCGCCATCTTGCGTTGGTAGGCTTCGCGGACGAAGGCGCGGGCGAAGGCCGTCAGGCTCTCCCAGTCGGCCACCGCGTGGATGCGCCAGCCAAGCGCGGCGAGCTGCGGGCCGGGCGCCCAGTTCTCGACCCGCGGCAGATTGAGCACCAGCGTCCCGCCGCCGCCGGCCCGCTGCAGCGCGGCGGAGGCGATGGTCGCGCCGAGGGTGCCATGCTCATCCTCCTGCAGCATGGTGTCGATGCCATCGTCGCTGATCACCACGATGTGGACCGGCGGTTCGCCGGCGCGGCGCTGGGCGTAGGTGTCGCGCAGCACATGCAGGGGGAAGGCGGTCGAGCCGCAGAGGTAGCCGCAGACCACCGCGAGCAGCTGCGCCTCATCGCGGATGAAGCCCTTGGTGGTGGTGAACTGCCGCGGGCCGGACCACAGCGTCGCCTGGACCCGCGCCCCGGCGCGCAGGGCGCTGAGCGTCAGGATGGTGCCGGCCAGGGCGAGGTGGCTGGTATTGCGCGAGGGATCCGGCATCGAGCCGGAGCAGTCGATGTAGATGTCGAGGTTGACCGGGGCGGGGTCGGGCTCGCGGCCGGGCGCCATGCCTTCGATCCGGCGCAGCGAGGTGATGCCGGGGATGAGCATGCCGTTGCGGCCCAGCGTCCCGGCCAGGTCAAGGTCGCCGAGGTCATCGCCGATCTCCCAGGTGGCGAAGCCCTCGGGATGCGGCTCGCCGTGCGGGGCGGCGTGGACGGAGGGGAACGGCAGCAGGTGCGGCATGGC
>JAIFKN010000248.1 GCA_020049615.1 bacterium | reverse complement strand
GGGGTCAAGGGGGCCGGGCGACCAACGCGGTGACGCTCGCTCTCCTATGTCTTCAGCCACCCGAGTCCGGGATCCGCTTGACCAGCACATACCATGCGTTTAGTCGAAACCGGACTTCCTTAGTTGGACAGCAGTGATAGCTGGCCTCGAGTTCGGCAGCGGGCAGCAGCACGCATCCGAGTGCGGCAAGTGCGAAGAGACGGGGGGCGGATGCGAATGACATGGGAACCTCGTGCAGCTTGGATAACTGGCGCCCGAGAGACGCGCAAGCGCAGGGACCATCAAGCTTCACAGAATGACGTTCAGGACTGTACTCGAGCAGCAACTACTACCGCCATGCGCGTATGACCTGCCGTCACCACACGGGCCCGCTATTCGTGTCCATGATACGGCCGTTCGACGCCGCCCCCGACCACGATCACGTCCCGGTCGGAGCCTTCGCCACAGCTCGGTAGGCCACGGCGCCGATCACCGCCCCCACGATCGGGGCGACCCAGAAGAGCCAGAGCTGGGACAGGGCCCAGCCGCCGACGAACAGGGCCGGACCGGTGCTGCGCGCCGGGTTCACCGAGGTGTTGGTCACCGGGATGCTGACGAGATGGATCAGCGCCAGGGTCAGGCCGATGGCGATCGGCGCGAAGCCCGCCGGGGCGCGGGCGTCGGTCGCGCCCATGATGACGAAGAGGAACACGGCCGTCATCACGACCTCGCATACGGCGCTGGCCAGCAGGCTGTACTGGCCGGGCGAATGCTCGGCGTAGCCGTTGGAGGCGAAGCCGCCGGCCAGATCGAAGCCGGCCTTGCCGCTGGCGATGAGATAGAGCACGCCGGCCGCGAGCACCGCTCCGACGACCTGGGCGATGATGTAGGCCGGAAGCTCGCTCGCCTTGAAGCGGCCACCGACAGCCAGGCCGATCGACACCGCCGGGTTGAGGTGGCAGCCCGAGACGTGGCCGATGGCATAGGCCATCGTCACCACGGTCAGACCGAAGGCGATGGAGACCCCGAGCAGGCCGATGCCGACGCCGGGGAAGGCGGCGGCAAGGACGGCGCTGCCGCAGCCGCCGAGGACCAGCCAGAAGGTGCCGATGAGTTCAGCGGTCGCGCGGGAGGTAAGGTTCATGGATGGTCCTTGCAGTTGGTTAGAGTCTACCAGCCGGTGCTGGCAAGCAGTTCCCGCACCTCGTCGGCGCGGATGGCGAAGCCGATCTGGGCCGAGGACATGTCGCCGGCGGCGGCCGAGGTACGCGAGCCGATGCCGGCGAAGGAGACCGCCACCACCTTGCCCGAGGCGTCGAACAGGGGCGAGCCGGAGGTGCCCTTCGACAGGCTGGCGGAGTGCTGGATCAGGCGGGCGGAGGAGGCCTCGGCCGGCACGCCGTCGGGGCCGGTGATGCGCCCGATCCAGCCGGTCTTGAACGTGGGCACGACTCCCGGCAAGCGGTCGTCCGCCGCCGCACTGAGGTAGCGGGCGGCCAACTCGCCAGGGAAGCCGAGCGAGCCGACCTGGATGCCGGCTTTCATGCCGCGCAATTGATCAGCCGGTTGCAGTTCGAGAGCGGTCAACTTGCCAGCAGCCTTGGATGTGAGCCGCACCAGCGCGAGATCGGGCCCCTTGCCGTCATTCCAGCGTGGATGCACCGAGATCCCCTCCATCGTGAACGGCTCGCCGCTGCCGGATTGGACGAAGCGGGTCACCGGCATGCGCGTCACCTCGAGGGCGACGTGCGCGTTGGTCACCAGGATGCGCTTCTCCGCATCGACGACGAAGGCGGTGCCCAGGGCCACCTGCTTGCTTTTCGCGTTAATGCCCAGGCAGAGGAACAGGCCGCGTTCGTGCCGCTTGGCCATCTCCGGCCAGTCGGCAGTGGCACCGCTGGCCGCCAGCTTGGACTCCAGCGCCGCCAGCTTGGTACGCAGCCCGCTCGCGTCGGCAGCGGCCTGCTCCTGGGCGTGCAACTGGCCCTGCAGTCTTTCCAGTTCGGCAAGCGAGTTGCCCTGTGCGCTGCCTTGCCGCCACAACAGCCAGGCGAGCACGCCGCACACGGCCAGGAACAGAGCAGAGACCAGCAGGAGCCGCCGGCCGCTGCGCGAGCGTTCGCTGAGCAGCAGCATCTGCAGCGTACCACGGCCGATCGGCCGGCCAGGCACCATGGTGGAGACGGAGGTCGGCTTGTCAGGTCGATCCATGGCTCACATCGCCACGGGGACGGCGTCGTCCTCGTACAGCTCCTGGATCAGGGCCGCGACCAGGCCGGTCCAGCCGGTCTGGTGGGTGGCGCCGACGCCGCGGCCGGTGTCGCCATGGAAGTACTCGTAGAAGGTGATGTGGTTCTTCCAGTGCTGGTCCTGGTCGAACAGTTCGACCCCGCCGTTGATCGGCCGCTTACCCTGCTTGTCGGGAGCGAACAGCGAGACCAGGCGACGGGAGATGTCATCGGCGATCTGATCGAGGTTGGCGCGCTTGCCGCTGCCGACCGGATACTCGACGGTATAGGCATCGCCGACGTAGCGATGGTAGCGGCGCAAGGCGGTGACCAGGAAGTAGTTCACCGGCATCCAGATCGGACCGCGCCAGTTGCTGTTGCCGCCGAACATGCCGTTGTCGCTTTCGGCCGGCACGTAGTTCACCGACCACGACTGCATCCCGACCATGAAGGTGTAGGGATGGCGCTCGTGCACCTTCGAGAGGGCGCGGATGCCATGCTCGGAGAGGAATTCGTCGGGGTCGAGCATGCGCTTGAGGAGATGGCCGAGGTGGTCCGGATCGACCAGGCTGACCATGCGCATGCCGTCCTGGCCCTCCTGGCGCGCAACATCCAGCAGCTTGGCGATGGCCGGCCGGGTCTTGACGAAGCGGTTGAACCACTCCTCGCGCTCCGCGTTGCGTTTCCCCTTCGGTTGCAGGAAGGTGGCGAAGAGCGGGATGAGGCCGACCATCGAGCGGATCTTCAACTGCACCACGTGGTCGGGCAGGCGCAGGAGATCGTAATAGAAGCCGTCCTCGCCGTGCCACAGGTCGACGCCGCTCCCGGTCATGTCGTGCATCGAGCGCGCGACGTACGAGAAGTGGACCAGGTACTTCACCGCCAGCTTGCCGTAGATCGGGTTCTCCTTCTCCAACTCCTGGGCGATCGCCGCCATGTCGAGGGCGAAGGTCGCGACCCACGAGGTGCCGTCGGCCTGCTCGAGGTGGCCGCCGGTGGGCAGCGGGCTGCTGCGGTCGAACACGCCGATGTTGTCGAGCCCGAGGAAGCCGCCACCGAACAGGTTGTTGCCGGAGGCATCCTTGCGGTTGACCCACCAGGCGAAGTTGATCGCCAGCTTCTGGAACATGACCTCGAGGAAGGCGCGATCGCTGCGCCCGTAGATCATGCGCTCGATGTGGAAGACGCGCCAGGCGGCGCGCGCCAGCACCGGCGGGTTCACGTCGTCGAAGTTCCATTCGTAGGCGCTGATCGCGCCATTCGGATGCTGGTAGCGCTCCGACACCATCAGCAGCAGCTGCTCCTTGGCGAAATCAGGGTCGACGTACGCGAGCGGGATGCAGTGGAAGGCGAGGTCCCAGGCGGCGAACCACGGATACTCCCACTTGTCCGGCATGCTGATGATGTCGGCGGCGTCGAAGTGGTGCCAGTTGCTGTTGCGACGGTGGGCGCCGGGCGAGGCGGCGGGCGACTGCTGCCGCTGCCACGCCGGCAGATTGTAGCAGAACCACTGCTTCGACCAGATCATGCCGGCCCAGGCTTGGCGCTGGATGCGCTTCTCCTCGACCGTGGCCTTGGCCGGCTGCAGCGCGGCGTAGAAGGCGTCGGCCTCGGCCTGGCGTTCGGCGACGATCCTGGCCACCTCGGCGGCGCCGCTCTTGGCGCTCTTGGCGCCCTTGGCCGGCCTGGCCTTCACCTCGACCTTGCGCAAACGCAGATCGACGGTGATCGTGCCGCCGGCCGGGACGGTGGCCCGGTAGTGGGCCGCCGCCTTGGTGCCGACCAGCTGCGGATTGACCACCGCCGGCTTGCCCTCGACCAGGCAGCGGTGGAAGGCGTCCTTGACGAACAGTCCGCTGTTGGGCTGGCCGAACAGGCGCTCGGTGTTGGACTCGTTCTCGGTGAACAGCAGTTGCGGCTCTCCCTCGGGACCGCGGCCGCACTCGAGCTGCCACTCGCCGAGGCTCTCATGGCTGCCATGGATCGTCGTGGTGCCGGGTCCGGCCCGCAGCTCCGGCCGCTTGCTGGTCTCGGCCCGCTCGGCGCCCCAGCTCCAGGTGTTGCGGTACCACAGGGTCGGCAGCAGGTGGATGTCGGCCGCGTCGGGGCCGCGGTTGGCCACGGTCAGGCGGATGGCGATGTCCTCGGGGCCGGCCTTGGCGTAGGTCACCTCGACATCGAAGTAGCGGTGGTCCTGGAACACGCCGGTGTCGAGCAGTTCGTATTCCGGCTCATGCTTGCCACGGTTGCGGCTCTGCTCGACCAGCTGGGCGTAGGGGAAGACGGCCTGCGGGTACTTGTAGTTCATGCGCAGCCAGCTGTGCGATGGCGTCGCGTCGTCGTAGAACCAGTACTCCTTGGCATCCTCGCCGTGGTTGCCCTCGCTGTTGTCGAGACCGAAGAAGCGCTCCTTCAGGATCGCATCCTTGCCGTTCCACAGGGTCAGTGCGAAATTGAGCAACTGATCCTGGTCGCTGATGCCGGCGATGCCGTCCTCGCCCCAGCGGTAGGCACGCGACCGCGCCTGGTCGTGGGTGAAATGTCTCCACGCGTTGCCGTCAGCCGAGTCGTCCTCGCGCACCGTGCCCCAGCTGCGGTCGGACAGGTACGGCCCCCACTTGCGCCACGCGGCGGGATCGGCGATGCGCTGGGCTTCTGCGGTCTTGAGCAGGGCAGTCTTGGGCATGCCTGCTGATGCCATGGCGGAGCAGCGGGGCAAGACGCGCCTGACGCGACTTGCACGGAGCTTGCCAGGGACGGACAATGCCATGAAGTGCCACGCGATGCGAGCGATCATCCTGCTGGCGCTGGGACTGCTGTGCGGCTGCTCTGACGGCCGCCAGGTGACCTTGGTCGGCACGACGCAGGAGACCACATCCGCCCCCCTGACCCCAGAGCAGCTCGCCACCGGCCTCGATGACCTCACCCTGCGGATCCGCGAACGCATCAACAGCGTTTCGGATCGCATCGACGACGGGGCCAGCAACGACATCCGCCGACGCACCCTGCGTTTCCGCCTGCGCGCCTCCGAGGTGGCCTGGCGGTCGGTGCAGAACCCCAACCATCTCGCCGGTCTGGTCGAATTGTGGCTGTGGATGGCCTCGGTGGATGAATACGCCAAGACCCCACGTGTCCGCGAGGCCATCGGCGAACGCGTCGCGCTGCTGCAGCAGACCGCCGGCGAGGTGCACGCCGATGTCGCGGGTTTCGCCAGGCGGGCGCTGCCCGAGAAGGGCTATGCCAGCCTCAAGGCGGACATCGACAGGGCCTCGGCCAATGGCGATCTGCTCAGCGCCACCCCGCAGCGCGAGCAGGCGATCATCGGCGACCTGCTCGAGGTGACCCGGCTGCAGAACGTGCTCGGCCTCGCCCTTTCGCCCTTCGAGGCGCTGCGTTCCGGCGGGGACTCGATGGCCAAGATGGCGGTGACCGCCGACCGCGCCGTCGATCTGATGGAGCGCTACCCCGAGATCATCGCCTGGAATCTGCGCCTGGCGGTCATCGACATCGAGGAGCAGGACGCCGCCCGCGAGGCGCGCGCGGCCCTGCAGCGGAGCCTCACGCTGATCGAGGAGATGCCGGCCAGGGTCCGGGCCGAGATCCAGACCATCCTGGCGAGCAGCGATCCGGCGCTTGTGGAAGCCCAGGCGACGCTGCGCGAACTCAACGCCGCCTCGACCGGGCTGACCGCCCTGATGGACAGCGCCAAGCTGACCATCGCCGCCGTGCGCAGCCTCTATCCCGAGCCGGATCCGCCAGGCACCCCGCCCAAGCCTGCCGGCCGCCCGTTCGACATCCGTGAATACACCGCCGCCGTCGAGGCCGCCGCCACGACGCTCAGGGAGGCCCGCTCGGCCATCGACACGGCCACCAGCAAGGGCGTGCCGGCCGCCGAGGCCGCCGCCGCGCGCTTCGAAGCCGCGGCCGACCGCGTGCTGTGGCGGGTTGGCGGCCTGGTCGCCTTCGCGGGCCTGCTCGCCGCCGGCATCCTCGTCCTGCACCACCGCCTGCGCCGCCAGACATGAGGACCTTCGCCGACCGCCTCGCCTCGCCACTCGGCGTGCTGATCGCCATGCCGCTGCTGATCCTGCTCAGCGCCGGCGGGGTGCTGGCGATCGCCGACGGCCTCGCCCGGCGCAGCGCACGCGAACAGGCCGACCTGATCTTCGCCACCGCGGGCCGCAACGCGGCGCAGCGCACCCGCGAGGTCCTCGGCCAGGCCGGGCCGGTGCTCGACGGCCTGCGCGCCTGGCTCGCGGGCCGGACGGGCGACTCCGTCGGCATGGCGCACACGCTCAAGGCGCTGACCGCCGGCCGGCCGGGCATCGTGCGAGCGCACATCGGTTGGCCGGATGGCCGCATGTCCGGGCTCGAACGGATCGACGGCTCGTGGTCGCTGATCGACATCGAACCCGCGCCCGGCGGGTCGCGGGCGCTACGCCGCGCGCTCAGCCCCGACGGTGGACTGGCCGAGCCGACGGCGTCAGACCGTCCCGGCTTCGACGTGCGCATGCGGCCGTGGTGGCGGACCGCGGTCGACCGGGGCCAGCGCAGCTGGAGCGAGCCCTACCTGTTCTCCGGGCCGGACCGCCCCGGCATCTCATGCAGCGAGGCCCTGCTTGATGCCGAAGGAGGGGTCGAAGCGGTGGTGTCGGTCGACTTCGAACTTGCCAGCCTCGGCGAAGCCTACAGCAGCGGTGGAAAGGCCATGCATGTGCTGTTCGATGCCGATCGCACGCTCATCGGCCTGCCCGAAACCTGGGCGGCGCAGCTGCCGGGCGACCGGTTGCTGCACCCGGCTGATTTCCAGCTGCCGATCCTGAGCGATCTCTTCGCCAGCCTCCCACGACTGCCGGAGACGGGCACGCCGGCCAACCTATCGTTCCGCGTGGCCAACGATGCCTACGGAGCGCTCGTCCAGGCCATCGCGATCGGGAATGGGCCGACCTGGTACCTCGCCCAGATCGTTCCCGATGCCATGCTGAGCGGTCGGATCGACGAGGCGCGCCGACTGTCGCTGATCCTCGGCGGCATCGCCGTACTGCTGGGCATCCTGCTGTCAGCCTGGTTCGCGCGCCACCTCGGGAGCAGCCGCCGCGAGGCCGAGGCGCAGCGCGCCCGCGCCCAGGCCGCCGAGAGCGAACTGCGCCAGCTCGGCGCCTACCGCCTGGTCCGCAAGCTCGGTGAGGGCGGGATGGGCGAGGTGTGGCTGGGCGTGCACCGCATGCTCGCGCGGCCGGCCGCGATCAAGCGCATCACCGCCGCCCGCCTGACCGGCGGCGACGCCGACCGCGTCGCCGAGGCGCGCACCCGCTTCGCCACCGAGGCGCGCATCACCGCCAGCCTGCGCAGCCGCAACACCATCGAGCTGTTCGACTACGGCGTGTCGCCCGATGGCGGATTCTACTACGTCATGGAACTGCTCGACGGGATGGATCTGCGCGTGCTGGTCGAACGCCACGGCCAGCTGCCGGTCGGTCGCGCCATCCACCTGCTGCTGCAGGCCTGCAGCAGCCTGGCCGAGGCGCATGACCGCGGCCTGGTCCACCGCGACATCAAGCCCGAGAACATCTACGCCTGCCGCCGCGCCGACGAGGTCGACGTGATCAAGGTGCTCGACTTCGGCATCGTCGCGGTGCAGGACCGCGATCTCGGCGTCACCAAGAAGGGCTTCGTCGTCGGCACTCCGGCGACCATGTCGCCGGAGCAGGCGCGCGGCGAGGAACTCGACGGACGCAGCGACATCTACGCCCTCGGCTGCGTCGCCTTCTGGCTGCTGACCGGCACCGAAGTGTTCCAGCTGAGCGAGCGGCTGCCGATCATCCTCGCCCACCTCAACGACCAGCCCGAGGCCCCCTCCCTCCGCGCCGCACGCGTGCTACCCGAGGGCCTCGATGGACTGGTGCTGTCCTGCCTGGGCAAGTCGCGTGAATCGCGTCCCGCCGATGTGCGGGCCCTCGCCGCAGCTCTGCGCGCCATCCACATTCCTGCCGACGAAGGCTGGGATGCGGGACGAGCCGCCGCCTGGTGGGCCGAGCATCTGCCGCCGAAGCCTGAGGGCGCCCCAGATGCGCCCCAGGACCGTTCCGCCTCATTCACCCACTGACGCGAGTCCGACGGGAACGCCATGCGACGCATCTGCCTGCTCTGCCTGATCTGCCTGCTCGGCTGCCATGTCTGCGCCGCCGACCTGCCGCCAGGCGCCTACGACTGCCTCTACGCCCAGATCGACGGCGAAAGGCACGAGGAGCGCCTGACCCTGGCGACGGCTGCCGACGGGACGATCACGCTTTCCGCTGCGGGCGACCCCATGGTGCTGACCGGCCGGATGGTCGGCTCCAAGCTCTACCTGATGTGGAACCGGATCGATGCGCAAGGCCTCCATATCCTGCAGGTGATCGCCGATGTCGGCCCTGACGGCTACGCCTCCGGCAACGCCTTCCGCAGCCGCAACGCCGAAATGTCGCCGAAGGTGAACTTCGTCCTCAAACGCATCCCCTGAGCGCGGCGCGACGACTGGCCAGGCGGCCCGGGCCTCGCCCTCGACGCACCAGCGCCATGGACTTGCGGGCCGAGTGCGGACCTCCACCGTCCGTGCCGCCATGGAACACCCCCTCCTCGCCGAGGCTCTGGCGCGCGCAGCCGCCCGCCGCGGCTGGCTCGACCGGAGCGAGATCGGACGCGTCAGCAGCGCTCTGCGCGGAGTCGCCGCCGAAGACCTGCCCGCCACCCTGCGCAGCCTCGCCCCGGCCATGGCCGAGCGGCTCGCCGACCTGCTGCCGCCGGCGGGGCACGCCGGCTTCGGCCGTTGGCGGGCGCTGGCCCGGCTCGGTGGCGGGGCGATGGGCGCAGTGTGGCTGGCGGCGGCGGACGATGGCCCGCTGGCGGTGGTCAAGTCGGCAGCCGTAGGCAGGGCGCCGCTGCTCGGCGGGGAGGCAGGCGGCTCGGTGTGGACCGGCAACGCGGCCGAGGCGGAACGCGCCTCGCCCGATGCCGAACTGGTGCAGCGCTTCGCCCGCGAGGCGCGTATCACGGCCGGACTCGTCCACCCGCGGATCGTGCCCTGCCTCGATGGCGGGCTGGCCGCCGACGGTTCCCGCTATCTCGTCCTCGCCTGGGTGCCCGATGGCGACCTCGCCGCCGAGCTGGCCCGGGGCGGACCGCTGCGCCCGGCCGCCGCCCTGGCGGTCGCCGACCAGCTCGCCGACGCCCTCGACCACGCCCACGCCCGCGGCGTCATCCACCGCGACCTCAAGCCGGCCAACGTCTTCGTCCACCAGGACGGCGCCATCCTGCTCGGCGACTTCGGGCTGGCCCGGCCGACCAGCGCCGGGGCCACCCGCCTGACCATGGCCGGGGTCGCGGTCGGCACGCCCAACGCCATGGCGCCGGAGCAGATCGACGGCCGCGATGCGATCGATGGGCGGGCCGACCTCTACGCCCTCGGCTGCCTCCTCTTCACCTGCCTGGCCGGTCGCGCGCCCTACCTTGGGCGCAGCGCCGAGGTGATGCACGCCCACCGCACCGCGCCGCCGCCGGATCTCGCCGCATTGGTTCCGGACCTGCCGGCAGGGCTGTCGGCCCTGGTCGCCCGGCTGATGGCCAAGCGGCCGGAGGACCGTCCGGACGCGGCAGCCGGCGTGCGTGCGGCGCTCGCTCCGCTGCTGGTGGCGTGCGGCGCGCAACCCGGCGTGCCGCAGCCCTTGCGCGCCGCTGCATCGGAGCTGGTGGCCGACCAGGACGATGCGCTCCTGCTGCATGGCCCCGACGGCGATCCTACGATCGTGGTATGGGCTCGCCGCCGCATCGTCCTGGGCAAGCAGCGTGCACCCGGCATCGACCTGGTGGTACGGGACTATCCGGAGGAGGCGCATCGTGATCGCATCATGCGGATCAGCCGCCGCCATGCCGCCATTGCCGTGGCGGAGGATGGCACCGTCACCGTCGAGGACCTCGGCAGCGCCAACGGCACCACGGTCGATGGGCGGAAGCTGACGGGCGGCAATCCGCTGCGCTGCGGACCCCAGGTCGAGGTCGTCCTGGCGGACGTCGCCCCCCTGGCGGTGCGCCGGATCGCGGGGGGGGTCGCCATCGAACGACGGGCCAATCGGCCCGGACTGCGCTACGTCCTGTGCACCGGCGACCTCGTGCTGGGCGCGGAGTCGGAGGTGCCGATCCCCGGCGCCGCCCGGCAGGCGCGACTGCGGCATGAGGCGTCCGGCTGGTCCTGCGACGGTGCTCCGCTCTCCGACCGCATCGATCTCGATGGATTCAGCCTGCACGCCGGCCCGCTCGGCGACTTCCTGTAGTAGACGGTTTCGATGTGTTCCGGCTTGTCCGTGAGACGCTCACGTGGTATGATAAAAGCATGTGTATGCGGCATGTGTCTCGTGGTTTCACCCTGATCGAACTGCTGGTGGTGGTCAGCATCATCGCCATCCTCGCCGCCATGCTGCTGCCGGCCGTCGGATTGGTCCGTGGCCAGGTGCGCAACACGCAATGCGCCAATAATCTACGCATGATCTGCCTGGCCACTCTGGGCTATACTGCGGACAACGACCATATCCTGCCCTATGAAGAAGAGCAGAGTGAGCACTCCTGGATCGACAAGACCTACGAATACCTGGATGAAACCTACAAAAGCGACAAGTATTCCGGCAGCAGCGTCTATCTCTGCCCGATGGCCACTGTCGAGATCCGCAACCAGTGGCACTGGCACGAACGTTTTTCCTTCCATTACTCCATGAACAACGCCCTGTACGGAACGTGGCGAACCAGCGAGAACAGATGGCTGTCTCCGCCCGTACCGTTGAGCCAGGTCAAGTCCTATCGCGTGCTGCTCAGCGACGGCGGCATCAGCCTCTACAACGGCATGTCCTACTTCCTCCCAACGGTCGTCGGCAATCCTGGGAGTTGGCAGTGCAAACCCTGGCCGATCAATGGCAATGCCGACTTGGGTGATGAACCGGCTGATCCCGCGAACCGGCACATCGTCCGGCATCGCGGCCGGGTCAACCAGGCCCATGTCGATGGACACGTCGCCCCGGTCACCGGCGATTGGCTGTGGAGCGTCCGCCAAGCGGAGTGGTGACACGCACGGGCTTGTAGCCCCGCCGCCATGGTCGATCCTGCGACCATGATCCGTGGACTGCGCGCCTCCGATGCCGCCGAGATACGCCGCCGCACCGGCGGCGACATGCGCCTGCTGCTGCGCATCGGCGCCCTGCTCGAAGCCAAGATCTCCTTCACCGAACTGGCTCTCGAACGCCTGCTGGCCGACGAGGCCGGACGCAAGCTGCTGGCCGACCGCACGCTGGATGCCGACTTCCCCGCCGCCGCCGCCGCCGCCGGCATCGATGACCTCCGCCTGCTCGACGAGGCCTCCGGGGCCGAGACCGGCTGGCGCACGGTCGCGCTGAGCGACGAGGTCGGCAACCCGCTGGCCGCCTCGCTGCTCGCCGAACCGGCCGAGAGCGGCCTGCAGGGCATGGTCGGCCACCTTTCGCCCGCCCTGCGCGCCCCGGTCGAGGGCCTGATGCAGGCGCGCGAGGCCGACCAGCGCGCCGCCGCCCTGGAACGCCTGCGCTACGCCGCGCCGCCGCTGGCGGTGGTTGGCGAACTGATGCCGATGCTGCTGGCCGACGGCGCCGAACTGGTGCGCGAACGCGCCATCGCCCTGGTCGTCGCCTCGGGCGGACACACCCTGATCGTCGATCTGGTCCGGGCGATGCAGCGCCACGACGAGGCGACCCTGCTGCGCCTGGCCCCCTCGGTCGGCTCGCTGCCGGCGGAACAGCAGGATCTGGCGATCTCGGCCGTCATCGCCCAGGCCGCCCGCGGCGAGGCCAGCCAGGGCCTGGTCGAGGTCTGCACCGCCCTGGCGCCCGCCCTCGCCTCCCACCGCGCGCTCGACCGCCTGCTCGAACTGCTGCTGCCGACTTCGTTCTCGATCGTCGAGCTGGTCCGCGCCCTGCAGGCCATCGACCGCGAGCGCACCGTCGAGGTGCTGTCGCGCAGCCTCGGTTTCGGCGCCGAGCAGGATGCCCGGGTGATCGTGCTGCTCGCCGCGCCCGGCAGTAGCGGCAGCGAACGGGTGCTCGAACGCGGCGTGGACCTGCTGCTGGAATCCGGCGAGGAGCCGCGCAGCCGCATGCCGCTGGCCGCCGCCCTGCGCCGCATCGACCTCGGCCGCACCCTGGCCCGCCGCATCGCCGCGCGCGGCATGCGCCTGGGCCAGTCGCATGACACCAGCGTGCACTGGCTGCTCGCCGAGCTGTGCCGCGATGGCGCGGTCGGACAGGAGGATGCCGACGAGCTCGCCGGCACGGTGCGCCACCTGCTGCGCGAGGCCAGCGGCCCGCATCTCGTCTCGGTGCTCGAGCAGCAGCTCCCGGTGCTGCTGCCGTGCTCGCCGGCCGAGCGCGCCGCGCTGGTCGATCCGCTGATCGAGATCTGCGCCCGCTACCGCGCCGACCGCACCACCGATCTGGTGACCAGCGCCCTGGTCGGCATCGGCGCCACCGCCCTGCCGGGCACCTGGGAGGCCCTCGAAGGCCACCCGATGGAGCACGTCCGCCTGCTCCTCGCCGGCCTGGTCCCCGAACTGGTGCGCCGCGCTCCCGAGCAGGCCGCGGCCTCCGTGCGCCGCCTGCTGGCCGGGCTCGCCCGCGCCGAACAGGGCGCCGAGCGCGGCGGACTGGTGGCGGCCGCGGCCCGCATCCTCGCCGAGGGCGCGCTGGCCGGCGACGCGCCGCTGGCCCAGGCGGTGGATGCCGCGACCACCGGGCTCGGCCGCTACGCCTACGAGGCGCTGGGCCACCTCGCCGCCGGTTCGGGCTGCTCGCCCGAGCGCCGCTCCGCCATCGTCGACCAGCTGCTGATGGAGGCCTGCGCCGAGCTGCCCGACACGCCCACCCCGACCACCACCGACCAGGCCACCGGCGAGATCACCTTCGAGCTCGACGAGCGCCTCGCCGCCCACACTGAGCACGTGCCGCGCATCCTCGCCGCCCTCGCCCGCATCGGCCGCTCGCCGCACTGCCAGGGTGAGGCGCAGCGCCGGCTGGTCGAACGCCTGGTGGCGCAGTGGAAGCTGGTCGCCAACTGGCGGCTGGTGTGGGGCCCGGGCAACGTGCACGAACTCGCCGCCACCCTCGGCCTGCTCGCCAGCGAATCGGCGTTTCCCGGCGCCCTGCGCGTGCGGGTGGTCGAGGCGCTGATCCCCCAGGTCGGCCAGCTGGCGGTGGCCCGCGCCCTCGCCCGCATCCTCACCGTCGGCGACGGCGCCTACCTTGCCCGCCTCGCCGGCCGCGCCGCCGAGGATCTGGTCCGGCTGGCGGCGCGTGGCGGCGAGTTCTCCGAGGACGACCGCGAGGATCTCACCGAGGTGCTCGCCGACTTCCTCGCCATTCCCGCCCTCGGCCCCGACGCCGACAACGTCCGCCGCCGCCTGGTCGGGGTCATCGCCACCATGCGCGACCACGCCACCAGCCGGGCCCGGGCGCGATTGCGCTACCTCTGCGGCGAACTGCCGCCGGAACTGGCCTCGCGCCTGGATTGGGCCTGAAGTCCGCTGTCTGACGCACCAGCCCGGATCGGCGGCGAAAGCGGTCATCGACACGCGGCATCCGGCCGTCCCATCAGTAGGAGATACCGCCATGCGCCCGCTCCTCGCCGCCCTCGCCTGCGCCTCCTGCCTCGCCTCGGCCGAGGTCACCATCGGCCAGTGGAACGGCATGCTGGTCGTCTCAGCCCCCTCCGGTCACGACCTGTCGCGGCTCGGCGGCCGCCTCGACCAGCGCATCACCCTCGACGCGCGCGACCAGTCGCTGAGCGACACGGCCGAATTCCTCCGCCGCGCCACCGGGCTGAACATCGTCCTCGCTCCGGCCCTCACCGCCAATCCACCGGTGGTGAACCTGCAGGTGCGCGAGATGGAGCTCGGCAGCCTGCTGACCTGGCTGGAGAAGACCGCCAGCATCCATATCGGCTTCGTCAGCGGAGCGCTGTACGTCTCCGATAAGCCGGTAGCCGGCACTGTCAGCACGCGGCTCTACGACGTCAGCGATCTGGCCCTGCCGATCCGCGATTTCCCCGGTCCCGAGATGACCGTGCCCGAGCCAGGCGGCACCGGCGCCAGCATCCTGCCGCCGATCGAGACCGCCTCGGATGGCGCGACCAGGTATGACCTCGATCAGCTGAGCGAGCTGCTAAATCGACTCGTAAACAAAGATTAATAAGTCATAACGACCCGTTTTTGTCGCCGAGCGCCAATGTGGGGCGCCCGCATGTCATAAGTCACTATGGCTCAAAGATCGCCATATTGGCACGCCGACTGCATATAGGTCTCCCATCCACGCGGGCATGCCGCCCGCCACGAAGGAGCCCTACCATGACCAGCTACGCCTATACCTGGGATCCGTTCCGCGAGCTCGAGACGATGCTCGCCGGAGTGGATCGCCTCATCGACCGCACCTGGAGCACCGCCGGGGCCACCCCGGGGGCCAACGTCTACGCCGATGACGAGACCGCGGTCGTCACCACCGAACTGCCCGGCGTGCAGCCGGCCGACGTGCAGGTCCAGCTGCACGACGACGTGCTGACCCTCGCCGCCGAGCGCAAGACCGAGACGGCCGACGGCGAGATGCTGCTCACCGAACGCCCGGCGCTGCGCTTCAGCCGCAGCATCAGCCTGCCCTTCGCCGTCGACCCCGACCACGTCGAGGCCCGCCTGGCCGACGGCGTGCTGACGGTCGCGCTCAAGCGCGCCGCCGCCGACCGCCCCCGCAAGATCACCGTCAACTCGAACTGAACACGGAAAGGAACCACAGCCATGTTCTCCCTGCTCAAGCCCGCCCCCAAGACCGAGACCGCCCCCGCCGCCCCGGCACGCACGATCGACCGCCGCACCGTCACCCCGCGGGTCGACATCCGCGAAACCGGCGAGGCGGTGCTGATCACCGCCGACATGCCAGGCGTCGCCGCCGACGGCGTCGATGTGCGCGTGCACGGCGACGTGCTCACCCTGCGCGGCTCCAGCCGCGCCCAGGAGCCGGAGCGATTCCAGGCGATCTGGCGCGAGTACGCGCTGCGCGACTACGAGCGCACCTTCCGCCTCGGCCACGCCATCGATGCCGAACGCATCGCGGCCACGGCCAAGGACGGCATCGTACGCGTCACCCTGCCCAAGCGGGCGGCGGCGCAGCCGAAGAAGATCGCCGTCACCGCCGGGTGAGGTCGACGGTCCCGCTGGGCTGCGTCGGCGTCGGGCGGGCCATCCGCCTCGCGCAGAACAGCAGCGCCAGCGGGGCCGCCGCGCCGACCAGCATGCCAAGACGGAGGCCCGCAGCTTCCGCACCGGCCTCCGTCCCGGGCATCCAGGCGATGAGGGCCGGCTTGGCCACCGCCGCATCGGCAGCGAGACCGACCAGCCACGGCCCCACCGCGCAGCCGCCGTCGCCGGCCGCCGCCATGGCGGCGAAGACCACGGCTCCGCCGACCGGCCAGCGCGCGGCGGAGAACGACAGCGTTCCCGGCCACAGCATGCTGACCGCCATTCCGGCACAGGCGCAGGCCGCCAGCGACACCACCGGCCACGGCGAGAGCGCCGCCAGCAGATAGACGGCGACCGACGCGGCCGCACCGAACGACAGCGTCCGGGCGAGATCGCCCCCGGCTCCGTACAGGCCGAACCAGAGGCGGCCGGCTGCCATGCCGACGGCGAACAGGCCGAAGCCGACGAGATCGGCGACCGCCTGCGACACGCCCAGCCCCTGCTGCGCGAAGGCGGAGGTCCACTGGGCGAAGGCCACCTCGGTCGCGCCGGCGAAGATCATCGCCAGCAACGCGACGCGGAAGGTGCCGCTGCGCATGAGATCGCGCGCACGCACGCGGTGGGCGCCATCATCGAGCGACGGCAGCGGGATGGTGGCGAACAGCCAGATGCCGATGACCGGCACAAGCGACCAGGCCGCGACCACCCAGGGCCACCAGCCGGGGCCGGCCAGCCACAGGGCGATGGCCGTGCCGACGATCACGGCCAGCTTGCCGATCGGGTAGAACGCATGGAGCAGCGCCATGTCGCCCGCCTTGCGCTGCGACGGCACGGCGTCGAGGATCGGGCTCATCAGCACCTCGAGCAGGCCGCAGCCGGCCGAGAACACCACCGTCCCGGCGACCAGCATGACATAGCCGCCGGCGAACGGTGCGGCAGCGAAGACGAGCAGGCCGACGAAGGCCGCGACATGGGCCGCCACGCAGAGCGGGCGCAGGCCCCAGGCCGCGACCAGCCGGCTACCGGCCAGGTCGACCGCCATCTGGGTGAGGAAGTTGATCAGCACCAGCCGGCCGATCATCTCCCAGGTCAGGCCGAACTGGGCGTGCAGCTGGACGAACAGCAGCGGCGCGAGATTGATGACCATCGCCTGCACGAACATGCCCAGGCGGCAGGCCCGGACGACGCTGGCGTGGACATCCATCCCGGGAGCGTCGCCCGGCGCCGCCCCGGACAAGCCCCGCCGCCGCTCAGGCGGGGTGCACGACCGCCAGCACCTGATGCGTCCCGCCATCGTTCATCGACACGGGGATCAGGTTGCCGGGCAGCGGCCGGCCATCGACGGTCAACGCGACCGTGCCGCCGACGATCCCCTCCGGATTGCGCACCGTGATGTCCCAGATCGTGCCGCGGAATGAACGCCGCACCGAGACCTCCTTCCAGGTGGTCGGCAGGCACGGTTCGATGCGCAGCCCATCGTAGTCGGCCTTGGCCCCGAGCATGTCCTTGAGCAGCACATTGTAGAACCAGGCGACGCTGCCGGTGATCCAGGTGAACTCCATCTGGAAGGCGTTGTTGCGGTGGTCCGGCCCGAAGTAGCCGTTGGCATAGACGAAGGGCGGCACGCGCAGCTTGGGATCATCAGCCTCGCCGGTGAAGTAGCCGGGGGTGATGCGGCGGAAGGTCTCGTAGGCCTTGTCCGGCATGCCGGCGCGCAGCAGCCCCAGCACCATCCACACGTTGACATGCGAATAGACCGTGCCGTTCTCGCAGATGCCCGGTTCGAGGCAGGAGATGCGGCCGACACTCTCGTCGCGTTCGAAGAAGGTCGGGGCGAGCAGCATGTAGCCGATGCCGGTCAGGCAGATGCGGTCGAGCGACTGCAGCATCTGGGCCGTGCGCCCCTGGTCGGCGACGCCCGAGATCATCGCCCAGCTCTGCGCGTTGGTGTAGATGCGGCCCTGGGTGTTGACCTGCGAGCCGATCGGCTTGCCCGCATCGTCATAGCAACGCACGTACCAGGAGCCGTCCCAGGCCTGGCTGTTGATCGCCGCCTTGATGCGTCCGTAGCGGGCGGCGTAGTCAGCGACCCGCTCCTGCTCGCCGAGATGGGCCGCGAGCCCCTCCATCTGGCGCATCGCCTCGGCGTAGGCCTCGCTCAGCCAGATGCTTTCGCCGCGGCCCTCCTTGCCCACCGCGGTCAGCGAATCGTTCCAGTCGCCGAACTTGATCAGGATCAGCTGGTGCGAGCCCTTGTTGGCCTCGAGGAAATCGAGCGCCGCATCGATGTGCTGCCGCACCGTCCCGGCACCGCCATCGAAGAACGGCACCTCGACGCCGAGCAGGGCGGTATCGCCGGTCTCCTTCAGGTAGGACACCAGGGTGAAGACCAGCCACAGGGCGCTGTCGCTGTACGGCTTGGTGTCGACCGGGTTCCAGCCGCGCAGGGCCATGCCGCTGCGGTACTGGTGGCGGAAGGCGTCGAGCAGGATGCGCCGGGTGCGCGTCGGCTCGAGCGAGGAGACGCCGTAGCCGTGCTGCACGATGTCGCGGTAGCCGTTCCAGCCCCAGCGGCACCACGTCGCGCCGTAGCGCGTCTCCTGCTTGGTCCACACATTGAGCATGCGGTCGAAGTGGGCGTCCGGGGTGCGCACCCGGTTGAGTCCGACCCAGCGCCGGTTCTCGGCCGCGAGGGCGGCGAAGGACGCCTCGATCGCACCGGGTGCGAAGTAGCGGGCGCGGAAGTCGGCGATGCGCGCCTCGGCGTCGGTGGCGCCGAGGATGAGGTCGATGCGCTCGGAGCCGCCGGCCTCGAGCCGCAGATCGAACTGCAGCGCGCCGATCGTGGCGTCGGAGGACCCCGGCGTGTTCGAGCAGCGGCCCTCGGCCACCGCGCGCGGCGACTGCATGGTGCTGTAGGTGCCGACGAAGGCGTCGCGGGTGCCGTCCCAGCCGTCCGCCGGCCGGTCGGCGGTGACGAAGCCGGTGAGGAAGTCATGCGGCCGCCTGTGCGGATGCTTGCAGGCGACCATGGCGTTGAGCGCGGCGTTGAACCACGAGCCGCGGAAGATCATGTCGCCGTAGCTCTCGAAGCCCCACTTGAACTTGAACTGGAACTGGTTGTAGACGAACACCGACAGGTTGCGCCGACTGCCGCCGGCGTTGCGCAGCTGCAGGGTCCACAGCTCGCACGGATCCGCTCCTGGGGGGACGAAGATGCGGAACTCGGCGGCGATGTCCGCCGTGGTGTTGCGGATGATGCTGTAGCCCATGCCGTGGACGCAGGCGAAGCTCTGGTATGGCCGCAGGGTCGGCTCCCAGTTCACGTTCCAGTATTCCCCGGAATCATTGTCGCGGATGTAGACCAGCCGGCTCATCAAGCCGTCGCGGCCGAAGACATCGAAGTCGCAGACGCGGCCGATACCGGTCAGCAGCTGCACCGCCTCGTGGTCGCCCACCTGGTAGTCGGCATAGCCGACCCCGGTCTGCTGCACGTTGGAGAAGATCGCGTCGTTCCACAGGAAGTTGTCGAAGGCGCGTGGCGTCCGTGGATCAGTGACGATGAACTCGGTACCGTCCTCGTTGAAATGGCCATAGCGGCCCTGTTCGGTGGTGGTGGGCATTCTGGCGGTCCTCCGTGCTGCAGCAGCGCCATTCTGCCTCGTCCGGGCGCCATGGCCGAGACCCGTCGGAAAACCTAGACGCCATCCCGCCGATCCTGGCAGGCCGGCTCCGGCCCTGCATGATGGACGCCATGACCCAGCCCGGAGCCCCGACCGACCTGTCGTGCCGACCCTGGCTCCAGGAGCGCATCGCGCGCTGGCAGCGCTTCTACGCCGACCCCGCGCCGGGCCAGGTCATGCTGATGATGGCCTGGTGGGAGCAGCAGGTCGACGTACCCATCCGCCCGCTCGCCAGCTGGACGTATCCGGACGAGGCCGAGGCCTACGCCGAGGAGCAGGTGCGCTGGCTGCGCGCGGTCGATGCGCAACTGCGCGGTCTCGACGAGGACCGCATCACCACGATCAAGCCCAGCCACGGCATCGCCCCGCAGAGCACCTGCATCAGCGGCGCAGAGGTGGTGGCGGGCGCGGATACGACCTGGGTCCATCCGGTTCTCACCGACTGGGCCGACCTCGAACGCCTGCGCCTCGACCCCGGCAACCGCTGGGTCGAATGGGCCAGGCGGGTCAACCGCCGCTTCCTCGAACTGTGCGATGGCGACTTCACCGTCCAGACGCTGGCGCACTTCTCGCCGGTCGACCTCGCCAATGCCCTGCGCGGCAACAGCCTGTTCACCGACCTCAGCGACGAGCCCGAGGCGGTGCACCGGCTGATGCGCTTCTCCGCCGAGGCCATCATCTGGCTCGAGCGCGAGCTGCGGCGCGACATCCCGCTGTTCGGCGGCGGCAGCGGCATCCTCGGCACCTGGGTGCCCGGAGCCGTGCCGTTCATGTCCGAGGATGCGGCCGACATGTGCTCGCCGCGCAGCTACGCCAGGTTCATGCGCCCCTACACCGAGCAGGTGTCGCAGGCCTTCGGCGGCTGCTGGATCCACCACCACGCCAAGGGGATCCTGGTCCATCCCGAGATCGCCAAGGTGGATGGCCTCGGCTGCCTGGAGATCAGCCTCGATCCGAACTGCCCGCGGCCGATCGGCGAATGGCGTCGGCTGCTGCGCTGCAACCCCGGCCTGCCGCTGATGACCCGCTGCACGCCCGCCGAGGCCGTCTCCCGGCTCGACGACTACGCCGAAGGCCGGAGCGTGATCATGCTCACCGGGCCGCTCGACGAATCGCGTCAGGCGATGGCCGTCATCCGCAAGCGCTATCCGCCGCGCTAGAGTCCTTGAGGACGTGGACTTTGACTCGCCGAGTCAAAGTCGAGGACGAAAGGACTCGGGGGTGCGGGCGCGCAGCCCCTGCAGCAGCAGCCGGCTAGCTGGGGCGGAGTCCCGCTAGCGCTCAGCCTGCGACGGGCCGGTCGAAGAGGACGACGGCGTTGCCGTTGGCCTCCATCGGCAGTTCGCAGCCGACCACGGCATCGCCCAGCAGTTCGCGCCCCGTCGCCGGCAGCGGCACGCGGCAGGGCTGCCGCCCGGCATTCACCAGCACCCAGGCGCTGCGACCCTGGCCGTCGACCTGGGGGAAGCGCAGGACCGGCGACGGCAGCGGATGCAACGGCACGCCCTCGCGCTCGAGGATCCCGCGATACAGCCGGCGACGCGCGTCGGCGGCGATCTCGCTGCCGAGGACGTAGACCGTCCCGGGCCCGACGCGGCGGCGCAGGCCCCAGGCCAGTCCGCCGATGCGATCGCCGCCATAGGTGCCCAGCACCTCGTCGCCCGGCGCAGGGGCGAAGGCATGGGCCCGCATCTGGGCCTGGGTCGAGGTGCCATCGGGCAGGTGGATCGCCTGCTGCTTCGCCGTGGACCAGGCCCGCACATCAAGGTCGAGCATCGCCCCCAGGTCGCCGAGCAGCCCGTTCATCGGGCTGGTGGCGCAGGCGGTGAGGTAGCCGGAGTACGGCCCGACCACCCACACCCCGCCGGAGGCGAGGTGCTTGCGCATGCGCGCCAGGAACTCCGGCGTCGTATAGGGCACATAGGGCGAGATCACCACGCCATGCCCAGCAACCTCGGCCTGGTCGTAGAGGACGTCGCGCCAGGCCCCGGTCGCCAGCAGATCACGGTGATGCGACTCGACCCGGCCATGGTAGTCGAAGTTCGACTCCAGGCCGGCGATGCGCTCGATGTAGTTGGCGTGGCCGTTGCGTTCGGAACGGATGAAGGCGACCCGGGCCGGGGCGGGGGAGAAGCCGCACAGGATCCCCTCAAGGCTGCAACGCACCGCCGAGGCGTGCGCCGCCGGTTCCCAGGCCGAACTCCTGACCCCGCAGGCATGCACCAGGCCGTCATGGTTGGCCATCTCGGCGCCGCTGCGGTTCGAACGCCAAGGCCAGAAAGAGACCCCCTCGGCGCCCGAGGCGTAGGAGAGCGTAGCGACATTCGCCAGCCAGCCGGCGGGGAAAGGACCATCGGCCAGATCGCCGTCGGGTCCGGTCTCCATCACCCAGAAGCGTCGACCTGGCTTCAGCGCGCGGAAGCAATCCATGCGGTAGACCACCCGCTCGATCGGCATCATGCTGGTATAGCAGTCGTGCGCGGCGAGATCGAGGTCGCGGGTCAGATCCCACTCGTCGAGGGAGTCTTCGGAGTTGTGCGTGATCAGCGCGACGCTGTGCGCACGGATGATGTCCACCTGCTGGCGCTGGAACTCCAGCACGGCATCGAGCATGTAGCGACGGTACTCGGCGTGCAGGCTGAAGTTGTGGCAATAGGTCGGGAGCGGATGCGGGCCGGGAATGTCGGCGAATGCCTGGTAGTGGTTGCTCCAGATGTGGGTGCCCCAGCTCTCGTTCAGCTGCCCGATGGTGCCATAGCGGCGCTCGAGCCATCGATGCCAGCCGGCCAGGGCGGCCGGCGACAGCGACACCTTCTGGTGCCCACCGAACTCGTTGTCGGTCTGCCAGGCGATCAGCGCCGGATGGCTGCCGAGAGCGCGCGCGACCGCCTCGGTGACGCGTCGGCTGTAGTGCTGGAACAGCGGATGGCAGTAGTCGGCGGACTGACGGCCGCCGACCCCGTGCCGATACCCGGTGCGCTCGACCCAGCCGATCTCAGGATGGGCGTGCATCAGCCAGGCCGGGGGACCGGCGGTGGGCGTGCACAGGATCACGCCGATGCCGTGCTGGTGCGCGCGATCCATCGCCCCGCCCAGCCAACCGGTATCGAACCGGCCATCCTCGGGTTCCAGGCGAGACCAGGCGAAGTCGCCGACCCGGACGGTGTCGAAGCCGAGTTCCCGCATCAGGCGCAGGTCCTCGTCGATCACCCGGTCGTCCCAATGCTCGGGATACCAGGCCGAGCCGAGACGCAGCTGCGGTGTGGACATGCGTTGAATGGAGGGCCTGCGGAGCCGCTTGGCAAGCATCCGTCGGGTCGGGGAGATCTTCGAACCGTCTAGATTCCGGAACCGCCTACTCCGGCGAACGGGCCATGTTGCCGGTATAGTTGTTGTGCATCCACCGCTGGTAGAGGACGGAACTGTCGGTGAGTCCGTTCCCGCCCGCCACGCCGGCCTCGCCATCGGGATCGACCGCCAGGACGGCGTCGAGTTCGGCGGATGACACCGGGACGCGGCGCACCTCGTCCCAGACCTGGCCGCGGACGATGGTGCGGATGTAGCGGACCTTGTCGAAGACGAGGAAGCCGGTCAGCGAGAACCAGAGGTCCGGCGCCGGCCCAACTCCGTCGGCAGCCGCGCGCGACGGGTAGGCCCTCCCGGGCAGCGGGACGGTCCTCGTCGCAGGCGGCGCAGACGTCGGATCGGGCACCATTACATCCTTCGGATCGCAGCGCAGGTCGCAGGCGCCGTAGGCGGAGGACACCGCGAATCCATCGCCATTGAAATCCAAAGGTGTGAAATCCGCGTACTCGGGATTGGCACCGAAGAAGCTCATGCGCCAGTCGTTGAGCACCCGCTCCATATTGATCGTCTTGCGGTAGGCGACCTCCTTGTCGAGACCGACGCCATGGCTGTCGGTGGTGTCCTCCAGGGCCCCGCCCACGATCGCCGGCTCCGGAGCGCTGAGGAAGCCGCTTCCCCCCGCATCGCCGAGATGGAGCGAGGCGATGTTCCACTTCGCCTGGTAGTCGATCACCACACGCGGAACGCGGATGGCCTCGTTGGCGTAGATATCCGCACTGCTCAGCGACTTGGCGACGATGAATGTCGGTGGCGTCGATGGATCACCGGGTCGCGCGAGCGCCATTCCGGCGGCCAATGGGGTGGCTGGGTGCCATTCCCCGAGATAGGCCAGGAACAGCGCATCGACCTCCCGGATCGTCGATGGACGCCAGCCTGCGGGGAAGTTGGCGGTTCCGGGTCTGACCGCGAACCGCGCCGCCAGCCCGACGTGGGCCGGATCCTGATAGAGCGCCTTCGTCGTGGAGATCGCCGCAGCGGTCGCGTGCATCAGGTCGAGCCAGTACGAATCACGGAAGAAGAACGGACGCTGGTTGCGGATGTTGAAGGGGATGCCGCTGGCCGTGCTGGCCGTGTTCTGGATGTAGTGGCTGGAGTCGTAGCGGACCTCGTGGTTCCCGTTCGGATCCTTGCCGAGGAGCTTCTGGCACAGCAGGGCCCCCGAGCCGAGCATCGGCTCGAATGGCTTGGCATTGTACCAGGTAGGACCGCCGTTGTCGGCCGGCAGCCAGAGGCCGCTGAACAGGATCGAGGCCCGGGTCTCGGGATGCGCCGCGTTCGGCTGCCAGGCGTTGCCCGAGGAAGCGATGACCGAGAGACTGCCCATGCCCGCGTTGCCGGCTGGATTCCAGCCGGTGGCCGGCCTCGGCCAATCCGGATCGTTGAAGGCGGTGCACCGCGCCCCGAGCATGCATTTGTAGAGGTGGCCGTAGTCGAAGCTGCCATCGCTCCCCAGTCGCGGCGGATCACCGGCGACCGACCCGGCCTTCATATAGACCGAGTTGCATTCGGGATGCAGTTCGAGCCGGGCATAGTCCTCCCATTCCTCCTTGGGGCCGGGATACGCGGCGTCGTAAGTCGTCGGTGTGATCGTGCGGTCCGTGTACGATGGTGCGCTGGGCGAAGCCGAGCGGTCGGGGAAGGTGAAGGTGCTGAACAGACGAGCCTCGCCGGCGACCTCCCGTCCCGAATCCTGCAGCGCCTGGCGATAGGTCGTGCGCATCGACCGGGGATCGAATGCCGTCGAGGTGACGTCCGGGCTCGGGTCGGTATTCAGTCCGGAACGCAGCACGCCGGTGCCGCCGAAACTGCCGTCGCTGGAATAGGTGGCAGTCAACGAACCGCCGATGCTCACCAGGGGCTCCTTGAGCGCCACCTGGGGCAGGTAGCCGTAGAGCATCATGCGGATGGTATCGGGCGGGGCCGTCATCAGGTTGATGCGCCACGGATTGTCGGTCCGCCCCTTGTAGTAGGCCGGCTTGCCGGCGGCCAGCGCAGCCGGAGTGAACGCCGCGGGATCGAACTCGTTGACGCGACCGAATGGCGAGCAGGACCACAGCAGCCAGTAGTCGCCCGCGAACCCGGAGCGGCCGACGTTGTCGGCCGCCTGCCAGGATGGCGGCCCGCCCTGGCAGATCGCCGCGAAGGAGTTCTGGTTCGGCCGCGCGAACGACTGGAACGAGAAGAGGCCGAACGGCGGCACGGGTGATGGCGGCCCGATGCGACCGGGCGGATAGGTGATCGGCCGGGTCCCGCCACCAGTGGAGAACACGCCACCGAGCAGGTTGCTGGTCCAGGGCGACTCGTACTCGTTCTCAAAGTCGCCACGGACCTTGGAAGAACCCCGGCCGAGGAACAGCGCGGAGGCCAGCGGTCGCGCGTCGTAACCCGACCCCTGGTTGCGCCAGTCAGGCGCCCCGGCGAGATAGCCTTCGGCCACCCCCTGCTTGCCGAGGATCGACTGGAGGCTGGTGAGATAGCCGCGAGCGGTGGTCTCGTCCCATTCATGCGGCGTCTTGCGCAGCGCCCCGGAAACCGTGCCGCTGGCGGCGTCCCGCGCATCATCCTCGGCGGAAAGGTGGAAACGGGTTGTGGCAGCGGCGGTTGCGGCTGGCGTGACCGTAGTGAAATCCGCACTCAGCGGTTCATTGTCGATGAAGCCCAACTGCCGGCCCCAGACGAAGCTGCCACCGAGATCGAAGGTGGCGACGGCATAGCGCAGGCGATAGCGCGCCCGGGCCGGATCCGTCACCGCTCCCCAATGGCTGTCGTACCAGAGGGGCTCCACCGGGCGGGATCCCCGCACCGGTGCCGTGGCGGCTGTGAACCGTACCGGATGGGCCGACATGTCGCTCGAGTAGGCTCCGGGCTCGATCCAGCGGGGCACGCAGGGATTGAGGATGGCGCCTTTGCGCAGTTCCCAGGTCGAAGCTCCCGCCGCATCGGTGACCGGCCACGGCCACCAGGTGGCTGGCGCATATCCTTTGGCGTCGTCGGTGCAGCGGTGCATCATCGCGTACATCCGGTCGTCGGCAGGTACGTTGTCGCCGCCATCGAAGGGGTTGGGCTGTCCGGATGCCGGATCAACCCCGCTGCCATCCGGCGCCGGGTTGGCCGGATCGTCGCGGTCGAGATGGCCGAAGCTGCAGAGCAGCGGCCACTCGCTGGTCCCGAGTCGGTTCTGCACGATGGCTGCGGTCGCCGTCTCCATGGCGTGCCTGACCCCCATCCGCGCGGCCGACCGCGCCAGATCTCCCGCGATGGCGGTGCTGCCGGCCGACTTGAGATTGCGCATCGAGACGGCGAAACCGAAGACGAGCATGCTGGCGAGCGCCACCAGGGCGATGCACATCAGGAGGAAGGACGCCCGACGGACGGATTCCCGCAACACGGATGGCGCCTGGTTATTCACAGGTTGCCGCTGGCCGGAGAGGTGATGGTGGCCTGCATCGAGAAGGCATAGGCAGCCTCGGTGCGCGATCGTGGATCGTAGAGGACGAAGTTGACGAAGACCACGGCCGGCCGGGCCTGGACGCAGTTCTGCACCGTCGTCGGGCCGAGGCCGATGTCTCCCTCGTCCGGCGGCGCTGCCTGGGCTGCCACCCGGTCGCCAGCCGAGGCGAGGCCATCCGGGCTGCCGGTGGTCCGTCCGTCCCGCCACAGACCGTCGACGATGCGGACCTCCGCATTCCAATGCGCCTGACCCGGATGGGGGACGACCGATCCGGACGGATCGAGCACAGTGACGCCGGCTGCGGTCGCCCTGGTCAGGTAGCCCTGATGGTCGATCCAGCCGATCGAGCACGACAGCACGTTCTGCTCGACGAATCCCCGCTGACGCATCAGGTCGGTGCGATCGCCATCGACGGTGAGTGGCCTCGTCGTGCCGGTCACCCGGTCGTAGGCCCTCTGGCCGTGCAATGGCCAGCCCTCGAGCAGGCGCAGGTCGTTGTCGTCCAGATCGGTGCGCAGCCGGGACCGGCGGAAGGCGACCATCTGCTCGAAGGTCACCGACGACTTGGCCTGCGGCGTCCCGTCCGCGGCCGATACGAACAGATCGTACTGGTGACCGCGGCGTTGCGCCGAGGACGTCGCATGCCAGATCGATCCGGTCGCCTTGCCGCCACGGGCCGCGGCCTCGGCGATCTCGGCCACGGTCGGCGGCCGCCATTCCCAGCAGTACCAGACCGCTCCAGCCGGCTGGTCCCGCCCCCAGATGACGACATCCTGACCGCCATTCGGATACATCGACGCCTGCTCCCGCATGGCGATGAGCCTGACCGCGCGCGCCCCGCCATACTGGGCGTCCAGATCCGCCAGGGATTCGAGCCGCATCTGCACCCCCGGAACGGTGGCGGCGACATCATGCTCCATCCGGCGATAGAGGGTCGAGGACTCGAGCGCCATGAACGCCCGCGCCTGGTTGCTATGGACCGCCTTGCGCATCTGGATGAACCCCGACCAGGCGAGGCTGAGCATCAGCATCGAAAGGGACAACGACACCATGACTTCGATCAAGGTGAAGCCACGCATGCTGGATTCACCGGTCATGGAACACCATCCGCTCCCTGAACCGGACCGGCCGGCCCGATTCGGCGCTGGGGTAGACGTCCACCGTGACGGTGCGGTAATGCACCCCGAGCGGCTGGCCCGCAGCATCCACCGGATCGACCGGATCGGACAGGGTCCGCTTCACATACAGGCCGTTGACGTAGCCGCTCCACACCGATCCGGTCTTCGTCCAGTCCAGCACGCACCCTGCGCCCAGCTCATCTTGACGCGCGTTGCACATCACGCTGGCCGCCGTCGGCCAGGCGAGGCTGTCAGCGATCGACTGCTGGGCGAGCGACGTGCCGTAGCGGGCCAAGGCGATGGCGGACAGCATCCCCAGACCCAGAACCAGGAGGCACAGCAGCACCTCGATGAAGGTGAGGGCGCGATTGGCCGGGGACGCTGCGCGCGCGTTCACTGCCACCACCAGATCTTGTCGGTGAGCATGCGTGGCGTGACCGTATCGATGATCGGGCGGCCGAGCGGAACGAGGTCGCTCGGCTTCACGAAATCCAGGAGGCCACTCAAACTGGTCCCGGCCACGGTTTTGGCATCGTGCGGCCAACCATAGCGATGGCCGACCATGAGGCTGGTATAGGCTGACGCATCGGTGAAGAACGCAGGGGCGGGTGGCCACGGCGACAATCCGGGCTGGCTGGTCAGATCGTCATCGGCATGCCTGGTCTTGACGCGGAAGGTGCGGATGCCGCCCTCCTGGCTCAGTTCGACGCGGTACATCGGCGAGATGCTCGCCATCGCCAGCCTCACGGTTTCGAAGCGGTTGCCGTCGACCTTGGCGTCGGGGGCGAAGGTGATGCGGTAGGCGCCGGTGTGCGCCTCGAAATGCACCACCTCGCTGCATTCCACCAACTGCTGCCGGCCATCCTCGTAGGCACCCATGGATGAGTAGCAGTTGTTGTACACATGCTTGCGGTTGGCGCCCCAGCCCATCGGGTCGAGCGTGCTGCTGTACCCCCGATAGGTGCCCCAGGGACGCGTCGTGTCGAGCACGCCGTTGCCGAGCCCCGGCAGGGTCGAAGCCCCGAGCACGGTGTTGTTGGCGGCATAGCGGTACTGCCCGGCGTAGAAGCGCTTGCGGTTCGTCTTCATCGGCGGGATGAAGATCCGGCCATCGGGGAGGAATATGATGGTGAAGTCCTGCCAATCGCCATTGACCAGCGGCCGCGGTTCGCCTTTCGTCCACACCGCGTAGCCGGCCTCGGGGCCTGAGGTGGCCGAGGTGTCGTTGGTGTCCTTGTCGCCGTTCCAGTCATTGTCGTAGGTGCGGGTGTCTCCATGCCGGCAGTCCGCCAGGGCCGGTCCGCTGCCCTGGTAGAAGAAGCCGGTGTAGGCTGGAGCCGCGTAGGCGCCGGAGAAGCTGCGCCACGGCTCGCTCGCATGCAGTTCCGGATTGTAGCCGCCCCAGGGGTAGAGCGTCTTGCGCACCGGATCGTAATAGCCGAACCATGGACGCGGATAGGTGCTGGTGTAGCCGTATCCCCCGTTCATATCGCCCGGCACCCGGGCACCCTCGTCGGTGTCGCCCAGGGCGAGGAAACGCACCTTGCCCGGCGGAAGCACCACCGGCGGACCGATCCAGGTCGACTTCAGCTTCTCGATCAGGTCGACGAAGGTCGCGCAGTCCGAGGTCAGCGAGGTACTGTAGTAGATCGATTCCGCAGTCGGCGTGGCGGTGAGAATCCGCGCCCCGCCCTTGAACGACCAGGTGCCAGGACCGATCGGACGGTACCAGTGGCCCCCGGTGCGGTTGTTGAGGATGGCTCCGCTGCCGGCCGGATCGTTCTGGATGTTGATGGCGATGGCGAACGGCCGCTGCTGCGCCACGGCCCGCGCCCGCATCTGCGAGCAGGACGAGGCGAACTGCTCGGCCGCCGAGCGCACGGCCTCCTCGGAATCGATCGACTGCGTGCCTCCCAGCGTCATGCCGAAGATCAGGACGACAATGGCCAGCACCGTCAGCAGCTCGATCAGGGTGAAGGCCGATCTCGCGACGGTCATGGGGCCAGCCCCTTCAGATAGCCCGCCGCGGGGATGTTGTCCCGGTTCGGCGCCTCGTTGCGACGCGCCTGGAGGGCGCCGTCCGGTCCGCAGGACCACAGCTCGTAGCTGGACAGGTAGGCCCGCGAGGCGGTGTCCCGCACATCGCTGGCCAGGGATGCCGTGATGCCGCGGCTCTGCGGCGACAAGGCGAAATGCACCGCGCTCAACCGTGGGCCGTTGCCGATGTAGAGCGGCAACGGGAAGTTGCCGGTCACGCCGTTGGCCAGGCCGTGGACGTAGACCAGCGGCGTCTTGTACAAGTCGATGATGGCAGCCGGCGTGGCCGACGCGCCCGATCCGGTGTAGGTGCAATCCTCGGACCGCAGATCGCTGCCGAGATAGTCGGCGCAGAATCCGCGCGAGACCGGGCCGTTGACCACCGGCGATCCCGGCCCCCAACCGGATCCCGTCCTGGCGACCCCGGCGATCGCGGTGTTGCCGCTCATGATGCCGACGATGGCGCGTTCCACCGACAGGCGGTTGAGGATGATGGCGCAGCTGCGCTGATTCCGCTGGCCGTCCGTCCCGCTCCAGTTGCCGCCGGTCTGGTCGATCTGCGACGATCTCGTGCTGTCCGTCCAGTCCTGCGAACCGCCGGCCGCGAACGCAGCCTGTGCCGCCTGGCGGTCCACGGCGAGGGCGAAGCGCTCGGCATCGCTCATCTCATGGTGGAGCCGATAGGCGAGTTCATTGCCCCACGGCATGGCACGTGAGGAGGTGTCGCCCGCGGGCCTGGCGTACCAGGGGAAATGGCCGACATCGTTCCTGAAGCCGCTGATCGCCACCTCGACCTTGTGCATCAGGTTCTCGGTGTTCGCCCGCATCGCCGCCCGGCGGGCGATGCCGACGACGGGAAGGACCAGCGTGAGCAGCGTCCCGATGATGCCGAGCACGACCAGGAGCTCGATCAGGGTGAAACCGGGACCGGATAGCCAGCGGTTCATCGCGGACGCACCCATCCGGCCGGATCGTCGACCCGACCATCCTTCCCGTACGACCACAGGAAGGGGAACGGAGCCGGGCAGTCATCGAGCGGATTCCAGGCCCGAGCCCGCCCCAGGGCCGGATCCCAGTTCCAGTCGGCCGTGATGCCCGGATCAGCAGCCGTCGGCCGTATCAACTGGTAATTCCAGCGCCGCGACCACGGATCGACGAGGCATCCATCCGCATCCACCGGATCGGACGGGCCCAGCCCCATGTCGACCAGCATGCCGAGGACTCCGACCCGCTCACCACCGCTGGCGAACAAGGCCGGCGAAGTCGCCACATCTGGGAAAGGAGACCTGGCCAGGGGCATCGGCTGAGTGCTCATCGTCGATGCCGGCACCGGACCCGCGACATACAGCGAAACGGCGGGCGGATGGACATGCAGCGGGTAGCGGCGACGCGGATCGAGCGTGCGATAGGTCTCGAGCGCAAGCACCAGCTGCTCGACCGTCTGCTGCGCCCGGTGCATGCGGGCCCGGTTGCCCATGAGCACGACCACCGGCAGCAGCGTCCCCGCCAGGATCAGGCAGACGGCGATGACGGTGATCAGCTCTACGGTGGTGAACGCCACCTTCCGCAGTGGCAGCCGCAGGGATTCGCATGCTGGGGACATCGCCACGGCGAGGAGGCTAGGGCTGCGATCCCCGCCCGGCAACCCGCTGGCGGAAAAGCTAGACGCGAAGCCTGCGGGCAGGCTTGGGTTCGCGCCTTCCTGGGCCAGCGTCCGGACCTACCCTCGGAGGCCAGGACGGACATGCCCGACAACGAACCAGGTGCGCCGCGTCCGATCCGCATCGGTCAGATCGGGATCGGCCACAACCACGGCTCGGAGCAGATGCGTGTCATGCGCAAGCTGACCGCCGACTTCGAGGTGGTCGGAGTGGCCGAGCCTGATCCGGGCTGGCGCGTCCGCCGCGGCGAGGATCCCGCCTACCAGGGACTGCCGTGGCTCGACGAGGCGCAACTGCTGGGCATGGCCGAGGTGCAGGCCATCGCGGTCGAGACCGACGTGCCCGACCTGGTGCCGACCGCCCTGCGCTGCCTCAGGGCCGGCAAGCATGTGCACATGGACAAGCCTGGCAGCGAATCGCTGCCCGCCTTCCGCGAGATGCTGCTTGAGGCGTCCGAACGTGGCCTCCTGGTCCAGCTGGGCTACATGTTCCGCTGCAATCCGGCGATGCGCTTCTGCATCGAAGCCGTCCGCAACGGCTGGCTAGGCCGGGTATTCGAAATCGATGCGGTGATGAGCCGAATGGCCAGTCCGGAGTACCGCGCCTGGCTGGCGCAGTTCCACGGCGGGGCCATGTACATCTTCGGCGGCCATCTGATCGACCTGGTCGTTGCCATGCTGGGCAGACCTGAACGGATCGTGCCGTTCCAGTGCGCCACCCGCCCTGAACTGGACCGGCTGCATGACAACGGCTTGGCCATCCTGACCTATCCCGGCGCGACCGCCGTCATCCGCACCGCGGTCGTCGAAGTGGACGGATTCCACCGGCGCCACCTCGTCATCTGCGGAGACGAGGGGACGATCGAGATGCGTCCGATCGAGCCTGTGCACCAGGCGCCGGTCCCGCCTCGCCTGACCCTGACCCTGGCGCAGCCGCGCGGCCCGCATCCCGCCGGTCGCAGCGAGATCGCGTTCCCGGTGATGGGCGGGCGCTACGATGACCAGCTCCGCGAGTTCGCCGCCATGGTGCGCGGCGAGATCGCCAATCCCTGGCCGCCGGAGCACGAGCTCATGCTGCACGACTGCCTGCTGCAAGCCTGCGGCTATCCCGCCGGCATCGCCGACCACGGAGGCCTCCCATGAAGATGTCCTGCACCACCGCGATCGTCACCGGCGGAGGCGGCGCTATCGGCAAGGCCATAGCCCTGCGGCTCGCCGACGAGGGCGTCTCCATCGCCGTAGCCGATTTCGATCTGGCCACGGCGACAGAGACCTGCGCGCTGCTCAAGGCCAAAGGCGTGCAATCGGTCGCCATCCAGGTCGATGTCCGGGATGCCGCATCCACCCAACGGCTCGCCGACGCCGCCCTGCAGGCGCTCGGACGCATCGACATCCTGGTCAACTGCGCCGGCGGGAGTGCTCGCGAACGCATGACGCTGTTCCACGAATCGGTCCCTGCCACGACGGACTGGGTCATCGACGTCAACCTGCGGGGCGTCCTGAACTCCATCCGCTCCGCGATCGGACCGATGATCGAGCAGAAACGTGGCCGCATCGTCAACATCGCCTCCATCATCGGGCTCCAGGGCAAGCAGCGGTGCGTCGACTACGCCGCGGCCAAGGGCGGAGTGATCGCCTTGTCGAAATCGCTGGCCCTCGAGGTCGGGCGCCATGGCATCACCGTGAACTGCGTCTCACCCGGCCAGGTGCCGCGCGGTGCGGTCGATCCGGGGTTCGGCGAGCGCCACTCGTGCCTGGGCACGGTCTGCGCACCGGCGGATGTCGCCGGCATCGTCGCCTTCCTCTGCTCGGACGAGGCCGGATACATCACGGGGCAGAACCATGTCGTGGATGGCGGGCGCAGTCTCGGACTCAAGGGCGATTGACCGGCGATCCCGGCAGGAGGCGCGTATGCATGCGATGCTGGTCGATGGGGATGGGGCCATGCGCTGGAGCGTGGTCGCGGATCCCGTGCCGCGTTCTGACGAGATCCTGCTTGAAATCCATGCTGCGGCGGTGAATCGCGCCGACCTGCTGCAGCGGGCCGGTAAATACCCGCCGCCGCCCGGAGCGCCGCCGTGGATGGGGCTCGAAGCGGCTGGCATCGTCACCTGGGTCGGTCCCGACGCCCCGACCGGTCTAGGCGGCCGGCCCTGGCAGACAGGCGATCGGGCCTGCGCCTTGCTGGCGGGCGGCGGATATGCCGAGGCCGTCGCCACTCGGCCTGAACTCCTGCTGCCCATACCGGCTGGCCTGGGCATGTCCGAGGCGGCATCGCTGCCCGAGGTCTTCGCCACGGCCTACCTCGATCTGGTGGTGGAAGCCGGACTGCAGCCCGGCGAGACGGTGCTGATCCAGGCCGGCGCCAGCGGAGTCGGCATCGCCGCCATCCAGCTCGCCAAGCTGCTCGGGGCGCGCGTCCTCACCACCGTCTCCGGTCCGGCCAAGGCGCAGGCCGTGCGCCAGCTGGGAGCCGACCTGGTGGTGGATCGCCGCTGCGAGGATCTTGGGGCCGCGATGGACGCCTGCGCCGGGGAGGGACGACCGGTTGCCGTCGCCCTCGACTGCGTCGGCGGTGCGGACCTCGGCCCCCACCTCGCCCGCATGGCCGACGGCGGCCGCTGGATCCTCATCGCCACGCTCGGAGGAGAACGGA
>JAIFKN010000095.1 GCA_020049615.1 bacterium | reverse complement strand
GCGCCCTGCGCGCCCTGCTGCGCCAGGACCCCGACACGGTGATGATCGGTGAGATCCGCGACCAGGAGACCATCGAGATCGCGGTGAAGGCCGCGCTCACCGGCCACCTGGTGCTCTCGACCCTGCACACCAACGACGCTCCTTCGACCATCACCCGTATCATCGACATGGGCATCGAGCCGCTGATGGTCGCCTCGACTCTGAACGTGGTCCTGGCGCAGCGCCTGGGCCGGCGCCTGTGCAGCAACTGCAAGACCGACATGCCGGCCGAGGAGTATCCCGACCGCGGGCAGCTCCTGCACATGGGCTTCAAGCCCGAGGATGTCGAAGGCCTGAAGATGAAGAAGGCGGTCGGCTGCAGCCTGTGCAACAACGGCTATAAAGGCCGCTTCGCCCTCGTCGAATGTCTCGAGATGAACGACCGCATCCGCAAGATCATCATCGGCGGCGGCACCGACCTGGAGATCCGCAAGGTCGCCCTGGAGACGGGCATGATCTCCCTGCGGCGCGCCGGGCTGCTGAATGTCATGCGCGGCGTGACCACGTTGGAAGAGGTGCTGCGCAATACCGTCGGCGACGAGTCGGAACCGCTGCCGAAGAAGGGTGCCAAGTCCGATTCGGAGTCGGATTCCGCCGAGGCCGAGGCAGTGCCGGCCGAAGCGAAGTAGACCGAGCAGGGCGCCGACTATCCCAGCACGAGGTTGCGCACCCGTACGAGCGGATGCATCGGCATGGCGGCTCCGTCAGCGATGAGCTTGCGGAAGGAGCGCGGGCTGGCGCCGTAGGCGGCACGGAAGCGGCGCGAAAAGTGGAACTGGTCGGCGAATCCGCACAGCCGGGCGACCTCATTGACCGCCAGACTGGTGCGTGCCAGCAAATGGGCACTGCGGTCGAGACGCAGGGCGAGCTGGGCTTCGCGCGGGCTGACCGCAAAATGCCGCTGGAACGCACGCGTCAGGTGCTCGCGAGAGACGCCGGCCGAACGGGCCAGGGCGCTGATCGAGAGCGGGCTCCAGGTCTCCCCGCGCCAGGCCTCGCGCAGGCGCAGCAGGGCGCGCCCGACGGCTGGCGGCGGTGGCGGCGCCTCGTCGCCGGCCACGCCGTCGCCACCGGCGAGGAAGGCGAGCAACGCTTGGCGTGCGGCGCCCTGGGCGAGTTCCTCCCAGCACGGGCCGCGCTCCTCGACCGTGCGCAGCAGGTGCCGCAGCAGCGGTGGCACCACGCTGTCGCCGCCGTAGCGGCGCAGCAGCGGCCAGGTTGCCACGGGTGGAGCTTCGGCGCCGGCGAGATCGAGTGAGAAATGGACGAAACCGTGGCGGGAATCCCGGCGCTGATCCCAACGGTAGCTGTCGCGCATGCCGGGCCGAACCAGGGTGACCGTGCCGGGCGGAGCGGCGTGCTCGACGCCGTCGACTGTCCACGCCACCTCGCCATCGACGATCCAGACGAACTCGTAGTCGCCGATGGTACGTGGGCCGAAGGTCGCGCCGGCCGGGTAGGACGCCAACCCATGACCGCCCCAGGTGAAGCGGACCCGGTCCCAGCCGCTGAACAAGCTCATACCCCGGCGAGCACGTCCGCGACCGTGGTCAGCCGCGCCACCCGCTTGCCCAGCACCGGCTTGCAGGTCAGCAGCCCGCGCGTGTAGGGATGCTTCGGCGCGGCGAAGACCTCGGCAACCGGGCCCTGCTCGACCGCCTCGCCGTTGCGCATCACCACCACGCGGTCGGCCAGTTCGCGCACCAGGCCGAGATCGTGGGTGATGAACAGGACAGCCAGACCGCGATCCTTCTGCAGGCGCTTGAGCAGATCGAGGATCTGGGCCTGGATGGTAACGTCGAGGGCGGTGGTCGGTTCGTCGGCGATGAGCAGCTGCGGTTCGCAGGCCAGGGCCATGGCGATGCACACGCGCTGGCGCTGGCCACCACTCATCTCGTGCGGGTAGGCCGTCACGCGCGACTCGGCCTGCGGGATGCCAACCGCCTTGAACAATTCGATGACACGGGCGAGTCGAGCCGCCACATCGAGCTGCGTATGGATCTCCAGCGCCTCCTCGACCTGCCGCCCGACCGTCATGGTCGGATTGAGGGCGGTCATCGGCTCTTGGAAGACCATGCCGACCTCGCCACCGCGCAGCTTGCGCAGCCGCTGCTGGTCCATGCGCAGGACATCCTCGCCTCGCCACAGCACCCGGCCGGCGCCTGGGTAGTTGGCTGGCGGTTCCTGCAGCAGGCGCAGCACCGTCATCGCACTGACGCTCTTGCCGGAGCCGGATTCGCCGACCAAGGCTACGACCTGGCCGGGCTCGACGGCGAAGGACAGGCCGTGCACCACCTCGGTCGGACCGAAGGCGACGCGCAGCGACTCGAACACCAGGATGGGATCGGGCATGTCAGTGTGCCTTTGGGTCGAATGCTTGGCGAAGCCCTTCGCCGACGGCGTTGAGCGCCACGACCAGCGCGAAGATGGCGAGGCCCGGCGCGTAAATCAGCCAGGCGAAGGTCGGATTCTCGCGGCCATGATTGAGCAGCTGCCCCCACGAGGCGGTGTTCGGATCGCCAAGGCCGAGAAATGACAACCCGCTCTCCGAGCCGACGGCACCGGCGATACCGAACGTGGCGGAGATCAGCAGGGGCGCGATCGCGTTGGGCAGCACATGGATGAACATGATGCGGTGAGATGGCAGGCCGAGGCTCCGGCCGGCGGTGACGTAGTCGCGCACCGACTGGGCGAGAAATTCGCCGCGCACCAGCCGGGCCGTTCCCGCCCAGCCGGTAAGTCCGATGACCAGCATGATGATGAAGATGTCCCGCGAGGTCATCGCCACCACCGCGAGGATGAGGATGAAGGTCGGGAAGCACATCATGATCTCGACCACGCGCTGCAGGAGGAGGTCGATCTTGCCGCCGGCGAATCCGCTGATCGCTCCGATCACCGTGCCGATGAGCAGAGCGATGCCGGTCGCGACCAGTCCGATGGTCAGGCTGATGCGCGCCCCGAAGAGCATACGGGCGGAAACGTCATGCCCGGCCGGATCGGTCCCGAGCAGGCAGGCGGAGCCGGTCGCCGGATTGTGCCAACCAGGCGGCTGCAGCACGGCCCCGGGATAGGTCGCATCCCAGCGATGCGGGATCGGTGCGAAAAGACGGAGCCCGTTCCCGGGCGACGAACGGTGCTCCAGGATGCTGTGCGTGGTGGCGGGGCGGTCCGACCACAACGCCTGAACCCCTCCTCCGGACCGGGGCCAGACCGGTATCTGGGCGGCCGTGAAGGCGGCCAGCAGGATGGCGGCGCTCCACCGGAGACGGGAGCCGAAACCCAGGTACCGCCGTGTCAGGAACCAGCCGAGGCCGAAGAAGGGCAGAAGGACGGCGAGCAGGTTGAACAGCAGGTCGTGCGGCTTGGGATAGCTGCGGCGGTTGAACAGATCGGCCAAGGCGGGGGATCCGTCCCACCACAAGGCCGCCTCGGTCGCGAGCAGCGGCGCGTAGATGGCGAGGAGCAGCACGCCGCCGACGGTGGCGCAGCCGGCGCGGAACCACCAGTGGCGCCAGGCCAGGGCAAGGGCGCGCAGGGCGGGTGATGGGGTGGCGTCAAGCATACCGCGCCTTGATCCGCGGGTCGGCCACGGCGTAGAGCAGGTCGGCGATGAGGATGCCGACCAGCAGCAGGGAGACCGAGACGACCGTCGACGCCATCAGCAACGGGGCATCCTGCTGCCGGGCCGCCTCAAGCATCAGGGTGCCGAGCCCGGGGATGGAGAACACGTACTCGACGAAGACGAAGCCTCCGAACAACTCGGCGAGCAGTCCGGCGCCGAGCGTGATCATCGTCACCAGGCTGTTGCGCGTGGCGTGGTTCCACACTACCGCATCATCGCTGACGCCCTTGGCGCGAGCCGTACGCACGTAGTCGCTCGACAGTTGCTCGAGCACATTGGCCCGCATGAAGCGGCTCAGGGCGGTGAACGAGCCGTAGGTCAGGCAGAGCAGCGGCAGCACGGCGTGATGCGCCAGGTCCAGCAGGTAGGCGGGCGTGGACAGCCACAGATTGCCTGGACTGGACAGTCCGCGGTTGGGAAACAGCGGGTTCTCACCAGCATGCGAAGTGCAGAAATGATGCAGCAGCAACGTCGCGACGAAGAACGAGGGGATCGACCAGGCGGCGAAGAGCGCCCCGGTTGCAGTTCGGTCGGCCAGCGTCCCGGCCTTGCGCGCCGACCACACACCGAGCGGGATAGACACGCCCCAGGCGATGACGATGGAGATGAGGTTGAGCCAGGCGGTGACCGACCAGCGCTCGGCAATGACGGTGAAAGCGTATTCCTTGCGGGTCTCTGAATAGAGCCTGCCACCGAACAGCTTGCCCATGAAGTCGGTGAAGCCGGTCTCGCCGACGATCGCGGTCCAGCGCCGCGATCCGCGCGTGAAGTCGGCGGCGTCGGCATCGATCAGGGCGATCATCGCACGCCGCTTGGCGTCCGCTTCGGGATCATCGACGACATAGCCACGCTCGACGGTGTTGGTGAAGGCGATGCGGAGCTGGCGCAGCCGATCGTTGCGGGCGCGCAGGCGGTCCTGCTCGGCCTGGCTCAGGCGGGCGAGGTCCTCGACCAGCAGCGGACGGTAGGCGCACAGCGACAGGGCGAAGCTCGCCGGCCCGTGCAGTTCGCCGGCCGCTTCATCCGCGAGGACGGCGCGCAGCGGTTCGACCAGCAGCCCACCCTGCAGCCACAGGCCCTCCAGCTCGCGCCGGCTGCGCTTGGCCTCGTCCCGGCCGGGCGCGCGCTCGACCGCCAGCAACCGGTCGCGCACCGACGCCTCGCCGACGAAACCGCGCAGGTTGAGCAGCGCCGGCAGGTCGTTGCCGGTGCGGCGGAAGCGCCCCAGCCAGGTTTCGACCGCAGCGCTGCCTGAGGTGATCTTGCGGTCGCCGTCGCCCTTCTGCCCGGCCGCGACCTGATCCGCGAGCGACAGCCCCTGCAGGCGCAGCACCGCGAAATTGATCAGGAGGATCCCGAGAAAGGTCGGGATCATCCAGAGGAAGCGGCGGAGGGCGTAGGACCACATCAGCGGAAGACCGGGGGAGGCAGCATCACTCGGCTGAGAAGCGCCACAGCAGGTTGGCGCGGTTGAACAGTGGATGGTAGGCGTCGAGACCCTCGGTCACGCCGAGCAGCCAGCGCTCCTTGGCCTTGGGTCCGCGGTTCTGCCAGACGAAGGCGCTGGTCGGCGAGCGGAAGAACAGGTAGGGCTGCTCCTCGAAGATGATCTGCTGGACCTCTTCGATGATCGGGCGGCGCGCGTCCGTCTCGAAGGTCTCGCGCAGCTTGACGCAGAGCTCGTCGATCCGCGCATTGCGGAAGCCGACATGGTTTGACGAGCGCGGCTCGTCGGCGGTGCTGCTGTGCCACAGCTGCCAGAAATCGGGTTCGAGGTCGCCGAGGCTCCAGCCGCCGACCGCGGCATCAAAGTCCTTCTCCTCGTAGATGCGCAGCAGTTCCTTCCACTCGTAGGTCGTCACCATCAGATCCACCCCGATCGCCTTAAGCTCATCGCGGTAGACTGCCAGGGTGGCGTCCCATTCGGGCCGGTTGGCGACATACTTGAGCCGGATGCGCAACGGCGTGGCCTTGCCATCGAGCTGGCGGTCGAGCCAGCCGTCGCCGTCGCTGTCGAGCCAACCGGCCTCGGTCAGCAGCGTCTTGGCCTTGGCGCGGTCGTAGGCGAAGTCGGCGAGCCGTTTGTTGAAGTACGGGCTGTCGAGGTGGATGGGGCCGATCTGCGGCCGGCCGAGGCCGAACCACACCTCGTCGATGATGCGCTGCTTGGGGAAGGCGTGCGCCAGGGCCTGCCGGGTGCGCTTGTCGCCGAACAGCGGTTTCCGCAGATTCCATCCGATGTATTGGTAGGCATGCGAGCGGACCAGTTCCCAGCCGAGTTCGCCGCCGCGACCGGCCTTGGCATTACCCGCGACCGGTGACGCGAAGCGTTTCTCGGCGCCATCGAGGATCTGGCTCTTGAACTGGGTCGGGTTGAGGCCGTGGCTGTGGACCTGGCCGTTCTTGAAGGCGACGAGTTGCGGATCCGGCAGCTTCACCTCCGCATCCCATTCGATGGCTTCGAAGTGGAGCGGTGCACCCCAGTAGGACGGGTTGCGGCGGAAGCGGACCAGGCGGTCGCTCTCGTTGCGTTCGAGGACGTAGCCGCCGACGCCGACCAGTCCGCCGAGGTCGTCGAACCAATGCTTGTTGAAGGCGGTGCCGACCTGGGCTGCCGGGATCGGCGAGCCATCCCGGTTGGCCAGGTAGATGTGACGAGGCAGCGGCTCCAGCCCCATCGAGAAGGACATGCTGGTGAACACCTTCTTCTTCCAGCGCAGGACAAGGGTCCTGTCGTCGGGCGCCTCGACCGCATCGAGGTCCTCGTAGTAGTTCTTGAGTGAGCCACATTCGACCTCGGGGTGCCGGACCATGGTCAGGTAAGCGGCGAAGTCGGCGGAGGTCAGCGGCACATCCTTGTCGAGCCAGGCGAATCCGGGCTGCTTGGCGATGGCTGGACGCTGCCAGACCACGCCTGGACGCAGGCGGAAGGTGTATGTCGTCCAATCGTCGGTGATGACCACGGATTCGGCGAGAGACTCGCTCCACAGGTATGGCGTGGCCGGATGCCTGGTGCACAGCGTATCGTTGACCAGGCCGGAGGCAGCGCTCGCATCAGCGCTGTTCTCCACGATGGGGTTGAAGCCCTTCGGACTGACGTTGAAATCGCGCAGCGTACCGCCGACCCAGTCGGGGTGGAAATGAGAACGGTCGTAGGGCTTGAGGAAGTTGGCGCCGAGGCGCGGCTTGCCATCGCGAGGTCCGCTCGGTTCGGATGCGGTCGATGCCCCGGCTGGCACCTCAGCGGATGCCGGCCGCTGTGCCAGCTCCTGGCGCAGCGATTTCAGCTCCAGGAGCATGCGCTCCTGGACGGAGGTCGACCGGTCGCTTGCCTCCAGCACCGCCTTGAGCTGGGCAGGTTCGCGACTGCGATCGATGATCTGGACCAGCAGGAGAAGGGCGACGACAGCGAGCAGGGCGATGGCGACCTTGGACATGCCAGCGGAAGATGGCTGCATGTGATGGATTGGGAAGGGGTTTGCGATACAGCGCCTGATACCCCGCCATGCACATCGCCACCCACGCCATCCTCTCCTGGCTGGTCGCCGAGAGCGCCCCCGCCACCCGCCACGACCGGCGCGGACGCATGGCCATCACCCTGGCCGGCATCGTACCGGATCTCGATGGGCTCGGGGCGCCGGTGGAGTGGCTGTCCGGCGGTTCGCTGCCGTGGTTTACCCTGTATCACCACAAGATCCTCCATAACGGCCTAGCCTGCACCGTGGTGGCGGTCCTGGCCTGGGCCTGGTGCCGGCGCGACTGGCGGGTCGGGTTGATGGCCCTCGTCGCCGGGCACCTGCATCTGGTCTGCGACATCCTCGGCTCGCGCGGGCCCGACGGTCACGACTGGCCGATCCCCTATCTCGCCCCGTTCAGCCCCTGGGAATGGCGCTGGAGCGGACAGTGGGCGCTCAACGCCTGGCCGAACATCGCCGTCACCGTTGCGGGTCTGGTGTTCATCACCTGGCTGGGGGCCCGTCGCGGCCGCACTCCCCTCGAGTTGGTGCATCAGGGCATGGACGCGGGCTTCGTCCCGATCCTGCGCCGCTGGTGGCGTCAGGGCTGATCGGCCAGCGCGGTGGTGGCATTCAGCGCCGCCGACAGCGCCGACACCACGCCCAGGCGGCCATCGAGGAAGCCGGCCTTCAGCACGTAGCTTTTCGCGAAGGCTGCGGAGGCGCGGACCAGCAGCCCGGGCGCCGAGGCGGTGCGTCCCTGCTCGCGGTAGCGCGCCGCTTTGAGCCGGGCATAGCCGGCGCCGCGCTGCACCAGGTCGGCTGCGTCCCGGAAGGCGTAGTGCGCCAGCGATCCGCCGAGCGTCACGACCGGACCACGAGCCGTCACGGATTCGTGCACCGGACTGTCGCTGAAGCGGGTCACGGTACGGTTGAACAGCCGCACAGGTGCGTCGTTGAGGTGGCCGTGGCGCAGTTCGCGGGTGCCGACAAAGGTACGTCGACAGATCCGCCAGCAACGCGACGGCAGGGACAGATCCACTACGGACAGCGCCGCCTGGCCGGCGGCATCCAGCACCTCGTCGGCGTCGAGCGACAGGATCCAGTCGTGTCGGGCGAGTTCGACGGCACGGTTCTTCTGCGCGCCATAGCCGAGGAATACCTGCGTCTCGATGCGGACACCGGCGGCACGCGCGATATCCAGGGTCCGGTCGGTGGAACCGGAATCGAGCAGCAGCACCTCGGCACAGCCGCGTACCGCGGCCAGCACTTCGCCGAGGTGGCGTTCGCCATCCTTGACGATGATCACGGCCGAGATCATGCGCCCCTCATGATGCGATCATACAGATCGACGTAAGCATCGACCATGGCCGAGGCGAGGAAGCGACGGTTGGCGGTTGCGCGGGCGGCCGCGCCGAGTCGCGACCGCAGGCCCGCATCGTCCAGCACTCGGCGGAGGGCGCCGGCGACCGCGGCCTGGTCCCGCACGGGCGCCAGCAGGCCATCGACGCCATCCTCGATCAATTCAGGGATGCCGCCGGCCCGGGTAGCGACCACGGGCAGGCCGCAGCACATCGCATCCATCACCGCCGTACCCAGTCCCTCGAGGTGCGAGGTCAGGGTGAATACATCGCTGGCTGCCAGCAGGTCGGGGATGTCGTCACGGAACCCGAGCAGGCGCACGCGCGGCAAGGCGGCGGCTCGGGACACCAGACCTGGCCGCAATGCCCCATCGCCCGCCAGCAGCAGATGTGCCTGCGGACAGGCGCTGGCGACGAGTTCCCAGGCCGCGAGCAGGGTGGCATGATCCTTGTGGTCCTCGAGTGCGGCGACGCAAAGGACCGCCAGGTCGCCGTCGGCGAGGCCGAGGGCCGCGCGACCGCGGGTGCGATCCGCCCCGGCGAAGCGCAGGGGATCGATGCCGCTGGGGATGACCTCGATGCGCTCGGACGGAACGCCAGCGCCGCGCAGCAGGCCGGCGATGGCCTGCGAGATGGCGACGACCCGGGCGCACCGGCGGTACTTCCAAGCCCCCTTTGGCGCGAAGTCCACCCGTCTCGTGACCACCAGATGGCGGCGCGAGGCGATGGTCGCCAGGGCCGCCAGGTTGTGGGCGTGGCTGGCGTGCGCGTGGATGATGTCGACCCCCATCTCGTCGGCGAGCCGTCGCAGCCGCCATACCCCGAGCGGCGACCATGGCGAGACGAGGTCGAGCTCCGAGCGCTGCAACCTGGCCTCCAGCAGACGCTCCGCCAAGGCGGAACCGGGACGGCACACCGTGATCGCCTCGCCGGTGAAGCGGGGATGCGCAGCCAGGCCCCGGGCCAGCAGCAGAACCTGCTGCTGGCCACCACGCCAGCCGGTCTCGGTGTCGAGATGGAGGACCCGCATCGTGCCGGATCGTGCTGCCCGGCCGGCCCACGCCAAGAGCGGCGCCTTGCCGAGGCCGCCCTCCGTCCGATCCTGCCGGCATGTCGACCCTGGTGTGCTATTTCGCCCGCGTCGGCGACCTGGTGATGTTCACGCCGGTGCTGAAGGCGCTGGCGGCACAAGCGCCGCTGGAGCTGTGCGCCAGGCCGTGGGCCAAGCCACTGCTGTCCCATGAACCCTACCTCGCCGGCATCCACACCATCGACAAGCCGAACGCACCCTGGTGGCAGGAACTGCTCGCCGGGTCGCCCCGCCGGAAGCTGACCGCCCAGCTGCAGGCCCGCGGCTTTGATCGCATTGTCCTGCTCGATCGCGAAACGCCGGGGATCGCTGCGTGGATCCACGGCTTCGCCGGAGCGACGCCGCTGTGCGTGTTGCCGCATGTCGCCCAGGGCACCAACGGGCATCTGGTCGACGCCAACATCGCTGCCGCCGAGGCGGCCGGCATCGCCGTCGCCGACCGCGCCCCGACCCTGACCATCTCCCCCGAGCGCCGCGCCGCAGCCCAGCAGCGCCTCGCCAGCCTTGGCCGGCGGGTGGTCGCGGTGCAGGCCGGCTCGTCGCTGACCCACCGCTGGCTGCGCCGGCAGCCCAACCTCAAGGGGCTGACGCCGGCGCAGTGGGCGCGGCTGCTTGGACGCCTGCTCGCCGACGGGCAGGCGGACGCGATCGCCCTGATGGGTTCGGCGCCGGAAGGCCGCGAGGCCCGCGCGATCATCGCGGCGCTGCCGCCTGCGGCGCAGGCCAAGGCCCACGACCTGACCGGGGCCGTGCCCCTGGGCGAGCTGCCGGCCGTGCTCGCCGCCTGCCACGCCTGCATCTCGGTCGATACCGGCCCGGCGCACATCGCCGCCGCCGTCGGCTGCCCGCTGCTCGCCATCTTCGGCCCGACCGATCCGGGCCGCTTCCTGCCGCGTGGAGCCGGCCGCATCGCCGTCATCACCGGCACGGCGCCCTGCCGGCCGTGCCATGGCGGCAAGCGCTTCCGGACCTGCCGGGACAACCTCTGCCTGAACACGCTGCCGGACAGCGTCCTGCTCGACGGCTGGAACCGCCTCAGCCCCTGACGGCGCCGGCGAGGATCCGGCGCAGGGCCTCGACGCAGCGGTCGAGGCCGGCGATGGCGAGCGCATGCTGGCGGCCGGCACGGCCCAGCGCCGCGTGCTCGTCGGCGGGCATCTCCGGCAGGCTCGCGATCTGGGCGACTGCCACGTCCGGCTCCGCCAGATCGATGAAGCGCCCGCGCGCCTGATCGTTCAGTTCGATGAAGCTGCCGCGGCGCGCGCACAGCGCGGGGATGCCGTGCGCGTAGGCTTCCATCAGCGCCAGGCCGTAGAATTCATCCAGTGACGGGAACACCAGCCAATGGCTGGAGCGCAGCACCGCCGCCGGGTCGGCGGTATGGCCGCAGAGGCGGACGCAGCCGGCCAGTTCGGTTGCGGCGGCGGCCTGCTGCAGTCTGGCGAGGTAGGCAACGGTGGCAGGGTCGGCAGCATCGTGTCCGCCCCAGATGTCCAGCCTGATGGTCCTGGCGAGGTCCGGCCGCGCACGGCAGGCCCGCGCAAGCAGTTCGACGAATTCGAGCTGGCCCTTGCCGTCATCGATGCGCGAGAGGATGGCGAGGCGCAGCGGCAGCCCGTACGCTGCCGGTTCCGGCAGCACGGCCGGGACATGCACGCCGTAGGGCAGGCGATGACGACGCTCCTCGGCGATGGGGAAGCAGGCGCGCGAGCGTTCCAGGCTGGCCTGGGTGGGGAAGATGCAGGCCGCGGTCCCGGCGAAGACCAGGCGGTGCAGCAGGTCTCGTTTGCGACCGAAGCCCTGATGCACCAGCCGCACATGCCGCGTTCCCGGCGCCAGCAGCCGCAACAGCGGGACCCAGCGGTGGGTGTCCCCGGTGTGATGGATGATGACTGCCGGTCGGCACCGGAGCACGGCCCGGAACAGCGCCCAGCGCGAACCACGTTCGATGCCACCCACCTGCGGTGCAACCTCGGCGATCAGGCGCGTGGGATCGCCGCCGGTGAACCACATCCGCGCATCCTCGTCCTGACGGCGCAGCTCGGCATGGATGCCCATGGTCAGGCGCTGCAGGCCACCAAGCCCGGCACGGGGCATCCACGACCAGATCTCTCCGCCGACACTCATGCGCCGCAGGCTGGGCGCCCGGCAGCGACCGCAAGCCGGCGGATCAGCCGGCCTGGGCCTGCTCCGCCGCCAGGCGCTGCTGCGCTTCCTGGCTGATCTGGACCCGGTCGACGCGGTTCGGCGCGGACTGCATGGAGGACTGGCCGGCCTGCTCGATCGAGCCGATCAGCCGTTCCATCACCGCCTTGTTCACCTGGCGTCCGGCCTGCATCGCCCCGATCGTCGCAGTCGAGGCGGCGGTGGCTCCGGCTCCTGATGGGATCTGGATGCTGTCTGCCATAATGAGTGGATGATACGCAGTCCGGCCCTAAAAAGCAACGCGTAGCATGGAAACCGAAACACCCCTTTCCGTCACCGCGATCACCCAGCGGATCAAGCTGACGCTCAACGACGTCGGCCCCCTGCTGGTCGCCGGCGAGCTGTCGCAGGTCAAGGTCGTGGCCAGCGGCCACCTCTACGCCACGCTCAAGGACGAAGGCGCGGTGCTGTCGCTGGTGATGTGGCGCAGCAGTGTGGCGCGCATGGGCAAGATCCCGGCCGAGGGCGCCCGCGTGGTGGTGCGTGGCTCGCTCGACGTCTACCCGCCGCGTGGCAGCTACCAGTTGATCGCCAGCCGCATCACCGAGGCCGGACAGGGCGACCTAGCGGCCCGGCTGGAGGCGCTCAAGGCCAAGCTGGCGGCCGAGGGCCTGTTCGACGAGGAGCGCAAACGCCCCCTGCCGATGCTGCCCCGCGCGGTCGGCCTGGCGACGGCCGCGGGCTCCGCGGCGCTGGCCGACATGCTGCACAGCATCCGCGAGCGCTTCCCGGCCATGCCGGTCGTGGTCGCCCCCTGCCTGGTGCAGGGCCGCGGTGCAGCCACCTCGATCGTCGCAGCGTTGGCGCGCCTGGCGGCGCATCCCGAGGTCGACGTCATCGTCTGCGGCCGCGGCGGAGGCTCGCTCGAAGATCTGTGGGCCTTCAACGAGGAGCCAGTGGTGCGCGCCCTGGCCGCCTGCCCCAAACCGGTGGTCAGCGCCGTCGGCCACGAGGTCGACTGGACCTTGGCCGACCTCGCCGCCGACCTGCGCGCCAAGACCCCGACCGCCGCCGGCGAACTGATCGTGCCGGTGCAGGCCGAACTGATGGCGCAGCTGGCCGACGACCGTCTGCGCCTCGACCAGGCGATGAGCGGGTTGATGGCCGACGCCCGCAGCCGCCTCGCCGCCCTGGCCGCGCACCGCGCCCTGGCCGGGCCGGCCTATCAGGTGCAGATCCGCCAGCAGCGCCTCGACGAGCTGTCCGGACGTCTGCACTCCGCCGGCGCGCGCCGCCTGGCCGACGCCCAGGCCCGCCTCGGCCAGGCCGCCGCCCAGCTCGACGCACTTTCACCGCTGGCGGTCATCGGCCGCGGATTCTCCGTGCTGTTGACGCCAGAGCGCAAGGTCATCCGGCGCATGGCCGACGCGCCGCCCGGCACCCAGCTGGAGGCCCGGGTCGCCGACGGCTGGATCTTCGCCGAAGCGGTCGGCGTCCGCCCCCAGCGCCTGGGCGAGCCCGGCGACGTGTACGGGTGAGCATTGCCCCAGGGGTTAGGGGTTAGGGGTTAGGGCCGTAGGGCTACACCAATCTGGACCCACAGGGACTCCGGTGTGCGTGGTTGGCGGCGCAGGCGCAGGCTTGGCCGTCGCCGAGCAGCCTCCACTGACGTCGTGGTCCCGATCGGCGAACGTCAGTGAGCCGTGCCGAGCGGGTCCCGGGCAAGGCCCGGGCCAGGAGCCCGAGGGCCGGGCCCCTCGATGCCAACAGCAGGATGTTCCATGAACACGAGCAGCCGTTCACATGTCCGGCGGCTGCTGCCAGGCCGAGAATGGCGCGCATGAACACCGCCACCAAGCCCGCCCCCGCCTATGCTCAGCTGCAGCCCGAACCGGCCTTCCCGCTGGTCGCCCCGGCGCGGCTGCCCGCCCTGCCGGCCGCCGCCGGCCAGCCGGGACTCGACACCGAACAGCTCGCCTGCTTCCACGAGCGCGGCTGGGTGCTGGTCCGCGGCTTCGCCGACCTGGCCACCGTCGCCCGCCTGGCCCAGGAGGTCGACGGGCTGCATGAGCGCATGGCCGAGCCCGGCGCCGACGAACGCTATCGCGTCGGCACCAGCTGGGAGGAGAAGGATGGGCCGAAGCGCATCCGCCAACTCATGGGTTCAGAGCGCGTCTGCCCGACCATCGACGTCATCTCGCGCAGCGAAGCGATGCTGGCGATCATGCGCCAGCTGATCGGACCCGACGTCTACCTGTTCCACTCCAAGCTGATGATGAAGTCGGCCAAGGAGGGCTCGTTCACCCCCTGGCACCAGGACTACCAGTACTGGCAGTTCGAATCGCTGCACCCGACCCAGGTCAACTGCATGGTCTACATCGACGGCGCCGACGAGGGCAACGGCTGCCTGCGCATGATCGACGGCTCCCAGCGCGGCGGCCTGCTGCCGATCCACCGCATCGCCTCGACGTCGTTCTCCATCGGCCTGCAAGGCGGCCTCGACGACTGGGCAAGCACCCCGATCCCGGTGCAGCCCGGCGATGCCATCATCTTCGGCTCGTACGTCATCCACGGCAGCGGCCCGAACACCTCCGACCGCCACCGCCGCGCCAACACATTCGCCTTCGACCGGCCGTGCAACGTACGTCCGACCAATGGCCATGAGGCTCTGCCGCTGGAGTTCCACCGTTGCGGCAAACCTGATCCGCGGAGCCGGTGAGCTCATTGCCCCAGGGGTTAGGGGTTAGGGGTTAGGGTCGTAGTCTGAGGTAATCACAGATCCTGACGAGGGTCCCGCGACACGACCCTAACCCCTGATGCAATGGAGGGGCAATGACCTAACCCCTGGGGCAATGACGGGGCAATGATGGGGCAATGATGGGGCAATGACCTCACTCCGCCGGCTCCATCTCCGCCGACATCGACCCCTGGCTGCGCGGCAGCCTGGGGTCCTTGCCGTAGGCATGGATCTGCTCGACCTTCAGCTCGGCGCGCTCCTTCGAGGTCGTGTCGAGAATGGTTCGCCCGGCGGTGTCGACCTCGCAGGCGTGAAGAAAGGCCCGCTCCGGCGTCTTGGCAAACAGTTTCACCAGCATCTCGATGACGTATTCGTAGGTGTGATCATCGTCGTTGAGCAGGACGACGTGCCAGCGCGGAGCCAGCGACGTACGCTGTTCGATCTCGACTTCCGGGACGGCCGTCGCCATGCGTGGATCTCACGGCTGGCTGCGGTGGAGCAAGTGGCACCGCACGCTACCCTGCCGCCATGTCCACCATCCTGATCACCGGCGCATCCAGCGGCATCGGCGCCGCCATCGCCCAGGCCCTCGCCCCGCGCCACCGCCTGATCCTGGTCGCCCGCCGGCGCGACCGCCTGGAGGCGATCGCCCGCGGACTCGACGTCAGCGTCGTGGTCGCCGACCTCGCCACCGCCGACGGGGTGGCTGCAACCGCTGCCGCAGTCGACGGCCCGCTCCACGCCCTGGTCAACAACGCCGGCGTCTTCGCCCTAGCCCGGGCCGAAGCGATCGACCGCGTCCATCTCGACCGCCTCTGGCGCCTCAATGTCGATGCCCCGATGCTGCTGACCGCCGCCCTGCTGCCGCGCATCGCCAGCGGCGGCCTGGTCGTCAACATCAGCTCGACCGTGGTCGACAGCGCCTTCCCCGGCTGCGCCGCCTACACCGCCAGCAAGTGCGCGATCGAGGGCTGGAGCAGGGTCCTGCGCGAGGAGCTGCGGCCACGCGCCGTCCGCGTCGGCATCGTCGCCCCCGGCGCCACCGACACCGAGATCTGGCCGGCCGACTTCGCCGGCGCCGACCGTTCGCGCATGGTGCGCGCAGCCGATGTCGCCGAGGCGGTGCGGCTGATTGTCGAAGCGCCCGCGGCGACCTCGCTCGACCGCATCACGCTCACCCCGAGCAGCGGAGCCATCTAGGCCCTTCGCAAGCCGACCAGAGGCGTTAGGCTCGATGCATGACACGCTGGACCAGCGACCTCGCCACAGGCAACCCCGACATCGACCGCGAGCACCAGGAGCTGGTCGAGATCGTCGATCAGCTCAAGGCCGCAGCGGCTGGCGGCGACCAGAAGGCGCGGCTGTCGAACGCGCTCGACACGTTCCGTAGCCACGTTCTCAGCCACTTCCCGGCCGAGGAGCGCGAAATGGATGCCAAGGGCTACCCCGGCCTGCCCAAGCACCGCCAGGCCCACGCGGTGCTGACCACGCTGGTGGTGGAGCTGGTCGAAAAGGACAACAGCGGCACCACGGTGATGTACAGCGAGGTCGATCAGCTCGCCCAGGCGCTGTACCGCCATATCCTGCTCGACGACAAGCCGTTCGCTGTGTTCCTCGCCAAGGGCTGATGGTCGACCTCCCCCGTCTGAACAAGACCGAGCGTGAGCAGGTCGGCGATGCCCGGCTGATGCTCGAAGCCGCCGCCCACAACGCGTCCATCGTCGCCAAGCACCAGGGCGGCCTGGATGCCGACCAGCGTCAGGCGTTGGAGAATGCCGCCGCCCAGGCGGCGCAGGCGGCCGGCACGCTCAGGCGGGTGGTGCTGCATCTGAAGCAGCAGGCCTGACCGTTCGCGCCCGTCGCACCGATAGCAGCACCCCGGCCCCCAGAAGCGCGAAGGCTCCCCACACCGCCAGCCAGGCCCGGCTGCGCGGCATCAGCCAGATCAGCAGCGGCCAGCCCAAGACCAGCAAGGCGGGCCCGATGGCGGCGCCCAGCAGGAGATCACGCCGCCGCACGGCGCAGACGATGATCAGCAGCAGGCTGACGACGAGCGGCACGACCTCGACTGGTTGGCCCCGGCTGGACATCAGATGGAGCGCAACTTCCAGGGCGACCAGACCCATCGCGATGGCGGCGGAACGAGCCCAACCACGATCGACCCAGGCGTGGTTCCACGCGCCTGCGAGCAGGACCAGCGCGGAGGCCGCCGCCACGGCCAGTCCAGCGGACGGCAGACCACGCCCCAGCGCTTCGGCGGCGACCAGGGTTGCCGGGGCCAAACCAGCCATGACCGCGAGCATCGCCACCACCCAGCCCGGTCGCTGCGCCCGCCAGGCCAGGACGGTTCCGAGCAGAGCCGTGCACAGACCGGCCTCCGCCCAAAGCGGCCGGTGCCCCTCCCAAGCCAGGGTCGCAGCAATCACCGCTATAGCGGCCCCCACGAGCAGGCCGGTCGAGCGCCGTCGCCAAGCCAGTACCAACGCGGAGAGGGTCGACAGCACGGGCGCAACGGGCGCGGTCCCGGCCAGCGCGACCAGGTCCGGCGCCCAGCCCTGGCCGCGGAACTGGGCCGTCACATCCGGTCCCCAGCCGGCCAGGGTGAACCAGGCTGATGCAACTGCCGGCACGGCGACCAGCAGGGCATCCCGGCGCGAGCTTGGCTGCACCCTCGCCGCCAGCTCGCCACCGAGCAGGCACAACAGGATGCCGGCCGGCGTCACGTCGGTCAGCGCGACATCGAGTCCCGCGATGTGCGCCTGGACGGCCAGGGCGATGATCGCCGCAAGCAGCGCTACCAGCAGCAGCGTCCACCGCATCTCCGGGCGCGCCAGGAAGGGTTGGCCAGCCAGCCCGGCGGACAGCCGCGCCGCCCCCTGGATGAACCAGACGAGACCGAGCAGCATGGTGCCCCATCCGACAGTCCACCAGACCATCACCGCGACATCGGTGCCGCCGACGCCGGCGGGAGCTGTCGCCATGCGAGCCCCCTCCTCGACCACCACATGGCTGAGCAGTAGCGGCCAACCAGTCGTCCAGGCGAGGAGGACGGTGATCCCGATGCCCACCCCACCCCAGCCTCCGCCAGCAATGCGCGCAAAGCCAAGACCGAGCAGCACCAGTCCGACCCAGCCGGCGATGGCGGCGGCCAAGGCGAGTCCCGGCTGTTCCGGGGCGATGAGCTGGATAACGATGCCGAAGCCGACGGCAAAGGCCGTTCCAACCGCCGCCGACGCGATCGCATCGGGGTGGCCGCTTCGGGCCCGGCACATGGCCCATATGCCCGACACTAGCGCCGCGAGGTAGGATGACAGGGTGCCCAGCACCTGCCAACGCGGCCCCGTCGAACCCTCGACCCCGATACTCGGCTCGATCACACCGTGGAGCCCGGCGAGCAGCAGGGCCGCCGACACCAGAGTCACCAGACTGGTCGAACCAGGCCAGGCGATGAACTGCCTCCACGCATCCGGTGCCGGCGGTGGCATGCGGCGCCGCGGTAGCGCCAGGTCTGCGATGCTGGGCGTGGGGCCGTCGGGCTGCATGGCTGCCTCCGTAGCTTCGGTGATAGCCATCGGGGACGGAACGGCCGGGCGCCATCGGCTGTCCGGATTGCGCACTCCTGCACGACGGTGCATGCCCATGCACGCACGACCCCATGCAGGCCCTGCCGCCCATATTGCACCCGTACGCACGACGCGGCATGATGCCGCCATGAGCGCCCCCGCCGAATTCCCAGACCTGCTCGCGTCGCTGCTGCGCCGACGCGGCTCCACCCTGGCCGAGCTGGCGCCGCAGGTCGGCGTGTCGGCCAGCACCCTGTCGCGCATCCGCACCGGAGTGCGTTCGGCGACCGAGCAGCAGGCGCGCCGCCTGGCCGGGGCGCTCGGGTTGGCCGGCGACGAGGCCGAGGACTTCGTTGCCGCAGCGTTGCTCCAAGCCATGCCCAAGGCGGTGCGTGAACGACTGCGCAGCGCCGAGGACCTCGCCGGCGCAGCCCAGGCCCGCACCACGCGCATGGCCCGCGATCTCGGCCGGCTGCGCAGCGACACCGGTTTCCATGACGGCTGGTGGATCACCTGGAGCCGCTCTTTCTTCAACGACGGGCGCATCCAGCGCAGCCTGCTGCGCCTGGAGGGCGGCGGCGCCGAACTGCGCGCCGGCGAGACCGGACTGGTACGCTATAGCTACCATGGCTCGCTGGAGGCGCTTGGCGACAAGCTGTTCATCCGCGTGGCCGAGGACCGCGGCAACGCCGAATGGGTGCAGATCACCTGCCATTCGCTCTTCGACCTGTCCCGGCCGACCTTCCTCTACGGCCTGGTCAGCGGCATCAGCGGCACCGACGTCCGCCACCCGGTGAGCTGGCCGTGCGCCGGCCGCATGCTGCTGCTGCACGCCGGCGCCCTGGCCGATGCGCCGGAGCGCAGCGAACGGGCGCGACAACTCGAATCGCTCATCGGCGCTTTCGATCCCGCCCGGCTGCGTGGCGCCTGGCCGCCCTTCCTCGGCAGCGACGACCACCTGCGCGAGGCGCTGCAACTCGGCGACGAGCGCATCGAGGACGCCATCGTCCGGCTGACCGACAACAGCCTGGGCAACGGCAGCGTGCTCTGCGCCGCCCTCGGCTGACCGTCACCCCTGCCGGCGGGCCTGGTCGCGCACGATCGACGAGGTGAGCAGGTCGGTCAGCGGAGGGAGGAGGTCGCGGGCCGGCCCCCGGATGGAGCACGCCACCACCTCGGACAGCGGGGTGACCTCGGGGTTCACCTCGACCACCGGATGGTCGTGCACCTGCAGATCGAGGGGGATGCCGGCCGCCGGCTGCACCAGGCACGACGAGCCGACCAGCAGGCAGCCATCGGGATCGAATTCCTCCAACCGGTCGAGCGCGTGGCGCGGCAGCGGCTCGTTGAACCACACCGACCCCGGGCGCACCGCGGCCCCGCAACGTGGACAGGGCAGCAGGGAGAGGGCGTTGTCGACATGGTCGTCGTCTTCCCAGGCGCAGGCGGTGCAGCGCGTACTGAACAGGCTACCGTGCAGATGGACGACATCGCGCACGCCCGCGCGCTCCAGCAGATCATCCTCGTTGGTCGTGGCCATGAGCACCCGGGCGGCGGGGAAATGCTGCTGCAACAGCGCGATCGCCCGCTGGCCGGCATGCGGCTGGCACGAGGCGATGTGCAGGCGCCGTTCACGGTACCAGTCCCACACCAGTTCCGGATCGCGGGCGAACCCGTCCGGCGAAGCCAGGTCTTCGGCGCGGTACTCGTTCCACACTCCGCCTTCGCCACGGAAGGTCGGCACGCCGGCATCGGCCGACAGACCGGCGCCCGACAGCACCAGCAGGCGTCGGCACGGGGCGAGCAGCTTCGCCGCCCGGGCCAGGCCCTCGCGGATGCCCGAGTCCGGCACTCAGCGCTCCGCCGGCGCGTCGGCCGGACCGGTCTCAAGCTGGGGGATGAGCAGGCCATCGGCCGGGAACCCGGCGATGCGTGCCCGCACCGCCTCGGTCAGCTTCAGCTTCAGCTCACCGTGGTCGGGATCGAGGAAGATGCCCGTACCCATCCCGCGCAGCGCAGTCAGCACCGCGTCCTGGATGAGCGGAGCGCGCTCCTCCAGCGCCCGTGCGGTGGCGGCGTCGGCGAAGGACAGGGCCAGGCCGAGGGTCAGCTGGCGGCGCCCATGGCCGTCTATGGCACGGGTGATGGTGAATGGGGGCAGCCGCACCAGGGCGGGGCCGGCCAGCTGCGGGATTGACGGCGACTCCGCCGCAGCGGGATTCGGTTCGCCCTTCCAGGCCAGCAGATCCAGGGCGATGGCATCGCGGGCCGCCGGCGCCACCTGCTCCGGCAGGGCGGCGAGGGCTTCCGCGAAGGCTTCGCGCGCGGTCAGGGCGCGGATCACGACCTGGCGGATGCGCTCCTCGTCGCTGCGGGTGATCAGCGGCGCCTTCGCGTCAGGCGAGAAATCCCGGGTGCGGGCATGGCGCAAGGCGACCAGGAGCAGGGCATCCAGATCGCGCTGGCGATAGATCGATCGGCCTTCGGCCACCACCGCCTGGGCAGGATCCTGGCCGATCGGCGAGGGCTCCTCGGCTCCGGCCAATACGGCGGCGCAGAGGCAGGCGAGCCATGTGGACGTTGGGCGCATGCCATCACAGGTTATGGCGATCCGGCCGCTGGCCATGGGCGAGCCGCCAACCACCCAGAGCCGCGCCGGCAAGGTCCGTCGCCGGTCACGGACGGCGCCAGTTGACGAACCGTCCGTGTCCTTATCGTGCTTTTACGATGAAGAAGACCTGCGTGCCTGGAACCTGTGTTTCCCCGGAACCTGCCGGCGCCACGCCACTTGGCGACGACGAGCAGGAATTGGCCGACCTGGCCAAGGCCATCGGCCATCCGGCGCGAGTCCGCATCCTCAAGCTCCTGGTGGATCGAAATGCATGCGTATGCGGCGATATCGTCGAAGAAATCCCGTTGGCACAGTCGACCGTGTCCCAGCACCTGAAGCAGTTGCAGGAGGCGGGGCTGATCCAGGGCGAGATCGACGGCCCACGCATCTGCTACTGCGTCGACCACTCCAGGCTGAAGCGCCTCAAGGTGCTGATCGCTGGAATCTGAATCGCCATTCACATCCGCACACATCCTTCATCGTCGATTAACGAATGACTGACCAGGCACCACGCCTCTCCTTCCTCGACCGCTACCTGACCCTGTGGATCTTCCTCGCCATGGGACTCGGGCTGGCACTGGGCCATTTCGCACCGCAGGTCGGCCAGAGCATCAACGGCATGGCGATCGGCACGACCTCGATCCCGATCGCCGTCGGCCTGATCCTGATGATGTACCCGCCGCTGGCCAAGGTGCGCTACGAGGAGATGCACCGCGTCTTCAGCGACTGGAAGGTTCTCGGCCTGTCCCTGGTCCAGAACTGGCTGATCGGGCCGGTGCTGATGTTCGCCCTGGCGCTGATCTTCCTCCATGACCGCCCGGAGTTCATGCAGGGTCTCATCCTGGTCGGACTGGCCCGCTGCATCGCCATGGTCATCGTGTGGAACGACCTCGCCAAGGGCGACAGCGAGTACTGCGCCGGCCTGGTCGCGTTCAACGCCATCTTCCAGGTGCTGTTCTTCGCCGTGTATGCCTGGTTCTTCCTGCTGGTGGCGCCGGGTTGGTTCGGCGTCCAGGGCGTGGCGGTCGATGTCACCATGGCCGACATCGCGCTGTCGGTGTTCATCTACCTCGGCATCCCGTTCCTCGCCGGCATGCTGACCCGCTTCGCGCTGGTGAAGGCCAGAGGCAGGGCGTGGTATCACGAGCGATTCATCCCGACGATCAGCCCGATCACCCTGATCGCCCTGCTTTTCACCATCGTGGTGATGTTCTCGCTGCAGGGCGAGCAGATCATCAGCAAGCCCTTCGACGTGGTGCGCATCGCCGTCCCGCTGCTGCTCTACTTCGGCGTCATGTTCCTGGCTTCATTCTGGATGGCGCGCATGGCCGGCGCCAGCTATGCAGTAAGCGCCACGCTCTCCTTCACCGCGGCCGGCAACAACTTCGAGTTGGCCATCGCCGTAGCCCTGGCGACCTTCGGCCTGACCCACGGTGCGGCCTTCGCCGCCGTGATCGGTCCCCTGGCCGAGGTGCCGGCGCTGATCGCCCTGGTGAGCGTGGCCTTCTGGTTCAAGCGCCGCTGGTGGCCGAATGATCCGGCGAGCATCACCAGCGCCGCACCATGCCCGGCCTGCGACCCACCTACGAGGACCCCATGAAGCAGAAGATCCTGTTCCTGTGCACCGGAAACTCATGCCGTTCGCAGATGGGCGAAGCCTGGTGCCGGGCCATGAAATCAGACCGCTACGAGGCCTACTCGGCCGGCACCATCGCCAAGGGCCTGAACCCCAAGATGGTCCAGGTCATGAAGGAGGTCGGCATCGATCCGACCATCCACCAGACGTCGAAGACGCTCGCCAGCGTCCTCGCTGCCGGAGTGCAACTCGACCTGGTCGTCACCGTCTGCGGCCACGCGCACGAGACCTGCCCGATCTTCCCGGGCGGGAAGACCAGGGTCGTGCATGTCGGCTTCGAGGACCCGCCGGAACTCGAGAAGGCCGCCACCACGCCCGAAGAGGCGCTGGACCACTTCCGGCGGGTCCGCAACCAGATACGCGACTTCGTCGCCGGACTTCCAGGGAGCCTGCCATGACCAAGATCGACATCCGCACCACCGTCCGCGACCAGTACGGCGCCATGGCCCGCGCCGGTTCGTCCTGCTGCGGCCCCTCCACCAACGGCTGCTGCGCCCCGGCCGCCGATCCCACCGCGCTGGCCTCGGCCATCGGCTACGACGCGGCTGAACTGCAGCGCATCCTGCCGGACGGCGCCAATCTCGGACTGTCCTGCGGCAATCCAGGTGCCATCGCCGCCCTCAAGCCGGGCGAGGTGGTCCTCGACCTCGGCAGTGGCGCCGGCTTCGACGCCTTCCTGTGCGGACCCAAGGTCGGTGCAAACGGTCGCGTGATCGGTGTCGACATGACGCCGGACATGCTGGCCAAGGCGCGCGGCAACATCGCCGGCTACACCCAGCGCACCGGATTGGCCAACGTCGAGTTCCGCATGGGCGAGATCGAACACCTGCCGGTGGCCGACGCCTCGGTCGACGTGGTCATCTCCAACTGCGTTATCAACCTCTCGCCCGACAAGCCGCAGGTGTGGCGCGAGATCGCCCGCGTGCTGAAACCGGGTGGCCGCATCGCCGTCAGCGACATGGTGCTGCTGCGGCCTCTGCCCGAAGCGCTGGCTTCCGCCATCAACGCCTATGTCGGGTGCATCGCTGGAGCATCGCTGCTCGACGAACTGCGGGCGATGCTCCGCGATGCCGGGCTGGTCAAGGCGCGCTTCGAACCGAAGCCCGCCTACGTCGAGACCTTGTCGCAAGGAGATGATCCGCTCTACCGCCAGGTGCAGACGGCCTTGCCGTCAGGCACCAGACCGGGCGATTTCGTCACCAGCATGGACATCGCGGCGATGAAGCCCGGTCCCTGTTGCGCCCCCGGTTGCTGCTGAACCCCGATGCGCGGGCTGGACCGGCGCACCCGCACGATCCTCGGGCTCGGCATCGCCCAGACGCTGGCCTGGGGGTCGACCTACTACCTGCCGGCGGTGCTGGCGCCGGCGATGTCCCGCGATCTGGGGATGTCGCCGGCGATGCCCTTCGCCGGCCTGTCGCTGGCCCTGGGCATCGCCGCATTCCTTGGACCTGCCGCCGGCCGGTGGATCGACCATAACGGGGGACGCGGACTGCTCGCCGCGATCAGCCCGGTTTTCGCCTGCGGCCTGGTCCTGCTGGCCACCGCGGAGGGTCCGATGGGGCATTTCGCCGGCTGGGCGGTGGTCGGGATAGCCATGGGCTGCGGACTCTACGAGGCGGCCTTCGCCACCCTCGTCCGGCTGCATGGCCAGGACGCGCGCGGGCCGATCACCGGCATCACCTTGATCGCAGGGTTCGCCAGCACCGTTTCCTGGCCGTTCACAGCCTGGCTGGAGCACGCCGTCGGCTGGCGCGGTGCGTGCGCTGCGTGGGCCGGACTGCACCTGCTGATCTGCCTGCCCGTCCACCTGAGCCTGCCGCGCCCGGGACCGCCGGCGCCGCCACCAAGTGCAGCCGGGGATGCAGGATCGGACGGCACAGCCTGGGCGACGGCACTGCTCGCCATCGCCTTCGCTGTGACCTGGTTCACCAGCACGGCCATGGCCGCGCACTTGCCGCTCCTGCTGCAGATGGCTGGCCTAGGCAGCGCTACCGCAGTCGCCGCAGCCGCCCTGGTGGGTCCAGCACAGGTGGCGGCGCGCATCCTCGAGTTCGGTTGGCTGCGTCAGGTGCATCCGCTGCTGTCGGCCCGGATGGCGGCGGCCGCGCATCCGCTTGGCGGACTGATCCTGTTGGGGATTGGCGCTCCCGCCGGCTTCGTCTTCACCGTCCTGCACGGTGCGGGAAATGGCATCCTCACCATAGCCAAAGGGACCCTGCCACTGGTCATCTTCGGCACCCATGGCTATGGCAGACGCCAGGGCTGGCTGATGGTTCCCGCCCGGATCAGCCAGGCCGCGGCCCCCTTCACCTTCGGCCTGGCGATGGAATCCTGGGGGACCGAAGCCCTGTGGCTGTCGATCTGTCTCGGCATGGTTGGGCTGGCGGCGCTGCTGGGTCTGCGACGGCAAGGCGCTCCACCATCCGAGCCGGATGCAGGTCGTCGACCTGCCTGCTAGCGCCGCCGAAGCCGCACCAGGACCGGTTGGTGGTCCGAACGGAGGTCCGGGCCCACCGCATGACCATCCATGCCAAGGTCCGACCCGACCAGGATATGATCTATCGGCGCCGCCAGGGGCGTTGCGCGCATCCAGGTCGGTGACCAGGCCGCCATGCCACCGGGGCCTTGGAGTCGGCCATCACGGCACAGCCGGCGGTACCCGCTGCTCCAGGGCGTTGCGTTGAGATCACCGGCCACCACGGCGGCCGGGCGCCCAGCCGACCAAGCGGCGACTGCGGCGAGTTCGCTGCGCCACCAGCCGTAATATTCGGCGGAGAACGGCGGGGGTGGATGGATGCCCAGGACCTCGACCCCGTCGCAGTGGACGACCAGGCCAGGCACCTCGACGCCATCCGGCTGCCACACCTCGATCGTTCCGCGCCGGGCGTAGGCGCAGATGCCGAAGTTGTCGTCGCGCAGCAGTTCCCGATGCACCGGATAGGCATCGCGCAGTGCCTGCAGCGTCGCGGACCAGCCGAGATCCGGTTCGAGGACGATGACGATATCGGCCTGCAGGTCGTGGATGGTGGCGACAGCTGCTGCGGGATCCGGATTGGACGAATGTACGTTGGCGGTCACCACGCTCGCGATCACCGGACCTGCACCGCGCATGGCTCCGCCAAACAACGCGGGCAGCATGCCGGCGAAAGCCCACAGCGGGACCAGCAGACTGCACCAGCGCCAGCGCGACTGCCTCAGCAGCGACCAAGCCAGGGCGCAGCACAGCGATACGACCGCCAGCTGGGGTCGAGGATGCTGCCAAATCTCGCTCCACCACCAGATAGGCAGCAGGTCGCCGGCGACCAGGGCGGCAAGCGCACCGGCGATTCCTGCGCCGGCGAGTCCGGCCCCGACACGCCGCCAGCTCAGATCCATGGATCAGGCAGTAGCAGATGCATACGCTCGGCGCTACGCGGCTCGGCCATCAGCGGCGCGACCGCCTCCTTCCAGACGAGGTAGTGGGACGTCTGCTGATGGGCTTTGAAGGCGGCTTCGTCCCGGTAGACTTCATAGAGGAAGCACCGCTCGGCATCGACAGCATCGCGCAGCACGTCGAAGCGCAGGTTGCCCGCCTCGGCGCGGGTCCCGCGATGATTGGCAGCGGTCAGTTCGAGGAAGCGCGCGGTCTGGCCGGGCGCGATGCGGATGCGGACGAAGACGGCGTACATGCGCGCAGCATCGACAGTGCGGCTAGAAGCCAATGGCCGGGGCGCTCGGCAGGTCCGGCGGCACCTGGGCCCGGCGTTCGTTCGCCTCATCGAGGCGTTTCTTCATCTCAGGATCCAGTTTTCCCGAGATGGCGACCCGGACCATGCCGGGCCAGGTGATCAGGTGTTCGACCAGTTCCTTGCTCGGTGAGGATCCCCCCCAGGTGAACCGCTCGAGCTGGGCGGGGCCAGGGCAGCCGAGCACCGCCGATTCCGGGATACCGGCCGAAGCTAGGCGCAGCTCGCGCAGGGTCGGCAGGCGCAGCAGCCGTGACACCACCGCACCAGTGAGGCCTGGATTCGTACCCAGTTCGAGCACACGCAACCGAGGGTTGGTGGCCATCAGGAGCAGACCGTCTTCAGTGAGCGCAGTGGAGTTCAGTTCCAGCCGATCGAGCCTCGGCATGCGGCTGATGGCATCCGCAAGGCGGTCATCAATGCCGGCCTGGGACAGCCGCAGCACCTTCGCCTGGACGAAGCGGAGCCAGTCCGGCGACGGACCGCCGGCGGCCGATATCGCCAAGGTCAGTTCGTCGAGCTCGGGCAGCGCAGCCAGCGGAGCGAAGTCCACGCCGCTGGCCAGGGAGCAGGTCAGCCGGTGCAGGCAGTTGAGCCGACCGAGCCCGGCGAATGCCGGCTGAGGCAATTGATTCTCGAGCCGGAGCAGCCGCACACCGGTCGAGGCGAGTTGGGCGAAAGCCTCGGCGGTCAGGCCGGTGGCGCCCGCCGACAGGTCTTCCAGTCCCCCCATGCCGGCCAGGGCGCGCAGACTGGCCGGTCCCAGCGGATGCGTGGAGGGCAGACGGAGGATGCGCAGGCTGGGCCGTCCGGAGACGGCGGCGAGGATCTCGTCGATCCCCGTCCTGCGCCCGGTCAGATCGAGGATCTCGAGGCGCTGACTCGCGGCGAATGCCGCAGACGGTATGCGATCGATGGCCGTTCCACCAAGGAATCGCCATGCCACCCCACCGAGGTCCGGCAGCGGCTTGCCGGCTGCGTTCAGATCCAAGCCCTCGATGCGCAACAGCCGCAGCTCATCGACCACCTCCGCCAGCTGATCGGCATCGAGCTTCCGCGGGGCGAACACCAGCAGGTCCTTGAGCCGCTTTTCCGGCAGGGTGTAGGGCGCCTTGCCGGTGAGCGCCTTGAGGCTGGAGCGCTGCGCCTCTACCGGCCCCCAGGCGGCCAGCGCCCCGATCAGGATCTCGGATTCGAGCACCCCGCCGACATCGCGCTGCGTTCCGCGACGGATGCGGTCACGAATCCGGTCACTCTGCCCGCCAGCCGCCGCCGACGGCTCGGCCGCGAGCCGGCTGGCGACCTCCCAGCGCCGCTCGCGGATGGCGCTTTCGAGCGGATCCGCGGGGGATGGCGTTGGCGGATCGGTGATCGCAGGGCGGCGGAAACCGGCTGTTGGCGCGACAGGCGGCGGGACTGCGCCAACGGCGCCGGCGATCGCCAGCACGAAGACGGCCACCGCGGCGAGGATCGGCAGCGCACGCACGGTCAGCGCGCCCGCAGGGCGGCTCCGATCCTGGCCAGGAAGGCGGCGTCCGGCGCCTGATAGGGCCGGAACTTCTCGCGCCGGCCCTCGGTCAGCACCGCTAGCAGGGCGCTGTGCAGGCCGAGCCGGCTGGCGCCGTCGTCGTCGATCAGCTCGGTCGAATCGGCCGGGCTCATCTGGAAGCAGATCCGGATGTCGAAGTCGCGCAGGCTCTTCCGCGACATCGAACGCTGCACGCCGGCCAGCGAGTCGCACCAGGCGGCGACATGGAGGCCGTATTCCGGCCCGCCGGCGAGCAGCTTGGCAAAGCGATCCGACAGCGGCTCGCCACTGCGGTCGAACGGCGCATCGTCGTCCGGGCGCAGGGCACGCAGGCGCTGCAGCGCGTTGATCGCCAGCAGCACCGGCGTGCGCGCGGCGTCCTCGCCGGACTGCCGACGCTCCATCAGCGCACACAGCTCGGCCAAGGCGGGCGCAAGCTCGCGCCCGCCGACGCGCATGGTGCCATGCGGCAGGGCGCTGCCGAGCGCGGCCCACACGCCGGCGAACGGCCCTTCCGCCTCCTCGCCGTCGAAGGCGAGCAGACGCAGCCCGCCGACCGGATGGCGGGCGGCCAGGCCGATGGCCAGCGCGGCAAGGGTGGCGCAGGCGGCCTCGCGATGCTGGCCGACCAGCAGCAGGTTGCCGCCCGAGGCGGCAGGCAGCAGCACCTCGGCCGAGCCGCGCAGCGAACTGCTCTGGCCGACCGCGGCCGCGGTCCTCGGCACGGGCGCGGCGGCGAGCAGGGCGGCCAGGGCGGCGTCCTCGTCGAGCCGGGCCGGGGCGTCGCCAGCGAAGATCACGGTCGGCGACGACGGCTTCCAGCCATCGGCCGCCGCCCGCGTCGCCAGCGGCCGCAGCGCGTCGCTGCGCTGCTGGTCCGATAGCCAGCAGACCTGGAACGGGCTGTTGCCCTCGGCCAGGCCGGCCTGGTCGTTGTAGATGCCTTCGCCGGGACGGGTCAGCAGACGCACCGCGTCGTTGTCCTCGTGCAGCAGCAGATGCGCGTCGGCCTCGTTGCAGGGCAGGACGATGCGCACGCCCATCTGGCCGAGGCTGCTCTTGGCCAGGCTGTACGAGCCGCTGAGCGTCTGCGAGCCGAGCACGACGTGCACGCCGAAGGCGCGGCCCTGGCGGACGAAGCGGTCGAGTAGCAGCGCCGCATCGCGGGCGATGCTGTCGTCCTCGGTGAAGAACTCCTGGAACTCGTCGATCAGCAGCAGCACGCGCGGGATGTGCTCGCCACCGGCTCGGCGGTGCGCCGCCAGATCCTGCGCACCGACGGCGCGGAACAGGTCGCCACGCCGGGTCAGTTCGCCATCGAGGCGACGCAGCACCGACAGGCCGAACTCACGGTCGCTCTCCACCGCCACGACCCGGGCATGCGGCAGCTTGGTTGCGGCGTAGGCCTGGAATTCGACGCCCTTCTTGAAATCGATGAGGTGGACCTCCAACTCGCGCGGGTGGAACCACAGCGCGGCACTGGTCACCATGACGTGCAGCAGGGTCGACTTGCCGGAACCGGTGCGGCCGCCGATCAGCACGTGCTGGGCGGTGCCGCGGCCGAGTTCGAGGTACTGCAGCTGACCGGCCCCGCGTACACCGACCGGCACGCGCAGGCGCTCGGCGGTGGACAGCGACCACACCTCGGCCGGCGGCGGCGCGACGACCGAGAAGTCGATCTCGACCTTGCTCGCCCGAACCGCCGCGACGCCGGCTGCAGCGACCAGGCGGGCGGCGGTGGTCGCCGGGGGCAGCGGTTCGGGGGTGAAGCGCCAGCCGCGGACGGCGGGATGATCGACCGTCAGTCGGCCTTCCGCCTCGCGCAGCACCACGGCGGCGTGTTGCGTCAACGTGCCATCGATCCCCGGAGCCAGGCGGGTACGGGCGTCGTGGTGCAGCAGCACATGCACGCCGCAACGGGCGCCGGTACGCAGCAGCACACCGAGGCGTTCGCTGGCCCGTTCGCCGAAACCGGCAGGGAAGTCGGCCACCGCGACCAGGCGGATCGGCTCCTGCAGATCACCTGCCTCGCGATTGTAGTCGGCGAGGGTCTCGTACTTGCCGCGCAGCCGGGTGCGGATCACCGCTTCGAGATGGGCGCTGAGGTCGTCGAGAGCCCGCTCGATGCGCTCGTCATCCGTGGCGAGGCCGCCGGGCATCACCGCCTCGCCCTGGTCGACCAGGGCGAGCAGCGGGGCGAAGCTCTGGCCGAGCCCGACCGGATCGATCAGGGTCAGGCGGATGCGCCCGGCTGGGGTGCCGAGCAGGCAGCGCAGCACGGAGCCGGCGAGCAGGTCGATCGCTGCGGCGCGGTTGTCTGCCCCGGCATGGACCACGAGGTTCGCCGCCGCCGGGTAGGGCAGGGCGATCGGCAGTTCCAGCCGGTCGTCGCCGGCCACGCCCAGGGGCAGGCCGGTAGGCCAGGCAGCCGCCGGATGCCACGCCATCCAGGACGGATCGCTCCACGCCGGATGTTCGGCGGCCTGGCGGCTGCGGGCAGCAGCCAGCACCGTGTCGAGGTCGGACCGGGCCGCGGCGACCACGGCGTCGAGACGGTCGCGTTCCTCCGCCCAGGCGCCATCGACGGCGGCCAGTTCGGCGTCGGCCGCAGCCTCGGCGGCAGCCAGCCGCGCAGCCTGCTCGCGATGCCGTTGGTCGGCGGCGGCCTGGGCGCGACGGCGCGCCTCGGCCTCGCGTGGCAGGGTGCTGCGCTCGATACGCGCGCGCAGACGGGCCTCGCGATCGCGCAGGCGGGCGAGCGAGCGCTCCGCCGCCTCGCGCGCGCTGCGCTGCGCCTCCTCGCTCTGCACCCCGGCCGAGACCAGGGCGTCGAGGCTGCTGCGCCGGGCGGCGCCGGCGGGATCGGCGGCAAGACGCTCGATGGCGGCGGCGCGGCCGGCCACCCCGCCCAAGGTGTCGCGCAGGAAGGAGAAGCGCTGCAGGACGCGCGGGCGCAGGCTGAGGACGATTCCCGCCACGACGACCTGGCTGAACACCAGCAGCCCCGCCGCCCATGGCGCGATCGCCCAATCCGGGACCGCCATCACCAGGGCCACGGCGGGCAGGCAGGCGAAGAGGTGGAGTGACCAGCGGAAGAACGGCCGGCTCAGCCGCGCCGGCCAGCTGGCTACCACGCGGGGCAGCATGCCCGCCAGCTGGTCGAGCTGCTCGCCCAGAGCAGCGAGCGAACGTCCGGCGTCGGTACCGAGGGGCACCTCCTGTTGGACGGCCGCCTCCACCGGAGGCAACTGGCGGCTGAGGCGCTTGACCTGACGGTGCACCTCGGCTTCCAGTTCCTGGGCGCGTTGCCGCTGCGTCGCCAGGCCGCGCAGGACCTCGGAGCGCTGGCCGGCATTGGCCGCCATGCGCGTGCGGGCGGCGGCGGCCTCGGCGGCACGCTGCTCGGTCAGCTGGCGGTCCAAAGCTTCGCGCGCCTCGCGGCGCAGGCGGGTGGCGGCGGCGGCGACCTGATCGAGGCGGCGCTTGGCTGCTGCGCGCTCGGCCAGCCCGGCGGCCTCCGCCTCGGCGGATGGATCGAACCCGGCGAGGACTGCTCGTTGCTTCTCGACCGCCCGACGCCCCCCCTCGGCCAGCTGGAGGCGGCGCTGCTGCCAGGCCGATTCGTGGCCGGAGCGCTCGGCCGCCAGCCGGTCCTGCAGCGCCGACAGCTCGGCCAGGCGTGGCAGCAGGGCGTTGACGTCATAGGCGCTCATGAGCATCTCCGCATCGCTTCGGAACACAGGGCCGACAGTTCGCTCAGCGCCTTCATGCCCTGGCGGCCTCGCCACTGGATGTCGTTGAGGTGGTCGCGCTCGAACTCGCTGCGCGCCGCGTCCTGCCAGCCTTCGCCGGCGATCGCCCAGGCATCGGTCAGCTCGCGCAGGGCGCGGTCGAGGGTGGCCTCGTCGGCCGACGGCGAACTCATGGCTGGGCTCCACGTTGCAGGTACTCGTCGATACGCTCGGCCAGGCGCTCGAGTTGAGCCAGGCCCTTGATGGTCAGGTCGTGCAGGGCGAGGTCATGATCGCGGCAGCGCGCCAGCAGATCCTTGCCGTCACCCTCCAGACGCATCAACCAAGTGCGGATCAGGCGGATCTTCTCCTCGGCCTCCTCGCAGCGCTTCAAGGCCTTGTTCATCTCGCGCTGTTCGTCGGCGGCGCTGCTGCGGTCGACCGCACCGCGGCGGCCGTTGGCTTTCACCTCGGCCTCGGCTTCAAGGTACTTGCGCCGCGCCTGGGCGTACAGTTCCTGGCGCTTGCCCAGCTCCTTCTTCCAGCGCGGTCCGAGCTCGTTGCGCAGCTGGTCGATCGAGCGGTCGAGCGCGCTCGGAGCCCCGTCCATGGCGGCGGCGACCTGCTGCTGGAAACGGGCCAGGCGGCCGCGGAAATCGCGGATGATCGCCGGATCCTTGAGGTCCGCCGAGCCCATCGCCGTCAGCCCGACCGCAGGTAGTCGCGAATCGCCTCGGCCTTGCGCGTGAGCACCGGCACCTGGCGGTCCGACTCCTCGAGGAAGCGGCCGTAGACCCGCACCATGCTTTCGAAGCTCTCGGCGAAGCGCGCCTGCTCCTGGTCCTGCCAGGTCTCGCCCAGCCGCTTGAACTGGCGCTGGACCAGTGCGATCTCGTCGCGCGTCACCTGGTTGAAGCGCTTGAGCGCGGCGACGAAGCGCGCCAGCTCCTCGGGGTCGACTGCTGCCTTGGCCATGGCGGCATGGTAGCGCTGCCGACTGTCTTGGCCATCGCTCACGGCGGTGAGGCGGGTCCGTCGGAACGGAGGCTGGAACCAAGGGCTTGCCCGGGATAGGCTCCACCATGGCGGACAAGCCCCTGCGGCTCGGCTGGTGGTGGCTGCCGATCATCCTGCTCGGGCTGCTGGCGATCGCCTGCCTCGTCCTAACGCTGTGGCTGAATTCATCGGCGGATCTCGACGCTCAGATAGCCAGGGCGAAAGCACTTGGCCTGTCCATGGATCCGACACCAGCCGCCGTCCGACGATCCAGCAGCGATGCCCTCCTGCTCAAGCGGATCGCCAGCATCTGCGAATCCTCGCCGCGCTACGTCGGCAACGATTCCGGCCAATGGCGCTGGGATCCCTTCCGTGATCCGCCCGCGGATGCTGTCGCATGGAAGGACACAATCGCGGGTTCCCTCGACCCGCTGATCGATGGGCTGTCCGGCACCGCCTCATGGACCTCAGCCATCCATCGACTGGAAGTCCGTGATCTGCCGACGAAATTGTGGGATTGGCAGCGCTACGAACTCGACGATGTCTTCGCCCTGCGCTCGGTCACGCCGGCGAACGACCCGGCCGTTCTCGCAACGCGCATCGCCCGGGTTGCCACGACCATGCCCTTCCCGGGTCTGGCGGGCCATATGACCTCGCTGCGCCTGGCCCAGGCGTGGCAGCGGCATGTGCTGCGCCACCGGTCGGGCCTGGCACCGGCCCCTCACGCGGCCGCTGCTAGCGACCTGGCGCGAACGCTCGACGAGCGTTTGACAGCCAGCTTCGCCATCCACCCCCTGCTCCAGGCCATGGTGCTCCGTCTGCCGCCGGAGGGGGCACTGCGCGCCATGAATGTCAGATTACCCCAGATCATGACCTGGGAGCTGTCGCTCCGTTGCTTCCACCGCGCCGGACGGGGACGGATCCTGTCCCGCGCCATCGACACTGCAGCATGGATCGCAGCCCACGGATTGCCGACCACCACCATCGACCTGCTGACAGCCTCGCCGCTCCTCCCTCCGTTGTCCTGGCGCAACGCGGGATGGGAACTGTACCAGGAGGTGGTATGCGGCGGCTGGTGCACCCATTGCCGGGGCTCGCGCTGCACCTTCGAGCACAGCCTGCTCGAGCAGCACTTGCGCACCACCACCGGATTGCGCCTGCTAGGAGCCTGTCGGGGATAGACGCCTCTGACCGTCATGGGTGCCCGATTCGCACCTCAACGAATTGTGATTTGATGCGGTATAATCAGCA
>JAIFKN010000255.1 GCA_020049615.1 bacterium | reverse complement strand
CAGCTCGAGGACTTCGTCGCGCGCAACAAGGCCCGCGCCAGCACCGCGACGCGCGCCTCGTCCAAGGCCAAGGAGCTGGAGAAGCTGCAGGACCAGTTCCTCGACATCGAGGCCGACGACCCCGATCCGCGCATCCGCATCCCGGCCTGCGAGACGCGCCGCGGCTGGGCGCTGCAGTGCGATCAGCTGGCTGTCGGCTACGGCACGCGCACGGTCGCGACCTGCGACCATGTCGATCTCGACCGCGGCTTCCGCTGCGCCGTGCTGGGCGACAACGGCCAGGGCAAGACCACCGTGCTGCGCACCCTTGCCGGGCAGCTGGCACCGCTCGGCGGGACCTTCCGCTGGGCCATGGGCCTACGCGTGGCGCTGTACGCCCAGGACGTCTACACCGCGTTCAAGGCCGACATGGTCGCCGATGACCACCTGTTCCGCTGCGCCCGCGAGGCGCCGGGCCAGAACCCGCCGCGCCAGGAGGTCCTCGACCTCGCCGGCGCCCTGCTCTTCGGGCCTGACGATCTGAAGAAGCGCGTCGGCGTGCTCAGCGGTGGCGAGCGCGCCCGCCTCTGCCTCGGCGTCGACGTGCTGCTGCTCGACGAGCCGACCAACCACCTCGACGTCGAGACGGTCGAGGCGCTGGCCGACGCGCTGGTGGCGTTCCCCGGCACGGTGCTGTTCACCAGCCACGACCGCGCCTTCACCGACAAGGTGGCGACCCGGCAGATCGAGGTCGGCAACGGCGTGTTCAGCCTGTTCCCCGGCAACTACGCCGAGTACTGCGCCCAGCTCGAAGCCGAGAGCGACGGCCAGGCCCCGCCGCCGAAGGAGAAGCCGAAGACGCAGACCATCGCCAAGCCGCCGGACAAGTCGAAGCAGCGCCAGGCCGAGCGGCTGGAGAAGCGCGTCGCCGAACTCACGGCGGAGAAGGCGCGCCTCGAAGCGGCGCTCGGCCAGAACTACGACGCCGAGCAGGGCAAGCGCCTCGCCGCGCTGCTGCCCGAGCTGGAACAGGCCGAGGCGCAGTGGCTGGAAGTGGCTGGCTGAGATCTTGTGCCACAGAGGCACGGAGATCCACAAAGGGCCACAGAGAAATACCCTTGGGGTTGCCGTGCTGTGCAGCCAGCTGTCGTCTCTGTGGCCCTCCGTGGATCTCTGTGCCTCCGTGGCAAGATCCTTGGGATCCCTACCGCTTCCACTCCAGGCGGAAGCCCTCCTCGTCCGGGACCGCCTCCAGCTCGGCCAGGCGGTGCAGCCATTCCAGCGCGGTGCGGAGCGGAATGTCCTTGGCCGTCATCGTCACCGGCAGGTCGGCGAGCGGCTCGGCCGAGGGTGCAAGGCGGAATGTCGTCCCGGTAATGCTCGACAGCGCGGCGGCGACCTCATCGAGACGCTCATCGGCGAAGTTGCAGGTCACCGGCTTGAGCAGGGCGCGGGTGCGCTCATCCAGCCAGGCAGGCGCGGCGGGCTTGTCCGCCGGCTTGACCGGCGCCTTGGCCGCGATCGCGCTGTCGCCGAGCAGGTCGAGCTCAGGCGCCGCCGCCAGATAGCGCACGCGCAGCAGGCGCGGCTGGTCGAGGCCGTTGGCGGACCAGCGCTTCACCGCCACCGCCTGCGGCAACTCGACTTGCGCCAGCGGGATGCCGCCGATGGCGATGCTGGCGATGCGGCCGCGCACCTGGCAGCGCACCGGGACGGCGACCGTTGAGAGGTCGACGTCGAGCGCCGCCTCCACCGGCTTGACGCCAGCCCCGCCAGGCACGATGAGCAGTTTGCCGTTCTGCCAGGCCCAGCTCACTGCCAGGCCCTTGGCGCCGGACAGGTCGACGCGTGCGCCGCTGCGCCACTGCGCGATGACCTCGACTGCGGCTCCCGGGACGATGGCGGGCAGTTCACCGCCGCCGCTGCCGTACCAGGGTGGCGGCGGGTTCTTGCCGACGGCGCGCAGCGGATCGAGGCCGGCGAGCTCGCGGTCGAGCAGCCAGCGGTCGACCGGGTTGAACCAGGCGCGGCCGGTCGGCACCGGCTTGCCGACGGCGGCGTAGTAGGCCTGCACCTCGGGGGCGCGCGGCTGGTAGTAGGCGAGCAGCGGGAAGACCGCGTTGCCCGCCTGCTCAGCAGCGCCATCGCTGGCGATCTTGGCCAGATCCTTGCGCAGGGCGGCCAGTTCAGTCTCGAGCTTCTTCCAGAACGGCGCCGCCACGCTGCCGCGCAGATCGACCGCCTTGGTCACCTCGTCGAAGGGCGGATAGCGCAGGTCGACCGCCTTGGCCACGGTGGCGAGGTCGTCGCAGGCCGGGGCGCGGGTGCCGGTCACGGGCTTGCCGTCGTCGTCGAAGGGCGGCACCAGGCCGAGGGCGGTGTAGACCTCGCGCGCGGCGCGGTGCTTCGGATCAGCGGACAGCAGCTGATAGGCGATGTAGATGCGGTCGCGCGGACCGGCTTTGGGCAGCAGGGCGGAGACCTCCCCCATCGCCGTCTTGGCGCGCTTGGTGCGCCAGCCGTCGAGCTGGGTCCGCACCGGCTTGAACGCGGTGTCGATGGTCTGCTCGAACTTCTGGATCCGCGCGTCGATGGTGGCGGCGACCGGTTCGCCGGCCCAGCAGGCTGCGGCGAGGAAGGCGAGGAGGATGCGCATGGGGGAAACCATAGAGGTGACGGACGGGTGGCTAGCGTTTGCGCCGGGCGTCCTCGGTCGCCAGCTCCTCGGCGCTCGCCGGGCGCAGGACGACGTCGTCGAACCAGCTCTCGGCCGCCGGCCAATAGGCGTAGAGCATGACCTTGACCTCGGTCACGGCCGGCGTGTGCCGGGTGGGATGGAAGGCGTACACCACCTTGGTCCAGTCGGCGTTGGTGCCGACCTCGGTCTGCGCTTCGTAGACGCGCTTCAGCGCCTCGCCCTTCTTTGCGTAGCCGCGCACCCAGATCTTGCCGCCGCCCGGTCCGCGATGGCGCACCTCGATGGCGTAGGCCTGGTCCTTGGCGATGGCGATGGCGTCGCTGTAGAGCGACAGGCCGTAGGTCGCGCCGATCGGACCCTTGGTGGCGTCGGGCACGTTCCACTCGGTCGAGCCGAGGGCCTTCCAGCGCGCGACCATGTCCAGCTCGGACACGCTGGTGTCCATGCGGATGGCCTTGCCGCCGCCGGGGGCGTCACGCCACGACACGCCGAGTCCGTCGACCTTGCCCCAGCCGAGCGGCTGGTCGGCGGCGTCGGTGCGCGGCTTGGTGAAGTCGCCGTTGAGGACCAGCGGTTCGGCCGACCAGCAGCCGGCGGCCAACAGGAGACCAAGGACAGGAGACACAGAGACACGGAGGTTCGAGGAGGGAGAGCAGGCTTTCCCCTCTCCTGCGGACCTCTGTGTCTCTGTGTCTCCAGTCCTGCGTTTCATGGCGTCGGGGCGCGGCTTGGCGAAGTCGCCATTGACCACCAGCGGCTCCGCCGACCAGCAGCCGGCGGCCAACAGGGGGCCAAGGATAGGAGACACAGAGACACGGAGGTTCGAGGAGGGAGAGCGGGCTTTCCCCTCTCCTGCGGACCTCTGTGTCTCTGTGTCTCCTGTCATGCGTTTCATGGCTTCTCCCCGGCCAAGGCGCGGAAATACGCCCCGGCCATCTGCTCGTAGCCCGGCGGCACCGGCTCGTCGGCGCCGGCAGTGGCGGCGCCGCGCGCGCGGTCGCCGAGGCGGCTGCGCTCGCGCTGCACCGTGCTGGCGGCGGCCACGTCGCGGCGGGCGGTGGCGAGGTCGTCGAGCAGGCGGGTGTGGGCCTGCTTCAGCTGCGCAAGCGCTGCGCCGCGGCGTTGGCCGCGTCGAGGGTCAGCACCGCGTTCTCCACCGCCGCGCTGGGCAGGCGGCGGGCGCGCAGACCCAGGGCCAGGGTCTCGGCCTGCTGGCGCAGCTCCTGCTGCTTGCCGGCCAGACGCTGCATCGCCTGCTTGAGCTGCGGGGGCGGGGCGGGGCCGCGCAGCCCTTCCTGGTCGAAGCCCGACAGCTTGCCGCCGCCGGTGGCGCCGCCGCCGCTCTCCTGCGACGAATCCTTGACGCTGCCCTGCTCGAAGGGGGTTTGCGACAGGCGGGTCGGGGTCTCCTGGCCGCCTTTGCCCACCGCCTCGTCCTGCACCATCTGGCCGTTGCTGCGCCCGTTGCGACCCTCGCCGCTGCGCCCGCCGATCTCGCTCTGGTTGGGCAGCACGTTGCCGGTGATGCCTTTGGCGCTCATGTTCGAGATCGGACCATCGGCCGCGGTCCAGCCGGCACCCTTGTCGAGCGAGTCCATCCACGAGCTGGTCGCGTCCTGCACGTCGGGGGTCATCTCCTCGGCCTTGTCGAGCAGGTCGCCGACGATGTCCTCCAGCTCGGCGGGCAGCTCGGCCACTGCCACGTCGGCCGGGGCCTGCGCGTCCTCCATCTCCCACTTGAGCTTGTCCGGTGCGTCGGACAGCCACTTCTCCAGGTTGTTGACCATCTTCTCCGCGTTCTCGATGCCGGCCTGTTCGCGCGGCACGGCCAGCTCGATCTTCTTGCCGTCGAGCGCGTCGGCGGCCAGCTTCACGTCCTGCCACACCGCATTGGTCTCGCTCGCCAGGCTGGCGTCACTGAAGTCCTGCGGCGGGTTCTGCGCGAAGTTGGTCAGTTTCTCTTCCAGGAACTTGGCCCACTCCTTCTCCGCCTTCGCCAGCTCACCGGCGATCTTCTCCTCGTCGGCGGTGAGGTCGGCGCCGCCACCGTCGGCGAGGGTGCGGCTGCGTTCGAGGATGCGCTTCTGGTCGTCGAGGAAGCGTTCGAGGTCGTTCTTCAGCTCTTCGACCTTCGTGCGGTCGGCTTCGGGAGCGGTGGCGCCCACGGGCTTCGCTGCCTGCTGCTGCCGCGCCTCGGCCGCCAGCGTGCCAAGCAGGGCGGTGAGCCGGGCGATGATGTCGTCCTGCTCGCGGATCACCGGTGGCAGCTGCTTGTCGGCGTCGGCCTGGTCGAGCCCGGCCAGCGTCTTGGCCAGGCGCGGCATCGCCGGATCAGCGATCGGCTTCAGCACCGGCAACACCACGCCCTCCTTGGCGGCGGCGAAGGCTTCGATCGCGACGACGCACAGCGCGCGGCTCGACTCCTGCGCCTCGGCCGCCGCCTTGGCCTGGACCGGCACGCCTTTGTGGGCGCGGATCTCGGACAGGTTGGCGAGGATGTTGGCGCTGGCGGCTCGGGCGCGGATCTGCTCGGCGAGGGTGCGGCGCAGGGCCTCGAAGGCCTTGGCCAGGGGATCGTTCGGCGGCAGCGCCAGGTCCTTCACCGCCCGCACGCGCAGGACCAGGGCGGGCGAGCGTCCCTCCTGTGGCTTGCGGTCGCTGGCCA